>JANQSL010000040.1 GCA_028284075.1 Candidatus Sumerlaeia bacterium | reverse complement strand
GGACACCATGGAGCGCGCGATCAAGAAAGGCGCCGGTGAGCTTGGGCATATTGACGTCTTTGGCAGCCTGGATAGCCGTCCTGAGCCGCGGATTCGCGTCCGCATCGCTGCCGCCGATGCGGGCGGCAATCTGCAACTCCTTGATGACGCGGGTGAAAACCTTGCCGCGCTTGGCATCGATAATGGCCTTCTTGTGCTTGATCGAATGCCATTTGCTATGGCCTGACATAATCGTAAAGCTCCTTTTCGAACCGGGCCGGAAAACCGACGGGGGAAGATGCTGGTCAGCACCAGCCCCCGACGGCAAGGACTTTGCATAACCCGGCCATGTGCCGTCAAGACCGGCCAAATCCATGTTTCTCAGGGGAATACACCATCGTGCTGGACAGCCTTATCATCGGAGCAGGGCCCGCAGGGCTCGCTGTTGCCAACTCATTCGCGAAGGCGGGCATTGACTATCTCGTGGTGGAGAAGGGCTCCATCGGCGACCATATCAGCCAATACCCGACCTTCATGCAGTTCTTCAGCACCCGAGACCTGGTGGAAATCGATGGTTTTCCACTGAATATCATCGATGAAAAGCCGAGCCGCCGACAGTATTTGAACTATCTGACACGTTTCGTTCAGGACCGCGGAATCAATGTTCGCACGCTGGCCAGGGTTGTCGGTGTGGAAAAGGCACCCGAAGGTCATTTTGAGGTCATGCTGGAAAAACGCGACGGCAGTCGTGATACGATCGAAACGCACACCGTTGTTGTGGCCTGTGGCGCCTTCGAGAACCCGCGCTCCCTTGGTGCGGCAGGAGAGGAATTGTCCAAAGTCACACATTTCTTCAAGGAACCTCACCCCTACGTTGACAACAGTGTTCTTGTTGTTGGCGGACGGAACTCCGCCATTGAAACGGCCCTTTTGCTATGGCGTGCGGGAGCAAAGGTATCGCTCTCCTATCGCAAACCGGCGCTGAACGGATACGGCATCAAGTACTGGCTGCTGCCGGACATTGAGAACCGTCTCAAAAACAATGAGATTACCGGATATCTTGGTACTGAGGTGAAGCGTATCGATTGGGAAACTGTGACACTAGTGGATCAACAGGGGAAGGAACAGACGATTGCCAACGACTATGTGGTTTGCCAGACAGGCTACAATCCACCCGTTCAGTTTCTGAGAGGAATCGGCATCGACGTGGAGGAAAACACCAACCTTCCGAAGCACGATGCAGAGACGCTTGAAACAAACATCCCCGGAATCTTCATTGCGGGGACGATCATCGCCGGAAATGTTTCCGGAAAAGTCTTCATTGAGAACAGCCGCCACCATGGTGAGATGATCCTCAGGGGATTGCGAGAGCGTCTCAAGTCGGTGGCGGCTGTCTGATCCGCTATGGTTGCGGATACTCCGCCCTGACATCATCGACAAGCAGCATGCCCGGTCCATATATCTGAATCGAGACCCGAATCCTGTCCGTGCCCTCAGGAACGGTGGCGGTTCCGGAATACTCCGTCCAGTTATGGCTGACCGGGTCTGAATCGCCGCCTCCGCCAATACTGGACACCCAGGCATGGCTCCAGCCACCGACGTTTGTCAGGAACTGCACGTCGAGACGCGCCTTTGTGACATCCTTCGCCGCCACCATGGCGCTGACACGAATTGTGTCTCCCATACCATGATGCTCCACATCCTGATACCACTCGGCGATGGGGAAGTAGCGCCGACCTTCGCGATGGAAACCAATGGCTGACGTTCCCGTGTGACCCCGGTCGCGGGAGTAAACCCACTGCACATCGGGAAGACTTGTCCCACCACCACCCTGCACCCCTTTCTTCCAGTGTGCGGGCTCACCATTGCCATCTTCGAAGCTCCCATTAAATAACAAATTACCTTCATTTTCGGCAACAGTGGCTGCATCCGTGCGGGCGGGAGCGGAGAGCAGGTTTGGTGCATCAACCGTCAGGACAGTGGTTGCAGGAAGACTTGCGGATGGAACCGCTCCGGATTCGCCTCCACCTGTCCCCGCGTGCCACAAGGCGGCAATCAGTCCGAGGCCCGCCAGTCCGCCCACGCCGATCCATTTCCACTGCAGGCCCGGCTTGTCCGGCAGGAGCGTTGTGTTCGTCGCTTCCGGAACGGGAAGCGCGGTTGCCAGCTGGGCTTTTACCGTGGGCGGGAGTGTCAGAACCGTGGCCATGGCTCCCACGGCACGGGAGGTGGCGGTGGAGGCGGGGCCCAAACGGCTCCAGACTGTACGATCCGGCTCCTCCATGAATGTTCGAAGTTGAGCGAGCGTTCTTTTGATCTGACGGCCAATGGTCGATTCATGCACACCGGTGCATTCTGCAATCTCACGTTTTGTCATGCCCTCTGAGTAGTGGAGCAGGAGAGTCTCCCGGTCTTCGGAAGATATCTGTTCAAGAGCACCCAGCAGATTCTGTGTCTCTTCATTATGCGCGACTTCTGCTCGGGCATCCGTTTGAGCGGATGCAAGGCGACTGAGGTCAGCGGACTCCGGTAGAAGTTCAAACATCGCTGTATGACGCAGGTTATCACGGTTCCAGCGTATGCTTTCGTTGCGGGCGATTTGCACAATCCAGCCTCCGAAATTGAATGGCGGCCCGAGTTTGTCGAGATGCAGCCAAGCCCGCAGGAAGACCTCCTGTACGAGGTCGTCGGCAGCCTGACGATCAACAAGGCGGGCCAAAGCGATGGCGTGGACGAGACCAAGATGTGTGGCCACGAGTTCGGCGTAAGCCTCATCATCGCCCCTGCGGGCGGCGAGAACCAACTCTCGTGTCGAATCGACTTTCCTGCTTGAAGCCGTTGTCAGAGTCTCTGCGCTCATCACTTACCCACCATAACCCGGTGGACTGAAATACTTGCGCGAATACGGTTTTTTTCGAACTCGGTGGCCTTCGCACACGGAGATGCACGCTTATTTCTGTTTTTCCGCCATCAGAACAGGGCTGGCGGGAAGACTGTCGTACTTAATCACCTCGCCCCCTTTGTCCACCTGTCCAAACTGCAGAACTCCCGTCGGACACATCTGTACACATGCGGAACAACGAACGCACTCCGGGTCCTCCATGGGAATGCCTTTGTTGGCAAAGTTCATGATATCGATCCCCTGATGGCAGACGCTCGTGCAGACGTTGCAGGAGATACACTTCTTCTTTTCCGGAAGAATGCGAAAGCGGCTGAATTTTGCGTAGAAATGCATCAGGGCCGCAAGAGGACAGAAGAACCTGCACCAGACACGGCCACTGAACCAGAAGTAAAAACCAACGCCAATGACGCCGGCCAGCGAGACATCGACAATCCACTTGTAGTTGATGGGGTTACTGATGACGGAACCGTCGGCAGCGTAATGCTTTCCGCTCAACAAAAGGTCGAACCATTTTCCCGCGAAGGATTCAGGCGCAATCCAGCCCACGACACGCAAAACCATCAGTGCCACGGCAACCCACAGGATGACCTGACCCGCCATGTTGAGTTTCGACCAGAAGGGACCGTGAGGCATTTTTGTACGATGCGCATCCCCCATGGTTTCCGCCAGGGCGCCACAGGAGCAGATCCATCCACAGTAGGCACCCTTGCCGTAGAAGTAAATCAGTCCGGGAATGATGACAAAGGTCTGGATACTGCCGATAACCAGCCACCACATCATGGGCTCTGCGGTAAAAAAATTATAAAGGAAAAGCGGCCACGCGAGAATGAACCCGACCGCACGCCAGTACTCGCGCCCGTGCCCGTATCCGGCTTCAGGGAAGAGATTGTTGGCGATAGTCTGGCCGAGACCGGTGTCGAACACACCATTGTGCCCCAGCAGAGGAAGTATGATCTCGGGTAACAGAAACAGAGGAATGGTTTGTACGAGAAACAAAACAAGTGTCTGGACCATGACGTAGGGCGTCTTGCGGCGGCGAATGCGCCGGATGCCGAAGATGCCGACACACAGGCAGTAAGCCAGCGTGTAATAAAACGACGGCGATGCCATGGATATCTTGAGAGTTCCCATGAGTGTTCCCGGACCACCGGACCCGAAGGAGGCCAGAACGTCCGGTACGTTGAAGGGAAACCAGCCTTTGAGTGCGAAGAGCTCGCCAAAGTACCCACCGCCCTTCCAGTTATAGAGCCACACGCAGAAAACCAGAAAGGCACTGAAGGTAAGAATACGCTTCGGATTCCATTCACCATGAATCGGAATGCCCGTCTTGCGAAAGAAGTCGAGCGGCGCCTCGCGTCCAATCAACGAAAAGACGTGAGCATTTTCAATCGTCAGATCGCCGGCATCCTTTGACGCCAGAACCACCTGCGCGTCGCCGATTTCCTTCGGCTGAGTATTCAACAGCAGGCGAATTCTGCCGAAGGCCGGTTCATCCACGGCCAGAGCCTGAACCTTTTCAACATTCTCCGGCTTTGGGCGTGTCAATTCCGCTCCACGGTAAGCGAGTGTGACTTCCGCTCCTTTTTGAGCCAGCGCAATGGATGCCTCGGCGGCACTGTCTCCCCCTCCAACCACCAGGACCTTTTGGTCCTTGTAGTCCGCCGGGTCGTGAAGGCGGTTATAGACTTTGTTCTTCTCCTCACCGGGCACGCCCATCTTGCGAAAGTTACCGCTGCGGCCAATGGCAACGATGACGGCCTTTGCTCTTACATCATCCCCTTTCGGAACGATGGCGTGCAATGTGTCTCCCTTGCGTTCGATATGCGTGGCGCGGACGCCTTTTCTGATATTCAGACCGGCTTCGTTCGCCTGGTGCCGCAATTCGTCCAGTAGCGGCTCCTTGACTCCCGCAGTTACCTTCAAACTGCCGGCCGGCTCCATCTCGGTGGGGTAGAGATAGATCGGTTTTTCACGCGGAAAATTGACAATGGTGGAGAACGGCTCGGAAGCTTCCAGAATCACGTACTTCAGTTTTTTTCTTTCGCATTCCATGGCGGCCGAAATACCGGACACTCCCGCGCCTAATATCACAACATCGTAGGTGTCGTCTGATTCCGACTTTCGAAATCTTGGATTGTTGCTCAGTGTTTCAACGACGCGAGCCCCGGTGTGCTGAGAAAACTTGAGAAGCGGAATCCCGGACAAGTCGCCGACAATATAAACTCCCGGTACACTCGTCGATCCGTCTTCGTTCACCACGGGGAGACGTTCCACCATCCCCATGGGGTACATTGTATGGAGCCATTTTGTGATCGCGCCAAAAGCGCCCATCGCTCATCCTCACTGACTGATTGGCTTAATCGCCGCTGGGATACAACCTGTGCACCCGTTGCAGGGGCCGTGAAGTATTACCCTGAGCCTTGCCCTGCCGGCCTCTTCGTAGCAAGCCTCTGTTACAGTCCTTCACGAGGTGGTGTATGAAGAAACGCATCTTGTTTGTCTGCATGGGCAATATCTGCCGCTCGCCCACGGGGGAAGGAGTCTTCCGCCATCTTGTGGAGGAACGCGGCTTCACGGACCGTATTGAAATCGATTCCGCGGGGACAATCGGCTATCATGCCGGAGAGCCACCGGACGAGCGCATGACAGAGGCGGCTGCACGTCGTGGGATTCGACTCGAGGATCAGAGGGCTCGCCAGTTCCGGGTCGCGGACTTTGAGAGCTTCGATCTGATTCTGGCCATGGATCGTTCCAATTTCAACGAAATCAAATGCCTTGATCGGGAAGGACGTTACACCAAAAAGGTGAAGCTGTTTCTTGACTATCACCCCACCACAAAGAATCGGGACATGCCCGATCCGTATTACGGCGGCCCTGAAGGATTTGAGAAGGTACTGGACCTGATTCAGGAAACGGCGGAACCACTGTTGAACGACTTGTTGAAGGATGATGAATGACTCTCTTCTTGCAGTCCGTTGCCGAATCAATCGCCGAGGAAACCGGCCGCTTTTCGCCGGTGTCCGTATCAACTGGTATCGGAGGGGGCTGCATTAATAATGCTTCGCGCATCGATCTGGAAGACGGTCGTTCTTTTTTCTTGAAGTCAAATCCTGCCTCGTTGCCTCACATGTTCGACCGCGAGGCGGAGGGACTCAAAGCAATAGCAGCCGTTGGTGCACTACGGGTTCCAGGCGTGATCAGTCATGGCGGTGGCACGAAGGGCATTCCTCCGTTCCTGGTCCTGGAGTACGTGGCACCCGGCAGTCCCGACTCAACTTTTCAGGAGCGAATGGGCCGTCAGTTTGCGGAGTTGCACCGTAACTCGCGGAGGGACAGGTTTGGTTTCGATCATGACAACTATCTGGGTTCCACCCCTCAGCCAAATGGCTGGAAGGACAACTGGGTTGAGTTCTGGTGTGAACATCGTTTGGGGCACCAACTCAGCCTGGCGAAGCGAAACGGCCATGCGGATTCGACGTTCCTCAAGCTCGGCGATCAATTGATGAACAAGCTGACGGACCTGATTGCCGAGCCACGGGAACCTGCGTGTCTGCTGCACGGCGATCTGTGGGGTGGGAACTTCATGTGTGCTGAAAACGGCGAACCGGTACTCATCGACCCTGCGGCATATTATGGGAGAAGAGAGGCTGATCTTGCGATGACAATGCTCTTCGGTGGCTTCAGTTCTGACTTCTATTCGGCTTATGAGGAGCTATGGCCCCTTGGGGCGGGAAGCTCGGAGCGGCTTGAAATCTACAAACTCCACCATCTGCTCAACCACCTGAACCTGTTCGGTTCATCTTACAAGAGCGGATGCATGGATATTTTGCGCAGATATGCATGACTTCAAGCCGCATCCTTCCATCACGAATCAGGATCGGGTGAACTCGATCACCATCATCCTGTACTCCTCACCACTCTTCGGTTCCGTACCGTAGATCTCCAGAGTCTTTGTGTTGGGGCCCGTCACGGTTTCCACCTCACGAATAACGCTCGGCTTCCTGGAGACCGGACAGTTATAATTGAACTCCCACGTCATCTTCTTGCCGTCCTCCGACACATCCCCGGTTCCGGTCATAATGCCGGTACTTTGAGTATCCAGCCAGGTGCAAACAAACTTCTGCGACACATTGTCGAACCCATAGAGACCGAGACCGCTGTAGGGTCCCATGCCCGGCATCTCCCCTTCCATTTCACACTTCAGATAGCGCCCATCCATCATTGGCGTCATCGTGGCCGTGCACTCGCTCTTGATCGGCTCCGCGCCGGGAGACATCCACATCGTGCTCTTGCCGTGCCAAACGCCTGATCCTTCGATCAGAAGTTCATGTTTGTCGCCCGGTGTTGCGGCCAGAAAGCACGCCTGCATATCCGCTTCCGTCCATCCCGGCGGAAGTTGCATTGCCGCTGCCTGAGAGGAATCGGATTCATCCGAAGCCTCGGCGGCGAAAGTCGATCCGGGACTGATGGCAAATACCGCCGCCGCAATGAATGAGGAAACAACCAGCTTCTTGCCTTTCATGGGGGCCTCCTGGACTGAGTGACTCGACATCTCGAACCCGCGACGAGCCAACTCTGATGCGTTGAATTGTGCTGCAAACCGGAGTGATTTGAGCCACGCTTGGTGTTTCAAATCCGAGCACATCCATGCCCGTTCCTGCCAGGTCAACGTCTTTTGAGAACGCAACCGGATGCCATAACGCTATGCGGGTTGAAGCGAAGAGTTTCTCTCGGCGGCAAAGACTGCCGCACCGACGATTCCCGCCATGTTTCGCAACGCGGCGGGAACCAGCTCCACTTCTATATCGAGATGATCGCGGAAACGATCAAGTTTCTTGCTGGTTCCTCCGCCCAGGATAAACAGCTCCGGCGAAAAGAGAAACTCCAGATCCTTGAGAACCAGGTTGAAGCGCTCTCCCCATTCCCGCCACGAGAGATCCCGCTTCTTGCGCGTTGCATCAGAAGCGTACTTCTCCGCCTGCTGACCGTTGCTGAGAACCATATGGCCCAATTCGGTGTTGGTTACCAGGTGGCCGTCCGTGAAAACCGCCGAACCGATTCCGGTTCCCACTGTAATGACCATGACAACACCCCCGCGGTCTCGTCCGGCGCCGAATCGCATTTCGGCAACACCAGCCGCATCGGCGTCATTGACAACGAAACAGCTGCAGTTCGTCGCGGCGTGTATCTCCGCTTCGAGATGACAACCAATGCAGCTGTCATCCAGATTTGCCGCGGTATGGATCATTCCGTTCCGTACCACGCCGGGAAATCCGATGCCTACCGGTCCCGTCCACGAGAAGTGCTCAATCAACCGGGCAATCGTTTGCACAACCTTCTCTCGTGTGGCAGGTTGCGGGGTGTCGATTCGGTGGCGTTCAGTCAACAGGGAGCCGTCCGCAATTGATACGGGCGCTCCCTTAATGCCGGAACCGCCCACATCAATACCGAGAACAGTCGTCATTCGTAACTCACCACCGTAATGTTGGGATCGAAACGGCCTGTCAGGTCAGGTTTCAACCCGTTGGCATCTTCCGTTCGTGCGCCGGTTTCATCGAAGAAACTCTCTATCGTCATCGCTGCCGCTCCACTTCTGCGCTCCGTCAGAAGATCTGCCATTGCCGAACCGTAGGCAAACCTGCCCGCGCGAACGGCGCCGGTCTGTGGTTGCCCGGAAGAGGAAGCGATACCCCAGCGCGGCGACGCATCGTCAAAAGTATCCACCACATCCTCACCACTGCCGGAATCCCAGTCGATATCCAACACCACGAAGACTTCATCAGTTGCAAGCTGCTGCTCCAGCAATCCAGCCAGATCCGTCAACGCCATCGAGTTGCCGCCGGAGCCGATAGACATACTTGAGGCAACGCCGGGCACGGCGACATATATTACAGCAAGCTCTCCGGTGATAGGCTTGGCGCCAAAACCTTGAACAGCCGAACGCAGAAGATCCGCATCGAATTCCGGAGCTGCCACCGTATTTACGCGGCCTGCTTCAAACTGACCGGCAAACGGATCTGTGAAAGCTCGTTCAAGATCGCGCACTGTGTTTCTGGCGGCGTCCGATCCCATGCCGACCAGGAGTGCATGGCGATTCTCGGGACGCAGGGGCTGGGGAAGACGTGAAACGCTCAGTTCCGCTCCCGTCACATTGCCGCGCCAGTCTGAAACGCTTGCAATCAGGACATTCTCGCCGAGTTCGAGTGGAACGTTAACGGTACGGGCCGCGACTGATCTTGGTGCTGTGGCATCGGAGGAAAGGTCGAATGACGCCATTCCAAGATCGACGGACTCTCCGTTCAGCGTGAGACTCGCCGTTTTCAGACCGTTCGGTGCCGAAATATTCCAGCGTACGTTCGCATCAGTCGCCCGCATTGTGCTGTTGGTGTCCGGCGAAATGAACCCGAACACAGGTGGTGCCCCCTTGCGCCGGAATTCCTCCTCGCGTTCAAGCATGGCAAGATGTTCGACGCCTTCGGTCTTCAGCTCAGCCCAGTAAGTGTCGCCGGCGGAGGGAAGATCGGCGACACTGCCATCGACAAGACCGTTCCAGGACGGCTTCATTCGCTTTGAGATGTCGTCCATTTTGCCTTCCTCGGCATAAACCCAGAACGTCTTGCCGGGCGTATCGTAGCTCGACCGAAAGGCAGGCCCTACTGGCGTCTCATCGTAGCCGTTCAGCCACTGAAGCTCGGTCTCGATTTCATAGTCGCGGCGGGTTTTGGGAAGGCCAAGATACCAGGCAACGTCATAAAGATAAATCCCGAGAGGAAGCACCAGGCCGTAGAGATTGACCTGGCCCGACTGCTCCGTCTTCAGCAGCTTTCCTTTTAGCATCAAATCGTAACTTCCCTTTTCAGGAAGGCGATCCAACCGGGCATAGGTCACCTTCTCGACAAGACCGCTATCCTCGAGGTCTTCTGCAAGTTCCTCCGCCAGGCGCTCGGGAAAAGGTCTGCCCGCCGCCGTATACGCTTCGTCAGGCCGATCAAACTTGAACTTGCGGGCAATCGTCAGGGGTGCGGCGGACTTGATGCGGGCCGGCTCCTGATCGAAGTCCCGTTCGTCATCGAAGGGAACCACAAGAACATGGACCGGCAGTGGGGAAGTGCCCGCCGGAACGGAGGGCTTCTGAAACCGTGCGCCAGAGGCGCCGCACCCCGCCAGAATGAGCATGGCCAGCAAAGCCCAAACGCTCACAAAGTATCGTTGCTTCATGAAAAAAATCTCCGGTCGCCTGAATGGGACTAGAACAGGGAAGCGGAGCTAGGGGGTCAACGCCAGACGGAAACCGATATCCGGCTCCTGAGCATCCGGTTCCTCACGGTCCCGGCGCGTCAGCGAGAGATCCTCGGCGGACGACAGGAACCCGCCTCCCCGAAGCACCTTTCGCTTCAGAGTCCTCCTCCGTGCCTCATCGTCCGTCGGACCGGTGGGATCGTTTCGGTTGGCTTCCGAATAAACGCCGGAGTCGTACCAATCGGCGCACCACTCGGCAACATTACCGCCGATGTTCCAGAGGCTTGCGCCATATCCCTCGCCACCTTCGTTAACAGGAACGGTTTCCCGGGCGCTGAAATGGGCTTCAGCGGAAATGGGCGGGCGGTGTCCCGTCGGATAGGTGAGTCCGCCGGTACCACGTGCAGCCCGTTCCCACTCCGCCTCCGTTGGCAGGCGATAGAATTTTCCGGTCTTCCCGGTAAGCCACTTTGTATATTCCTCCGCGGCATACCACGTGACTCCGTTCGCGGGATGAAGCTCCCGGTTCTCCCGCGGGACGAACCGGCCAACATCCTCGTCAAAGATAACGTTCGTATCATCGTCCGGCTCGAAGAGTGTCGCGAGAGCGGATTCACTGTTGAGGAAAGTGGCAAACTCCAGAGCCGTGACCTCATAGGTTCCAATGGCAAACTCCGCAACTCTGACAGCGTGCTCGTTTTGCTCATCCTGGTTGCCGTTACGGTTTCCCATTGTGAAGCTGTCCGAGCTGAGTTCCGTCATCTCCGGCAACGTAACGATGCGGTTCGCCACCTCATCCGCACGAGAAAGTGCGGTTTCCTTGAACTCCGAATCACTTTCCCTGCGATGAAGCTCCATGATCGCGCGCCACTGCCGATACATCTCCGGCACGGCCTGCCTCACCTCCATGGCGATGTTCATGTGTGCCTGCAATGTTCTGATTCGACTGTCGGGTGTCGGGGTTGGTGCCGGAGTCGGGGTTAACTCAGCGGCAGGTGTTTCCCGGGGCGTTATTGTCGGTCTGACGACAGCGACTTCAGTCGGCTCCGGAGTGGGAGAAACCTCCGGCGTTCCCGTCGGTGCCGCCTCTGCCGGCGTAGGCGAAGCTGTCCTGGCGGGGTCAGGGGGAGTTGAATCGCCCCGGCTTTTAAGAAACACGACAGCTCCCACGCCAAGTACAAGCGCCAGAACTCCAACCCCGGCGACGATGGGGACAAAACCCGCCTTCTTCTGCGGCTTGATATCCTCCTCGAGAGGCTTGCCCGGTATTGTTGCATCGACATTCGCAGGTGGGGGAGCACCGCCGTCCGGAGCGGTCTTCTTTGTCGTATCACCGACTCCTGTAAAGCCGGAGTGGTCGATTGTTCCCTTGGTTTGCACCTCCTGCAATTGACTGCCGGATACCTGACCTGTCTGAGGCGCCTTGACGATTGGAATGGTTGCATCAGGCGCCTGGAGCGACTGCTGCCAGATCGTGCCCATTGGCTGATCGAAAATCGGTGTCAGCGATTCGTGCAAAGCATGGCCCAAATCAGCGGCCGTTTGGTAACGCTTTGCCGGATCCTTTTCGAGGCATCTGAGAATGACCTGATCGACAGACTCCGGCAGTCCCGGCAGTTGCGTGCGGATCGACGGAGGCATCTCGTTAAGGTGCGCCACCGCCACCGTCAGACCCGAACCGCTGAATACGGTCTGGCGTGTCAGAACATAGTAAATCACACAGCCAAATGAGTATAAATCACTGAGATGAGAAACACCCGTGCCGCGAATTTGCTCCGGTGCCATGTAACTTGGCGTGCCGAGGGCCTGGCCCGTCTGGGTAAGCTGGCCGCCTTCCATCTCTGTCATCTGTGCCGCGGCATCGATATGAGCGATGCCGAAATCCATCACCTTCACCCGCCACTTTCCTCGAGGGAGACGCGCCACCATGATATTGTGCGGTTTGATATCACGATGAACAATGCCGTATTCGTGGGCATGATCGAGGCCTTCACACGCCCCCTCAAGGATCGTGCAGATATCCCGCAGTGTAATGTCATCCGGCGGTGCGTTGACAAAGGCCTTCAAGTCCTGGCCTTCAACGAACTCCATGGCGATGAAGGCCAGATCGTCTTCGTGAAAGTACTCGTAGACCTGAACGATATTGTCATGAGTCATCCGCGCCACAGTCTTGGCTTCACGGATGAACCTTGCCATGACTTCCGGCGACTCGAGAACCTGCTGGCTCGGGATCTTCAGCGCGACATCGCGCCCAAGGTCCACCTGGCGCGCCCGGTAGACTTTTCCCATGCCGCCGGCGCCGAGAAGTTTCTTGATTTCATACTTCTCGTTGAGAACGTCGCCGACTTCGAATTCCATATCTTCTCCGCTTCGCAGGCTGGGCTCGCCCGGTTCCGTGGGGGCAAATCGCTGAAACGACAGGACCTCTCAATACGGTTGGGGGCGACAGGCGCGAGGAAAAAACGCCCGCTCCGAGCCCCGACTACCGGGATTCAGGGTCCGGAACACCGCCATCGCTCTCAAGGCACAAGTCCAGAAGGGCAGCCTGGGCTGGCGTAAGGGGCCGGTCCACAACGGTTTCATCGTCATCGAGAAAAGAGGCTGACTGCTCTGCACAGAACATCTCCGTCGTGGCTTCTTTCCGAACGACCAGCACATAGAGCGGTGCCTCCCGGGCCAGCGCGGCATCAAAGACCCAGTAGGCCGTTTCACCGATGAGGCCCGCCTCCAGGAAAACGGGCTGCGGGGGAGTGCCTCGAATCTTAAACAGGTCTTTGAGATACCGCCGGATTTCCGGAAAAAAACTCTCCAAATCCGCCTCCTCATCGAGCCCCGTCAAAGATTCGAATGCCACATCCAGTTGAGTGATTTTCTGTGTGAGAAGGTCTTCATCATCCGGCAGGCTTTCCGTTTCAATCGTGCCGCCGGAAACGAGGTGAATTGTTGTCATGGGATGTTTTGCAATCCGGGAATGGGAAGAGTCTTTACTTCATATAAAGCAGGTATTGCGCTGTGTAAACCGTTCGCCCGTTGCGGTCCGTCCGAACCACCGGGGGGGCGGATTGATCGAAGTCACTCAAGTGCCCGCTTCGCAGCAGGTCATCGAGCACATCACCACCCTTGGTGGCAATGGCACCCTGCCACGAGAGACTGACATCAATGCTGAACCCGTTTCGAATCAGCCGAACAACGGTGACGCCATTGGCCTGAGCCGCCGCGCGGACCAGCTGCTCATAGTCGATGTTTTGATTCTTCTCAAACGCATTGTTTGCAAAGTCCGTATCGCTCGCCGATCGTGGCGGTTTTTGCTCCTTGATTGGTTGCGCTTCCATTGCACCGCCAAGCCATGACTTGAAGTCTCCACCACTCTCGCCAAGCCAGTAAATGCCTACAATAATCGCCAGAAGAATGGCCAGTCCAATAAAGAATCGAATAAAGAACTTCATGTGCAACCTTCCTCCCGGCGCACCATCATTATCCCCAGACTACATCGGAAGTGTGGAACAATGAGGGAACGATTGCCAAGAAGAAGGGGAGAAGTCACAGCGTGATTTTGTCCACCGCCTTTTTCAGACGGTCGACGTTTGTGTGGGTATAAATGCTGGTCGTCGCCAGCTCATTGTGACCAAGTAGCTCTTTGATTTCCAAAAGGTTAGCGCCTCGATGCAGAAGTTGTGTCGCGAACGTGTGGCGTAGTTTGTGAGGTGTCGTACGCTGACTCAGTCCCGCCTGGCGCACTGCTTTTCGCACGACCCAGCCAGCCATGCGGGACGTCATCCGCGTTCGTTTGCGGCTGAGAAACACCGGCTCCGGCTGCCCATGAGTGGCCGGGCGATGGTTCCTGATGTAGTTCTCCAGGGCTTCCACGACGACCCGATGAGGAGGCACAAGTCGCTCTTTTGAACCTTTGCCGTAAATACGGATGGCTCTCCCCTCCAAATCCAAATCCTCGAGATTCAGACCCGTAAGTTCCGACAGCCGCATGCCCGTGAAGAGAAACGTGACCAGGATCGCATAGTCCCGATTGCCGATAGCATCCGACTTGTCCGGTTGTCGCAAGAGACTCCCAATCTCGTCCGTGACCAGATAGTGAGGGAGTTTCTTCGGTGTTTTCGGGTTCCGGAGATTCTCCGCCGGACTGATATCCAGATACTCCCGCTGCACACACCAGTCAAAAAACTGCCGCATGCTGCTCAGGTGACGGCTGACGGACTTCGGCTTCAAATCACGGTCATCCCGCAGATGAGCAATGTAGTCCTTGGCATGAAGCGTTGAAACGTCTCCGAGCTTTAGGTTCTCCGAGTACCCATTGGACAAATAAGCCAGCATGTCTCGCAGGTCTGTCTCGTAGGCCAACTGAGTATGTGAAGCCAGACCGCGCTGGTCACGAGCGTGGCGCAGGAACTGATCGATGGCATTGCCGAGAGTAATCATTCTACAGGCGAATTGGGGGACTCAGCCGCAGACCGTCAAGAATGATAGCCATATTTCCTGTAACACGTGCGGGAACTTGACAGAAAATTTCCTCTCTAACGGAAAAAGGAGGAAAGTCCGTGTCAAATCGCCGCTGGAAAATCGTCTTCGCGATCATCCTCGCAGCCATGGTTCTTGTCTGGATTTTCGGCACTCGTCCGGCCTCTCACGAGGTCATGGAGCCAGCTCCGGTTCCTTCTGGCAGTGTCGGTTTTTCTGCTGAGAAAGGGAAGTCTTGTAGGATCGCCTGAGAGTTGAATTTTCTTCTCCGGACTCTGTAGAATCGACGGAGTCGAAATTCTGAGTGTTTCATGATTGGGTAGGGTCGGATTGTAAATTGAATACAGGACTGAACAAGCTCGATCATGCACCACTTGGGGTGGAAGTCCGAGAAATTCGTAAAGGAGCGGGAAGATGGAAAAAGTACCCCAAAAGAGTCCGAGTTGGATCACACGGGAATGGGTCTGTGAAACCCTCGGCATCATCGGTCGGTTTCTTGGTCACGTCCTCGCCATGGTGATCGCCTACACCGTTATGGGCAGTTTCACATACTGGCAGGCCGTGGAGCATGTCTGGGAGTCTCATATCCAATACCTCGGAGATCATGTGGCTGATCTCGAGTGCCAAAATCGCTCTCTGAAAGAGGAACTATCGCTTTACACCATGGACGAGGCGGCTTGGGGGAGTCTCGAGGGTGTGGCGGAGCGGCGAGCGTTTCCCGCTGCTACGGAGATGAGTGATTTTTTTCCTGCAGGGTCTCCTGACGTCGCTTTCGACCTTCGACCTGTACCCACCATGCCCGTTCGGGACTGAGAAAGTCCGTCAAGTCGCCTGTTTCCGGGTGGACGCCGGAATAATGTAAATAATCTCAATTTAACGAAGTTTATACTTGTCCGTATGTTTTCTCGAATTTCTTTTGACTGGCCAGTCAAAACCATTCACAGCAACAGCACAATTCGTGAATCTGGAGAGCAAAGCCATGCCTTGGGAAAAATCATTTGATGAGTCTGAGGTACTTGAAAAGGTTATGGCCGTTTTTTGGAAGAAGGGTTATGAAGCCACATCGATATCGGATTTGACCGAAGCGACTGGTCTGCAACGAGGAAGCCTTTATAATGCATTCGCCGGTAAGCAGGAATTGTTTTTCAAGTCACTGCTGAAGTATGATACCGAGCAAAGGCTTGAAACATTAAGGCAATTGGAAGCGATTGAAGATCCTCTCGTGGCGTTCTCCACGCTGTTTGACGCACTTGTCCAACAGGCATTGGATGATACCGAAAAGAAAGGGTGCCTGTTGGTTAACACAGCCTTGAACCTTTCCCATCATGATGAGTCAGTTAAGGCATTTGTCACAAAGGGTATGGAGGAGTTTGCACTGTTCTTCAAAAGGCTTATTGAGAAGGGCCAAAAAAATGGGCAAATCCCGAAGACGGTAAGACCGCAACCAACTTCCAGAGCTTTATTGGCATTAGTGGTAGGTATTCGAGTCTTGGGCCGGGGAACCCTTGAAAAAGCGGCGCTGAAGCAGATCGCTCAACAGGCCAGGGTTCTGATTTCATAGCCAAAATGGAGAAAACAATGGGGAGAGAAAAAAATGCCTGAAAAGGTATTGACCGACCGTTCAAAACAAACTACATCCATAATTTATACGCGAGTGAAGCAGTCTGCTCGATGAAGACAAAAGGGAACGTCTCTTTTTTTCCACAAATTTTGACTGATCGGTCAAAACATGGCGCATCCAGACTCCGGATCGCTTCATACAGAGAAAGGAGAAGTATAAACGGCTCTGCGAAACACCGTGGTTGGCAATTAAATCAAGAAAGGGATATCTTCATGTTACTTGAAACCCCAGGCGTTCAAACAGGCTGGCAAGCAGCACCATTCACGTTATCAGACCCGGATGGTAAGACATATTCCCTGTCGGATTTGCAGGATTCAAACGGGTTGCTGATTGCATTTATCTGCAATCATTGCCCCTACGTTAAGGCAATCGCTGAGCGTTTTGCTGAGGATGCAAAAGTCTTACAGGCGAAGGGCATTGGTGTGGTTGCAATCAACTCCAATGATTATCGCCATGTTCCTGAAGACAGCCCTCCAATGATGAAACGCTTCGCCTCCGCCTATAACTTCAGCTTTCCATATCTTGTTGATGAGAATCAGTCGGTTGGAAGAACCTATAGTGCAGTTTGTACGCCGGATTTCTTTGGCTTCAATGCAGAAGGCAAGCTGCAATACAGAGGACGACTGGACGATGCCCGCATGGGTGATCCTGCAGGCCGGGAACCGGAACTGCTCAACGCGATGCTACAAATCGCCAGGACGGGTTTCGGGCCCGACAAGCAATTACCAAGTATGGGATGCTCTATTAAGTGGAGCTGATACAAGATCGAATACAGGCACAAACTTTTAGTGATCCAGGAGATAAATAACCACGACTTTCACAAGGAGTAAATAACCATGAAGATCGAAATGAAAAACAGAATTGCGCTGGTTACTGGTGCAAGCCGGGGAATTGGAAGAGCCATCACTGAAGAACTACTCGAAGCTGGTGCAGCCAAAGTCTACACTGCGGTCAGAACACTTTCTTCCGTCTCTGACCTGACTGAAAAGTACGGCAACCGTGTTGTTCCAATCGAGTTCGACTTGAATCGAAAGGAAACAGTCTCCAATGCCGCAAAAACCGCCACCGACGTCAACCTGGTTGTTTCCAACGCGGGTGTCATTCACGTGGCCGGGCCGGTGGCTGATGACGCGATTGATGGCTTGAAATATCAGATGGAGAGAAATGTCTATCCCCTCATCCGATTGGCACAAGCGTTTGGCCCGATTCTCAAGGCTAATGGTGGTGGAGCTTTCGTGCAGATGAACTCACTGGCTTCCATCAAGAACTTTTTGCCGTTCACAACCTATTCCGCATCGAAAGCCGCATCATACTCCGTAACGCAGGGATTGCGCGAGGAATGGGCCGAACAGGGCACTCAAGTGATTAGTGTGATTGCCGGACCGATCAAAACGGAAATGGCTGATTCCGCAGGTATGGGGGAAGGTGCTCCCCCGCCGGGCCTTGTAGCCAAAGGAATCCTGGAAGCACTTCAAACAGGGGCGTTCAACGTCTTTCCTGATCAAATGGCTCAAGAGGTTGGCGAAGCCTACAGAAGCTATGCTCAAAACGTTTTGAACCTGACCTGAGCAGGGCGGTTTTCAGACGTGGTCAGGGCGGCAAGTCGATATCCAGCGCACTCCGAGTGCGCTGGATGACAACTTCCGCACTCAGGATAAAAGCATAACGTTCATCTGATTTTATGCATGAAGTATATCGTTTTGCATAAAATTGCGCCAGAGCACTTTACTGCCCCGCTGGCGCCCACTGACCGGTTTCAGATTTGAAAAGGGCCTTGGATTACAAGCCCCTTGCCGTCGGACCATGTGGCACGGGAGATGGTATCAACTTGTCCTCGACATGAACCAGAGGGGCGCAAGGATACCGCTATGACAACACACCCTTTCATCAAGGAAGTCGGCAAGGGACTGATACTGCTCCCTTTGTTCTTGTTCGACTCACCCATGATCCAGGCCCAGGACCAGCCGAACGTTTTGGTCATCGTTGCGGACGATATGGGTATCGATGCACTGGGACTGTACGGACTCGGTGCCCGACAGCCAAACACACCGAACCTGGATGCACTCGCACAAAACGGCCTGCGCTTCACGAATGCCTGGGCCTATCCGGTTTGCAGCCCGACCCGGGCCGCGGCTCTGACGGGTCAGATTGGCAGCAAGACCGACGTACTGAACGTTCCCGGAAATCTCATCCTGTCGTTTACGACACTCTTCGAGGCTTTCGACGACTGGGGAAGCGGCAACACAGCTCTCGCTGCCATCGGAAAATGGCACCTCAGCCCCGTCAACAACCCTGATCATCCCAACCAGCAGGGTGTGGATCACTATGTGGGACTATTGGTGGGCGGGGTTAATGACTACTCCGACTGGAGCCGTACCGAAAACGGTGTCACCGGAAACTCGACGGAGTACATCACCTCTCAACTCGCGGATGAAGCCGTTCAGTGGATCGATGCTCAAACAGAACCCTGGTTCCTCTGGCATGCTCACGTTGCTCCCCACTCCCCGTTTCATTTGCCCCCGCCGGAACTCTATACGCGCACCCAGACAAACGGAAGCCTGAACCAGTACCTTTGCATGATTGAGGCAATGGATCACGAAATCGGCAGAGTCCTGGATTCCATACCGGCCGAGGAAATGGAGCGCACTCTGGTCATCTTCTTTGGCGACAACGGAACGCCCGTCCAGGTGCTTCAGGAATACCCTGCCGGGCGCGGCAAAGGCTCTCTCTATCAGGGAGGTATCCACGTCCCGATGATCGTGTCCGGGTACGGAGTCAGCCGCATCAATGAAACGGAAGACGCCCTTGTCAACGTTGTCGACATCTACGCAACGTTGGCGGAGCTCATCGACGGTGATTTACCAGGAGGAGTGGACAACAGCTTCAGTTTTTTCCCGTTGTTGTCGGATGCACAGGCGGACACTCGAACATACAACCTCATCGATTATGAAACGGAATCAGGCCGTCCTTATGCCATCCGAAACGATCGTTACAAGCTGATCCGGCAGGACGATGATTCCCGCGAGTTTTACGACCTGATCAACGATCCAATGGAACTGACCGATTTGCTTTCAGAGGGCCTGACTGATGAGCAACAGACGATTCTTGATCTGCTTGCAACGGAAGCGACAACACGGATTGAAGACTGGTCCTGCAACGATGGAATTCAAAACGGTGACGAGACGGGAATCGACCAGGGCGGCACAAACTGTCAGAACGAGACCGGCAACGGAACACTCTGGGCTCTGCAGTAAGCTCTTCTCCCCTGCCTGCTGAACTCTGCGCGATCACGGCGGAATAATCGCGACGAACTGACTTGACCACAAAAAACGGAAACCGGCATACCGATTAAGATTTCCGAGAGTTACAACGCCAATACATCAGAGGAATAGTCATGACTCGTGGCTTGCTGCGTTACCGTTTATCCGTGAGGCACACCGCTGCACTGATTGGCGCCGGTCTACTGGTGACTGTGCCGAGTGCTGTTCGCGCCCAGGACATCGATCTTGCTGATCTCGGCACGACCCACCCGGGCTTCCGCATCGAAGGCATCGAAGCCAGCGACCGAGCCGGATTTAGCGTTTCCGGTGCAGGCGACGTCAACGGCGACGGTCTTGCTGATGTCATTGTCGGTGCTCCTTTGGGGGGATTTGCCGGTGCATCATATGTCGTTTTTGGCAGAGCCGACAACATGACCGTTGATCTTGCCGCTCTCGGCACCGGCGGCTTCCGCATCGACGGTATCGACCTCAATGACCAATCCGGCTTCAGCGTTTCCGGGGCGGGAGACGTCAACGGCGATGGCCTTGCCGACCTCATTGTCGGTGCCTTCGGCGCCAACCCTGGAGGCAACACCCAGGCGGGTGAGTCCTACGTCGTCTTCGGCAAAGCCACCAGCACCCCTGTCGACCTCTCGGTCCTCGGCAACGGTGGTTTCCGCATCGACGGCATCGCCGAACTTGACCAGTCCGGCTCCAGCGTTTCCGGTGCGGGCGACGTCAACGGCGACGGCCTCGCCGATCTCATTATCGGAGCATATTCGGCAACCCCGGGAGATGATGATGACGCGGGCCAGTCTTATGTGATCTTCGGTAAAGCCACCGGTACAACCGTCGACCTCTCGGCTCTCGGCGGCGATGGTTTCAGCATCGATGGGGCCGGTATGTTTAACCTTTCCGGCTACAGCGTATCGGGCGCGGGCGATGTCAACGGCGACGGTCTTGCTGACCTCATTGTCGGTGCTCCACTGGCAGGCCCGGGCTTTGGCAGCTTCACGGGCGAAGCCTTTGTCATCTTCGGCAAAGCCACGGACACAACAGTCGACCTCGCCGCCCTTGGCTCAGGCGGCTTCCGCATCGCAGGCATCGATATGGAAGACGAATTGGGCGGAAGAGTTTCAGCAGCGGGAGACGTCAATGGCGACGGCCTTTCGGATCTCATCGTCGGAGCACAATACGCAAACAATCAAACCGGTGAGTCCTTCGTCGTCTTCGGCAAGGCCTCTGACACAACAGTCGACCTGGCTTCTCTCGGTACCGGCGGCTTCCGCCTCGACGGAATCGACGGAGGAGACCGATCCGGCCGCGGTGTCTCTGGCGCGGGCGATATCAATGGCGACGGACTTGCAGACCTCATCATCGGAGCATACTACGCAAACAACGGGATTGGTGAGTCTTATGTCGTCTTCGGCAAGGCCACCAATACTCCCGTCGATCTCTCCGCCCTCGGCAACGGCGGCTTCCGCATCGACGGCGCTGATACAAGCACTTTCTCCGGCTTTAGTGTTTCCGGCGCAGGCGACGTTAACGGCGATGGTCTTGCAGACCTCATCGTTGGAGCATCCGGAACAGTCTTCGGCGGCGATTCATTCGCTGGTGAGTCCTACGTCGTTTTCAGCCAGTCCACGGCTCCCTCAAGCGCAACATATCGAGCCATGGCACTCACCGGCGACGCACCCAATACTGCCGTTGGAGTTTCAGGTGACGGCAGCAACGATGACACACCCGATTCCCGCTGCTGGATCGATTTTCCCGATGGCTCCGCAGCATCGATGCAGACCGTAACACTTACGCGCAGTAACAGCGGCATCACCGGTGATCTTGTTGGAGACACTGCCGATGTCTTGTGGGAGATCGCAACGGATCGCACTGACTGGACATCAGCGGCAGTCACGTTCAGATACACTGACGCGGAAATCGCGGGACTGACAGAAGCGAACCTCACGCTCTACAGGGCGGATTCCCTTGCAGGATCCTGGACCGAACTCACGACAACCGTTGATGTTGCCCGCAACACTGTAAGCGCCACTGTATCATCTTTCAACCACTTCGCCATTGGTGGCACCTCTGGCCTGACTGGTGAACTCGACGCATTCGTCATTAAGTAGCAATAAACGCGAGTACAGATGGTAACACAGTTGCCATTAAGTCGAGATCCCGCTGTGTGGAACTCCATCCCAGGCTGATTCGAATGGCACCTTCAATCCTCTCCGTGTCCCTCGTCATTGCACGAATCACATGGCTCGTGGAGGTACCCGCAGACGTGCACGCGGAACCGGCACTGACAGCGATTCCATGGCGATCCAGCTCCCGGACAAGCTTCTGTCCATCCACGCCGGGGAAAGAAACATTGAGTGTTCCCGCAAGAGAATTCGAGTCGAGGGGAGTGTTGAGAACGGTGTTCGGAAAATCAGTCTGAATACGTGTCCAAAGATCGTCCCGGAGCCTCCTGATGCGGGCTCCCTCCTCCTGAATGTTCATCTCGGCCAGCGCGGCTGCAAAACCCGCAATCAACGACACGTTTTCCGTGCCACCGCGGTATCCCTGCTCCTGTCCTCCTCCGGTTACCTGAGACCACAAAGTGCGTTCTTGTGGAAGAACAAGAACGCCGACACCGACAGGACCGCCGAATTTGTGCGCACAAAGTGAAACAAGATCGGCGCCCAGTTCATTCACCGAGAACGGCACGCGACCGAGGGCTTGCACAGCATCCGTGTGAAACGGAATACTGCCGTCTACACCGCCAACAGTCTCCACCAAACGAGGTACATCGTTGATCGCACCCGTTTCGTTGTTGGAGTGGATGACGGAAACAACGGCAACATCCGTTGAAAGGTGACCGCGGAAATCACCCGGATCAACTCTCCCCCACTCATCAACAGGAAGAATCGTCAAATCGAAGCCATGTCGGTCCCGTAAATCAATGCACGTATCCAACACCGCCTTGTGCTCTGCCGCGGAAGTGACAATCCGATTCGCGCCGGTCTCTTTTCTGCGGGCAAAGGCTGTACCACGGATCGCGAGATTGTCGGACTCCGTTCCTCCGCTGGTGAAGACAATGCGTTCCGCGGAACAGTCAACGGCCCGTGCAATTGCTCGCCGCGATTTCTCGACAAGATATCGAGCTTCAACACCGGACCGGTGAACCGAGGAGGGATTACCGAATCCCTCCCGTTCAAGAACCGCAACGATGGCCTCTCGCGCCGCCGGCCGGAGGGGAGAGGTTGCATTGTGGTCGAGGTAGACGGTCTTTGTCATGATGCGCTTCGCCAACGCGCAAAGCACGCCGATCCATTAACCCTGGCGGCGCGTTGCCCGTCTGCGGCTGGTGCTTGTGTTTGCATTGATATCGGCCAGCAGCGAATTTGCCGAAAACCGCGTTTCATGAGGAAGCGATGCATCGCGCGCCAGGCTCGTCAACAACTCGATGGCTTTCTGAGTCCTGCCCGCTTTCAGCGAAACATTTGCAGCGTTCCAGCGTGCCGCGGCCGAGCGCTTCGGCCAGCTCTTCACACCATCGATAAAGGCGATGGCATTTCCTGTTTCGTTCAGCTTGTCGTATTCATGGATAATCATCGTCAGAGCATCGTCCGAGTCGGATTCGCTCCAGACCTCCAGGTGCTTCGCGAGCGCATCGCGAACCTGGCCCTGACCAAACTCCAGGTCTCCAATGAGTTTCTTCGGCACCCATGAGTCGGGATACTTCCTTGCAAGTTCAAGAGCGCCTTCCATGCGGGCATCCTCACCTTCGTTACAAAGAATCAGAAGCTCCGCCGCATTGACAAAGGTCTGATCTTTCTCGAACGCCTCGGCAAAAAGCTCCGCCGCACCCGACGGGTCACCGGACGCATGCCTCGCCCGGCCAAGCGTAACCATGATCTTCGCATGACCCGGATTTGACTTGAGAAGTTCCTCCAACAACTCGACCGCTTCATCCTTTTGTCCCAGCGCGAGCATGGAAACCGTTCGATCAAGAGACACATCGACGTCCTCAGGCTCCTTTTCAAGATATGCGTCCGCGGCCGAGAGAGCCTCGGCGTGTTTGCCATCCTTCACCTGGTAATCGACGATGCGCCTCGCCACATCGTACTCCTTCGCGGCAAGGCGCTTGTCCATGTCTTCCATCACGAGCTCATGATACCGGTCCCGAGTCACATACTTCGTCTGACGGATATCGTTTGCATTGAAAACAACGGGAACCAGTTCACCGAGGGCCTGTAACTCTCGTACCAGTGCAAAGTTCCCCTGGTTTCGTTCCAGTGCCTCCCTGAGCGTACCAATCGCCTCCTGACGTTTCCCCGTTCCAAGAAAACAACGCGAACACAGGATCGTGAAACGAGTATGATTCAGGAACAGATCCTTGATATCGGCAAGCAAATCCAGAGCTTCGCCCTGTCTGCCCAGCCGCTCGAGCGCCGACGCCAGATTGAACTTTGCCAGGTGGTCAGAACCTTCACGAGCGATCACATCACGAAACAGTTCCTCCGCCCGCTCACAATCCCCTTCGTTCAGAGCATTAACGGCCTGTTGAAAGACTTCGAATCGCTCCGCAACACCACGAAGCGCTGTTTGATGATCGCAATCGGGATGCTCTTCGAGATAGTTGAAAATCCAGCGAGACAGCTCCGCGTGATTAATCGCACCACGGTCGATACGATCGGTTTCACGGGTTGGGACGGGAAGCCGGTCGGGAATTGCCTGTTGCTGGCGGAAACCCTCGGGCATTGGATGAAGAGTCCAGCGATTCTTGCGCGCCGGCTTTGTTGCGGGTGCTTTCGATCGTGCCATGGAGTATCTGTTCTCTGTGAATGAGGGAGAGGTGAAAAGTTCCTCCGGCGTGCCGGAGGAACGGATGATGATTTTGAGTGAAGTGCTCCCGGGGGGGAGAAATCAATCGCGAGAAGCTTCCTTGAGTGTCCCGTCCTCAGGATTGATAATGTCGTACGGCGTCAGTTCATAATCGGTGACGACCGGCGTGGTGTTCCGCGGGAAAACTTCAGGAGCCTCTTCCGGGCGATACAACTCGTAGCGGATGCCATTGATGATGGAAACCTTGCCGGTATAGCGGCGGTTCCATTCCGCAATAAAGTCTTCAAGAACCTGCTCACGATCCTGCTTCCAGTCCGCGTATGCAAGCCGGCGTGTATTGCGTTCCAGCAGCCGGTTTTCAAATCCATTCATGAACGCCTCGGCACTTTCCTCGATACGTACAAGCTCATTCGAGATGCCCACGTAGGCGGTCACAATCTGATCGGTAATGACAGAAGCCGGAAACGAGGCTTCCTGGCCCTGGCCCCCGCCAACACCCGCAAATGGATTCACTGTCGCGCCCAGCTGATCATCCAGAGACTGACCCTGATTTGCGGCGACAAGCCCCTCCGCTCCACTGGTTGGAAGACCAACGTTTCCGCCGCTGGCTCCCTCCGGACCTTCCTCAGGAGGAGTGCCCGGCCACTGGACCTGCTCCCAGGCACTCGGCCCGCTGTTGAATCCGGCAAGCGCGACACGATCGACATACTCGCTCCACAGCGCCAGCTGATCCGAGAACAAAGCCCATTCAGCCCATGTCTGCGGATTTGCCTGGCCGTCATAGCCAGGCATCGTGCCAGCCTGGATCTGCTCGACGTATGTTGCCTTCACGGCTTCATCGTATTGCTCAGCCTCTTCAATCGTAAGACGTTTCCGTGCGACAACAGGCGTGCCGTCCCACAGCAAATCCCGCTCGTAACGGAAGGCATACAACTGCGCAATGCCATCAGGGTTCACGGCAGTGGGATCAGCCGCACCGGTTGAGCCGCCAAACGTACTCCCCGCGACTGCACCGGCCGCGTCGAACAACGGAACAACGCCACTCTCCGTGCCGGAACCCGCACCAAACGGATCTTCTCCGGCTGTCGTTCCCCCGCCGAAGGGATCAGCAGATGGCGCCGCACCACCTCCGAAGGGGTCCGACGGAGCTCCCGCAACACCGCCACCGAACGGATCGGACGGCGTACCGGCAACGGCTCCCCCGCCAAATGGACCAGCCGGAGCGGCAGCGCCCCCACCAAAAGGATCAGATGGTTGTACTGCGGTTCCACCGCCGAACGGATCGGATGGCGCACCGGCAACGGCTCCCCCGCCAAAGGGATCGGACGGAGCGGCAGTGCCCCCACCAAAAGGATCAGATGGTTGTACCGCGGTTCCACCGCCGAACGGATCGGACGGCGCACCGGCAACGGCTCCCCCGCCAAAAGGATCGGCCGGAGCGGCAGTGCCTCCGCTGAAAGGGCTCCCTCCTGTTGCATTCGTATCACCAAAGGGATCAGCCGAAGCGGCCGTTCCTCCACTGAAGGGGCTCCCGGCAGCTGTGCCCGTATCGCCGAATGGATCAGCCGAAGCGGCCGCTCCTCCACTGAAAGG
>JANQSL010000038.1 GCA_028284075.1 Candidatus Sumerlaeia bacterium | reverse complement strand
GTCGAAGCCACTCCACCGTCGGGGCAAAGTCGATGGTAATTCGTTCGTGATCGACCGGCTCATCACGGGCAACCGTTGCCATCTCCTTCCAGCCGCCGGTTTGACTGGCCCGCCCCAGCACTCTGAAGCTCGGGACATTGAAATGCCCCGAAAATCCACAGGCGGACGCGTGTATGACGTCAATTGCGCCGATTTCGGCAGGCTCCAGGAGGCGGAACTCGACCCATGGGTCTTCTTTGCCGGTGTCGACGGACCAGAAGTGTTCACCCCTCCGGTCGAAACGAGCCCGGTCATCCACCAGCGCCTCCGGGCTCCCGAGGAGGCTGGACCCCCTGGAGACGGCGCTGAATTGAAGGTCGATCGGGCTGAGCCCGGGTGCCGTTCCGAGGCCCGGGAGCTCCGGCCTTCCCGGCTCGATGGTCAAAACCCGCCGAACGGATCGCTCCGCCATCAACGTCATTCGATTTCGGTCAAGGCTGCCGATATGGAGACGGCTCCCGCGGGATGGCAAAACGGCTGCACTCACTGCGCCCGCTCCCAGCAGGCGCTCGACAATGAGGTCTCGGGGGGCGGCGGGAAAAGCTGATGACTCCGTTCCGAACTCGAAAAGACCAAGCTTTCGTCCCTCGGCTCCAACCGAGACGATGGATTGAACGTCTGACTCGTCAAAGGATCGCAAGGAAACGTCTTTGCCGTCCTTGAGATACCATTCGCCCACCGCCGTCGTGAATAACGAGAGCCGCGTTCCGATATCCAGCGCGACCGTGATCGTCAGCGATTGAGAGGACGAGAGCACCTCGACTGTCTCCGACAATCCGGGGGGAACAATGACGGCATATTCGTCAGATCTCAGGAACAACCGGTCGGCAGCCCGCACTCCTCCCGGCAGCCAGGAACGCTGATCCGATGGAAGAGACAGGTCCCAGACTGACCGATGGGGAGCGGCGTTAAGGGCTCCTGGCACGAGGGAGACGGCCTGTGTGCCCTGGGGCCACCAGGATGCCGCTCCCGATGTTGGCAACAGCTCTCCGGAGTAGAGGGCAAGGCCGTCGCCCGGAGGGCCATTGAAGGACTGCAGCTCGAGTTTCAGACCGTCTTCCGTTTCCAGCCAGGCCTCCTCTTCCGGCGAGTCCACAAGGTCGTAAATACCGTCGGGAGACGCTCTCAGAAGCACCCCGGAAGGAGGCCATGCATCGATGCGATTGCCATCGAAGTGAAATCCGTCAAGCCATGGCGGCTCCAGGGGGGATGGCAAAGCGGACAATATGAGGGCAGGTGTGAGTCCGGGGTTTTCGAGAATTGTCGTGAGTTCAGCGGATGACCAGGGTCCGCGATCCACTCCTCGTACCCGGGCCACGCCCTGTTCGAAGCCGGAGTCAAGCAAGGCAACCCACGAAGGCCGCGCCCGCCGTGTCACAACGTCGCTCAGGGCGGCGGTTTCGACTCCCGGCAGAATTTCACGGGTATGGCGCGCCTCGAACTTCCGGAGGCCTGGCTCAAGCGGCTGTTCCTCCGCTCCCGCCTGACGGACCTGTGTGGTTGCCAACGCCAACAGGACCGCGAAACGCATAATGCCGATTGAGCATGTGGCACAGGTCCGGCGTAATTCCGGACACCATGCTCTGTGGAAGGAACCCCTCATGAAAAAAGTCCTGATCGGCTGCGGCATCATGCTCTTGTTGATGGTCGTCGCGGTGGTGGGAATTGGAATTTTCGGTGTTCGCAAAATCAGCCAGTATGGAGACAGCCTGGCACAGGCGCAGGAGAGTTTGACAGCCCTTGAGCAGGACTTCGCCTTCGATATTCCGGCAGAGGACGTGTCAATGGATCCGGACCGGTTCCACAGCTATCTTGCAACACGCCAGGCACTGGTTGATCGTACACGTCAGGTCCGCCTTGTTGACTTGCTGACAACCGCTGAGGAAGGTCAGCAGCCACCCGCAATCTCGGTTGGCGATGTCTTCAACCTTGTTGGTGAAATCCCGAAGCTCATGCAATCGTATGCCGATACCCTGCGGGCGGCGGAAATGTCTCCGGAGGAGTACGCCTGGTATGCCATGGAAACCCTCAAGGCCGTTCGCGGCGCGGCGGAACGGGGTGATCCGGAGTACGCCGCCGCATGGGATGAGATGATGGGTCTTGCAAGGGAGATGGAACAGGCGTTCGCTCAGCAGCAAAGTCCTGAGGTTCGTGAACTCCAGGCGTCCGTGAATGACATGCTGGACAGCGCTCAGGAAAGCGAAGTGCCGGAGCAGGACGTTCAGCTCGTTATTGACAACAAGGAACAGCTCGCGGAACAGCCGGCTC
Source organism: Candidatus Sumerlaeia bacterium (assembly GCA_028284075.1). Classification (GTDB taxonomy): domain Bacteria; phylum Sumerlaeota; class Sumerlaeia; order SLMS01; family JAHLLQ01; genus JAJFLJ01. The sequence continues at coordinate 15,712 of JANQSL010000038.1, read as the reverse complement.
TCCTCCTGGTGGAGGTGCTCGTTACTCTGTTCCTTAATAACACGTTTTCCGCGACAACCTATTAACCCCGGAAACAACCCGAAAGGAATTCGATTATGAAACCGGAAACAAACAGCCTGAAGGGAATACTTGTCCTCATCGCTCTGTTGCTGGCCGGAAATCTCGCCATGACCGCACTGCGGGCCGATTCCCGGCCTCTGCCGCCAGTGATGCCGACGGCACAGGCGGGTGACGTTCTCAAACTGGATGGCCCCACCCTGATCACCACAAACGAATCCGGCGATAAGTTGATTATATGGCAACTCGGGCGTTTTGTCAATGATGGCTACGAATCAGTGAAGGCACGGACATACGATGCCGCAACATCCCGCCACTGAAGCGTCTTTCCATTTGCCTTGGCCTGACGGCGAGGCATTCTCGGACACTGTCCAGATCAGGTGGAGGAGCGTCTCGCCGGGCCGGTATGTTCATCAGTGTCGCCATTAGTGGCAGAAATCGAACGCCCACGACTTATGTCTTCGATCAGGCGGAAATCAGTCTGGGGCGTTCGTCGAGAAACGATATCATCTTCGACCCTCTCGTTGATGGGGCGGTTTCCCGCCGTCATGCCCTGATCCGCTGTCTCGCCGAGGGAAGGTTTGTCCTGGAGGATCTGGGGAGCACTCAGGGGACTTTCGTCAACAACCATCGAATCAAGGGAGCGGTCACGCTCAGTTCCCGCGACAGTATTGTGTTGGGTGTGGAGGGCCCTCGCATTAACGTCAGCTTTGAAAAGGACCAGCAGAGCACGACGGAGAGCGACGAGTTGTTGCGCTCGCCCTCCGCCGCTCATTTTCCCCTGGCGCTGTATCGCGACTTTCCAACGCGCTTCAGCGTCTTTCAAAAGATCGGTGAAGGTGGTTACGGTCAGGTTTGGCGGGGAAAACGGCGGGATACGGAGGAGTGGGTTGCCATCAAGTTCCTTCGTCCGGAACTTTTGATTGGCGGGACGTCCTCATCATCAATGATTCGTATCGAGAAGCTGAGCGATCGTTTTCGGCGAGAAGCCGAGGTGACCCGGCTTCTTTCGAAGCAGAACATAAAGGGAATCGTTCGCGTCGATGAGGTGGGCGGTGACTCTCGTGAAGGCTTCCTCTTCATGGTCATGGAGTACATCGAGGGCGAGTCTCTCGATGAGATCGTCATGCGCAGGCGCGAGTTGCACGAGGAAACCATCTGCCGATATATGCGACAGGTGGCGGAGGCTCTCCACGCGGCACACGGGTTTGAGTGGCAGGAGCCTGCGGATGGCAAACGCGTGCGGGGAATTATTCATCGCGACGTCAAGCCAAGCAATATTCTGGTGCGCAAGCACGACGATCAGGCGGTTCTCTGCGATTTCGGTATCGCGGCAATGCAGGAGGGCGGCGAGCGTCTCACACTTCCCCAGATGCGCGTTTTCACCTACAAGTTCACCGCCCCGGAGGTGCTGATGGAGAACATCATCACACCGGCGACGGATTTGTGGGGTCTCGCGGTCACGGCTTACGTTCTGCTGACCGGGGGCTTTTTTCCCTATGGCGGGATGGGAATGGGAGAAACGCTGAAGGCGATCGAGGATCGCAGCCTGATACCCGTCAAGAGTTACCGTGGACGAATGAACGAGGATCTTGCGGCTTTTGTGGAATCCGCGCTCGATCCACTTCCGGAAAAACGCCCCCCCAACGCCGAAGCCTGGGTCAGGGCCATGACACGATTCGAACAGGAGACGGCGGTAGGATGAAAAACAGGAAACAACTGGTGGCCGCGGGCTGTATCTGCAGCCTTGCTTCGATGGCACTGGCCCAAACGTTTGCGGAACAGGGTGCAACGGTTCTTGGCGGTTTCAACGGAAACGCCCGCAGTGGATCTTTTGGTGACATTGACAATGATGGCGACCCGGACCTGTTGGTTCAGGGGGTTTCCTCCGCTCGCCGACTCTTCCGCAACAACACAATCGGAACGGGCATGGCCACCTACACGGAGGTCCAGGGCGCGGGTGGGATCGTTGCTGACGATACAACCGGCTGGAGCGCCGCCTGGGGCGATTACAACGGGGACGGCTTCATCGATGTTTTCCTCGGTGAGAGCAATCTGGGGGTGGGTGTCGCCGGCGATCTCTTTCGCAACGAAGGCGATTCGACATTCACGGATGTGAGCGAGTCCACCATCAACGAGCCGGGATTTCACCAAAACGTGGGTTGGAACGATGCCAATCTCGATGGCTTGCCGGATCTTCTGATTGGTATGGAAGGACCTGAACCGCACGAGGTCTACCTGCAAAACGAAGACGGAAGCTTCACTCAGTCCGGCGAATCGGCGGGACTCTGGATTCCATACTCCGGAAACAGCTTCGGCAAGGGGTACGGACTCGCAGTGGGTGATTACGACGATGACGGCGACTATGATCTTTATCTGTCAACATGCCGGTCCGGAGGAAACATCCGGAACAACTTTTTCCAGAATCGTTTCGTTGAGGACGGCTTTCTGCACTATGTCGACATTGCCGATTCCAATGGAACCCAATATACTCCCAACAGCTATGGCACTGAGTTTGTCGATTTTGACGATGACGGAGATCTTGATCTCTACATGACCGGTGCTGACGCACAGGAAACGAAAATCTGGCGTAATGACGGGGGTGGAACATGGACGGATATTCAAACGATTCTCGGCCATCGGGTTCTTCCAAACGACGGTGGAGATTTTAATGGGTCAAAAGCGGTTGATTACGACAACGATGGTGACCTTGACCTCTACTTTCATGACCACCTCGCGAGTAACGGCGAGAACTCCGGCCGCCGGCTGTTTCGCAACGACGGAGACTGGGAATTCGTTGATGTGACAGTGAGCGAAGGGCTTTTTACGACAAACGAGGGAGCTTACGACAGTGCATGGGCCGACTATGATCTCGACGGCGACATGGATCTCTTTTCTCCCAACGACAGCGGGTCGCCGGAGCGTTTCTTCGTCAGCAACGCATCAACCAACGGTAATCACTGGCTGTTCATCCACCCAAGGATGAATGGAAGAAACACCCGGGCGATCGGGGCGAAGATCCACGTAACCATCCATGAGGGCACGCCGGAGGAGCGGACGCTCCGCCGGGAGGCCAACACGAATGCCGGCACCTTTAACCAGAGCGATACGGCCGTGCATTTCGGCCTGGGCTCTGCCGCCACTGTTGACAGGATTCGAATCGTCTGGCCGGGTGGGTCTGAAAACACCTGGCAGGATATTGAGGTGGATCAGTATATCACTCTTCAACAGGAGGCGGGGGACGTCCTCCAGATTCAGTGATTCCACAGCACGGAGGCCCGTCGACGGTGAAGCGTCCGGTCACGATCCCCCTTGCGATCACGGCACCTTTTACGTCTCTTTCTGAATGAAGAAAAAAAGATGTCTCCGGCAGTTGCCGGAAAACGAACCGCTGGGATGCGCCAATAGCGTGTGCTGTCCCGGAAACCGCGGCCCGAGGAACATTTTCCCGCAACCAACACCCCCCTGACCTGTCCATGTCTCGCCGCACGACGAAGATTCTGTCCATCGTCTCCGACCCTCCGGTCCGGCGTACTGTTGCGGCCTTGTTCCGTCAGTTTCTGGAAAACCCTGAGATCCACGAAGTACCGGATGCCGTGGCCTTTGCCGAGGTGCCGGCTGTTGAATCCTTCGATTACGCACTTCTCGATGAGAAACTGACCTGGGCGGAACCCGTGGATGTTCTCCTGATGCTGCGCCGACGATGTCCCGGCTCGCGGGTCGTGATTCTTTCATCAAACCTCACGGTTGAATCTTACCGGGCCTGGATTCGGAGGGGTGCGAGTGATGTCGCTGAAGCGACGCTCGCCGGAATGAGTGCGTTTTTCGACGATCTGCCCTCTTTGTCGGAAAATACAACTCCGCGGGAAGCAAAGGCCAGGGTTTCTCCTTCCCCTGACCTTGAAAAACCGAAGGCCCCGCCCGCGTCTCCGCCACGGACAATGGAACGAACACCGCGCCCAACGGTGGAAACCGGGATTGGGTCATTTCTTCTTTCCGGTGACGGACGTATCCTTGAAACGGACAAGATCTTCCCCGGACTCCTGGGGTACGATTCGGCGGAGCGGATGAAGGGCATGCGGCTCCAGTCGCTCTGCGATGCGGCCTCTGAATCGGCCCTGCGGGAGCTCATTGTTCCCTCCACGCCTTGTCCGCGCTCCATCCACGCCACGTTTATGGATGTTGCGGGAAAAACTGTAAACCTGGGTCTTCGACGGACCTCGCTGCGTGGCGACGGCGCCGGACGAGTCCGTGGAATTGCCTGGCTTGAAACCGGAGAACGGCACGGAAAATCCGCGGAACGGATGTCAGCCTCCGTGGAGGCTGATAAAGCACGACTTTCTGATTATACGCATCTCGTTGCACATGAGATTCGCACTCCGATCGAGAACCTGCGAAGAATCGCCCGCCTGATTCTGATGGAGCACAAGCGTCAGTTGGGAACCGACGGAGAAGAGCTGCTGGGGCAGCTCATTTCCGGTGCCAATGATGCCTCTCGAGTGGTTGGTGAGCTGTTGTCCCTTGCCGAACTGGGCAATACGGAGAAGCTGAATGGAGGACCGCACGAGCTTTCCACGATCCTGGACGATGTTCAGCGCGAGCTTCAGCCGGAAATCAGCAACACGGAAGCTGAAATTGTTCGGCACGGCAATGCCTTCATCCAGGGAGACGGAACCGCGCTGCGGCTGCTCTTTCGCAATCTGATCGAGAATGCGATCAAGTTTCGCGGTGACACGCCTCCACTCATCGAGATTGCAGCCAAGCGGGATGGAGACGGGTGGCTTGTTACGGTTGCCGACGATGGCATCGGCATTCCGGAGGAGTCACGTGAGCGGGTACTGAAGCCTTTTGTCCGCCTGCATCCGCGGTCGCGCTATCCGGGAACCGGTCTCGGTCTCTCCCTGTGCGACAGGATTGCAAGGCTGCACGGTTCACGTCTTCAGTTTTTCGACCGGCCCGGTGGCGGTATCGCGATATCTCTGAATCTTCCTTCCGCCGGTACGTTACAGAGCGAACTTTCGCCGGAGGCCGTTCCGCCGGGTGAGCCGGAAAAAACTTTCGAGACTTGACGTACTTCCCAGCCAGCCGCTTGAAGCCCTTCCTTGCCACTCAAGGCATGAATTCCTGAGCGTGAGCCGACGATATGACCACGGGACGCCCCCTGAAAGTTCTCCTTGTTGAAGACAGCCCCAACGACTTTCAGCGCGTCAGCGCCCTGCTCAGGAGCGATGCAACCCCTCCCTGCGACCTGACCCATGCCCAGACAGCGGCTGAAGCCGTCCATTCCCTCCGCACCGATCATTTTGATCTCGTGATTACCGACCTGACGCTTCCGGAGACAACAGGGCTGGAGACTTTTCGCCGTGTTAAGACTTGTGCCACCCGAACGCCGGTCATCGTCCTGACAGGAATTGAAAGCGACCGTATTTCACTTCAGGCCATGGAGGAGGGCGCTCAGGACTATTTGTTCAAGAGTCATGTCACGGCTGAACTGCTCAGCCGGTCCATGCGATACGCCCAGGCGCGTCATCACGCCGATGAGGCTCTTCGAGAAAGCGAGGAGCGATACGCGCTCGCTGTTGCCGGTTCGAACAACGGTGTCTGGGACTGGGATATTCGAACAAACCGGGTTTTCTACTCAAAACGCTGGAAGTCTCTTCTTGGTTATCTCGACAATGAAATCAGCGATTCTCCTGCTGAATGGCTTGATCGCGTGCATCCCGAGGACGGTGAGCTTGTCCGGGAAAAGCTCAATGCTCATCTGGATGATCTGACATCGCATTTTCATGCGGAATACCGTATCCAGCGCAAGAATGGAGGCTGGATGTGGGCCCTGACGCGTGGAACGGCGGTGCGCAATGAGGACGGCATAACCTATCGCATTGCGGGTTCTCACGGGGATATCACGGATCGCAAGCGGGCCGAGGAACAGCTTATTCATAATGCGTTCCATGATTCCCTGACGGGCCTTCCCAACAGGGCTCTGCTGCACGACAGACTCGATCGTTCGCTCCGACGTCTGCGCCGTGGCGGCGAGAGTCCTTTTGCCGTCTACTTTCTCGATCTCGACCGCTTCAAGCACATCAACGACAGCAAGGGTCATGAGGTCGGTGATCGAATCCTTATGGAATTCGCAAGGCGGCTCGAAGCCTGTATTCGCCCCGGAGACACTGTTTCGCGCCTCGGTGGCGACGAGTTTGTCGTGCTCGCCGACGACGTCGGCAGCCCGGAAGACGCACATCATCTCGCGGAACGAATCCATGAGGAGCTCGCCCTGCCCATCGCCATTGGAAGTGAAGAGTATTTCACCTCCGTGAGCATCGGCATTGCCTTGAGTTCGGTGGACTACGATCTGCCGGAGCAGCTTATCCGAGACGCCGACACGGCCATGTATCGCGCCAAGGCGGACGGCCGTTCGGCGACGGAAATCTTCAACAAGGAAATGCATGATCGCGCGGTGGCGATTCTTCAGCTCGAGAACGACATGCGCCGCGCTCTCAACACAAGTCAGTTCGAAATTCATTATCAGCCCATTATCAATCTTCGAAGCGGACGCATTCGCGGCTTTGAAGCTCTTCTTCGCTGGGATCACCCCTCCATGGGGCTGATCCAGCCAGAGCACTTTATCCCGCTCGCGGAGGAGACAGGGCTGATCGTACCGGTTGGATGGTGGGTCCTGGAAAAAGCCTGTCACCAGATGCAGATCTGGCAGAAACAGTTCCCCTCCGGCAACCCGCTGACCATCAGCGTCAATATCTCAAGCCGTCAATTCAGCGAGCCGGGGCTGGTTTCGCGAGTCCAGGGAATTGTCAGTAAAAGCGGACTGGTTCCCGGCACGCTGATTCTTGAAATGACGGAAAGTGTCCTCATGAAGGACTACCACATTGCCGGCCAGCTGGTGGAGGATCTTCGCGCGATCGGTGTTCAGCTTCATATCGATGATTTCGGAACCGGCTATTCGTCGCTGAGTCATCTGCGTCACTTGCCGACGGAATCGCTCAAGATTGACCGGTCGTTCATCCACAGCATGACTGAGAGCAGCGAAAACTCTGAAATCGTTCGTACGATTGTCTCGCTGGCGCGAAACCTTGGCATGACGTCAACGGCGGAGGGTCTCGAAACAGCGGACCAACTGGCCTGTGCCCGGTCGATGGATTGTGAGCAGGGTCAGGGCTTTTTCTTTTCCGCTCCGCGGGACAGCGATGAAATCGAGACACTGATGCACAGCAATCCAAGCTGGTAAAAACGAAAGCGGCGGCCGGGAAGCCGCCGCCAATGAAAGTCGATCCGGGAAATCCCTATTCCACGACGTATTCGTACTCGTAGTTCTGTGCCTCGAACAGCAATGTGTCAGTACGTGCGGGGTGGGTGGCGTCAAGCATCGGCGGTGACAGAATTGTCATACCCTTCCCGACGGGAACTTCGCCGGCATAGACAACCTTTGCCTCGTTTTCGTCATAAACCACGACATAGTCGGTCCGATCAATCTTCGAGTAGAGGCCCAGGATATTGCTGCCTTTAACGTGCCGGTACACAAAAACCTCCTGCCCCGCACCCTTGTAAGTGGCGTTCGGCTGCCCCATGTTGGCGAAGACATCCACTTTCCGGGCTCCCGCGGTGACCTTCTGAGTATTGGGAGAGCCATAGTTCTGCCGGGAATAGATGGTGCCACAGCCTGAGGTGGCCGCGATGAGGACGGCGGCCAGAGCCGCCTTGAGCGTGGTGCGGAAGATCATCTGCCTGGGTTCCCTTCTGTCTTCGGAGGCCGGTCAATCCGGTCCTGTACCAATTGGACACTTGGCATGAGGCGACCCCCTCCACACCGTCAAGTCCTTGTTTCCCCGGGATCGGCTGTGTCCGATTGACACCAGATCGCTGCACTATCGTATCCTTCGCCGCTATGAGCAAAGGCCAACAACACATGTGTCCGCGCGCTTTCCGCCCGCGCAAGGAGGCCCGATGTGAGTGAGTGGGTTCTCCTCCTGCCGCCTTCGGAGTCGAAGTCGATTCCTCCCGGCAACGGAATGTCTTTCGAGAACGCCTTCAAGTCGAAGCGGACCAATGCGTTCAAGCAGCTCCAGCCGCTGCGTGAGATCGTGTTCGAGGCACTGGATGGTGTGCTCCAGCGCACCGGTGGCTGGGAGGAGGTCTTTGAGGTCCGAGGCGAGGCCCTGGATGAGGCCATCCGGCTTAACCGGGTTTTCCGAGAATCAACGACGATGCCCGCTCGTGACCTGTATAAGGGCATCATGTATCAGGCCATCGACTACAAGAAGCTGAAGAAGAAGGAAAAAACCCTCTTCGACAAGCAAACCCTGATCATGAGCGGTATGTTCGGCCTCCTTCGGCCCACCGACCGCATCCCACCCTACAAGCTGAAGATGTCCGCCAACCTTGGCGGTGTCGTGGGCAAGCTCGCCAATTACTGGCGTCAGCCCGTCAGTGAGATTCTGCGGCAGGAGCTCAAAGGAAAAGTCGTGTGGGATTTCCTTCCCGACCAGCATCGTCGTGTTTGGGACAACAGCGGAGAAATCCGTGCCTGTCACCAGGTCAAGTTTGTGAAGCGGGTTATTCGCAGCGGCGTCGCGGAGTGGAAAACCATCAGTCATCACTCCAAGTCCCTGAAGGGTGCACTGATCCGGCACCTGTTGCTGAAGGATGCCGAATCGCCCAAGGCGCTCAAGGACTTCGAGCATCCCGACGGCTATCACTACGAACCGTCCCTGAGTGTCGAAAGCCGACGCAGTGCCCTTTTGGTCTTCGCGGCGGAGTAATTTTGTCCTTCACGTGAACAAATCGCAGGAATCCGCGTCTTATATAACAGCCCCTCACTTGCGGCAACGAGAGGATTGTTATGTCCACGCGCCCTTCAGGCTTTACTCTCATCGAGCTGCTGGTGGTCGTCGCGGTTATTGCGATCCTGGCAGCCCTGGCTCTGCCGAATTTTCTCGAGGCTCAGACACGGGCAAAGGTGACCCGGGCCCGAGCGGATCTGCGGACCATCGTCACCGGGCTTGAAATGTACCGTGTGGACGCCAACTCCTACCCCACCTACCATTATGCGGATACCGGTTCCGCGGCACTCGAGTTTCACATTGGAGGGAGCGTTCCCGCATGGGGTCAGCCCGATCCCGCATGGAACGGCCGCAACCCGCTTACCACGCCGATTGCTTATCTTACCACGATGCCTCAAGATCCGTTTCGTGGTTTTGGTCTCGGACCAGCCGAGATTAAAGAATATCTCTACGTGAACTGGAACTACGCTCTTCAGGTATCGATCCCTGCCGCCCTGATCCCTCATTTCGAGAAGGCGCGAGAAGAGTACGGCAGCTATCGTCTTCACAGCAGGGGACCGGATACAGAGGGGCCGAATACGGGCACTCCGTATGATCCGACAAACGGCACTGTAAGCGATGGCGACATCACTTATGGACCTGTTTGCGGGTACGACCATCTCTATATTCCATGAGGCACGCGAGCACAAACAGAGAGGGGCCGCACGAACTGTGCGGCCCCCGTATCTTATTGGTTTGAATGAGAGCGTTATTGCTTCGTCAGTCGAACGGCGTCGGAAATCACAACGCCAGGGGACGTCGATCCGGCCGCATCGAGGGTAACGCTGCCGCTGTTCGCATCGAAAGTCCACGTACCCAGTGTCACCCAGGTCAGGTTGTTCTGTGTCTGGTCCGCTGTGACTGTCTGTACGCCGCTGGCCGTATTAACGTCGTATTCGACACTTGTCGATCGATTGCCGCTGGCGCGGAACATGACTTCGACCTTCCATGAACCCGAAACCGGCAGGTCCAAATCCCAGGTGGCCGTGGCGGAAGCACCTGCCGTGGCGTAACGATACGAACCACCATTGTAACCCGACGACCCCGACAAAAACCAGGAACCCGTCTCCGTGTATTCCGGCGCGCCGTTGTCGTTGTCGTAAACGACCTCCGAATCATATACCACGATGTTGCGGAACCAGGAGTTTGAACCCGAGCCACCGTCATGATCGTTCAGGAACACAAGGTATGTATAGGATCCTGCTGTCAGTGTCTGGCCGACAGGAATCGTATAGCGCTTCCACGTCGTTCCCGTATAGTCGTCGAACGTCGCAATACCCCACGCCTGAGTACCGTAAACCTTCCATGTCTGGCCGGACGAAAGAGACGTGTCATTGTCAAAGCACACGCCGCCGATTTCCGGTTCAGTTGACGTCGAACGGTAGTCGAATTCGATCACCGTCGAAGCTGTCACGTCGTAGTTCAATGTGATCGTTTTCCATGTGTTGCCGGAGAGTTCCAGTGTTGTTCCACCGTCATGTTTCGTCCAGCTTGACGAATCCACGTCCTGCCCACCGTAGCTGCCCACGGTGAAGTTGTCGAAGTCGATGGCGTTGGCGGGAACCGCGGGAACAGGAGTAGCGGAAGCTTCAGCGCTGTCGGCCGATTCGTTGGCGTTCGTATCCACCGCCGTCACGACGTAGTAGTATGTCGTGTCGTTCGACGCCGTATTGTCCGTGTAGTCGCTCGTTGCCACGACGGAGCCGTTGAGCTTCGTGTAGCCGCTGCCGCTCGTCGTCGAACGGTAGACGTTATAACCGTCCAGATCGCCCTCAACGTTGTTGGCCCAGTCAAGACTCACGCTGCCGACTCCCGCCGTCGCAACCAGGCCGGTTGGCGCCGAAGGAGCCGTCGTGTCCTGCGGCGTTGCGGAGTCCTCGGTGCTGTTGGCGGATTCGTTGGCGTTCGTGTCGACCGCCGTCACGACGTAGTAATATGTCGTGCCGTTCGATGCCGTATTGTCCGTGTAGTCGCTCGTTGCCACGACGGAACCGTTGAGCTTTGTGTAGCCACTTCCACTCGTCGTCGAACGGTAGACGTTATAACCGTCCAGATCGCCTTCGCCATTGTTCGCCCAGTCCAGGCTCACGCTGCCGTCTCCCGCTATCGCAACCAGGCCGGTCGGCGCCGAAGGAGCCGTCGTGTCCTGTGGCGTTGCGGAGTCCTCGGTGCTGTTAGCGGATTCGTTGGCGTTCGTGTCCACCGCCGTCACGACGTAGTAGTATGTCGTTCCGTTCGATGCCGTATTGTCCGTGTAGTCGCTCGTTGCCACGACGGAACCGTTGAGCTTCGCGTAGCCGCTGCCACTTGTCGTCGAACGATAGACGTTGTAACCGTCCAGATCGCCCTCAACGTTGTTCGCCCAGTCAAGACTCACGCTGCCGTCGCCCGCTGTCGCAACAAGACCCGTCGGCGCAGAAGGCGCCGTCGTGTCCTGCGGCGTTGCGGAGTCCTCGGTGCTGTTGGCGGATTCGTTGGCGCTTGTATCTATTGCTGTCACGACGTAGTAGTAGGTTGTTCCGTTCGACGCCGTATTGTCCGTGTAGTCGCTCGTTGCCACGACGGAGCCGTTGAGCTTCGCGTAGCCGCTGCCGCTCGTCGTCGAACGATAGACGTTGTAACCGTCCAGATCGCCCTCAACGTTGTTCGCCCAGTCAAGACTCACGCTGCCGTCTCCCGCTGTCGCAACAAGACCCGTCGGCGCAGAAGGCGCCGTCGTGTCCGTGGAAAGGCCGAAGAAGTCGACGGTGTCCTGCATGATGTCGGCACGAACGGTACTCGAGGAGATCAGCTCAAATGGAAAACCGAGGTTGATAACTTTGCTGCTTCCGTCGTAGGAGATGGCGGCCGTCCCGCCGGTCCCGCCGCTGTAGCTCAGCGCGGCGGAAGAGCCGGAGGACGTTCCGAGACGATCGGGAAATTGCGCATCGTAACGAGCGCCGTTGGAGGTATTGAAATCGAACGCTCCCACACCGTTGAACGGACCGCTGGTGGGAGCCGCAATGCTGTAGGTGTTCGCGTCGTCGCCCACATAAGAGGCGCGCAGCACATCATTGTAGAAATCCTGATCCGCCTGAGGTCGTGACGTGCGTCCCAGATCCCATCCGATCTCAGCACCGGAAACAAAGAGGTGATTCCCCGATGTTGCGAGGTATGAGGATACGAGAGACTGCTCGGCGGAACCAAAGGTTTCGCCGACCGTCGATTCCTCGCCGCAAATCCAGAAGACTGCGTCATAGTTTCCAAGAGTCACATCGCCATCGATGACAGCTTCGTTGGTGGCACTGCTGATGGCAACACCAGTGCTCTCAAGAGCCTCGGCGTGTTCGATGATATAGTTGAAAGCCTGGAAGTTGCGCGGATCGAGTCTTTGAAGATCCGTTCCCGCATTCGTGATGGTCTCTTTCGGAACAAGGCTGGCGCTGTTTCGATCGAAACCATTGACAATCAAGACATCAGCGGCGCCATCACACACTGCGAGTGTTTCCGAGGGGAATGACTGCCCGCCCGCGTTGACGGCGGCGACACGGAAGTATTTCGTTTCGCCGGTGGTCAGACCGGAAATCGTCGTCGTGGTTCCCGAAACCGCTGTGCCGTCGTCGAAACCAAAACCGTTCGTCCCTTCAAACACGCGGTATGTCGCGGCTGCATCACCGAGGTACTGATTCGAGGACGAGTTCGGTGGCGCGTCCCAGGATAGTTGCACCTGACCACTGCCAAGAGCAACGGCCCGGAAGTGGGTCGGTGTTTCCGGAGGAGTCGTGAGTGTCGTTGTGTCACGGTCTTCGAAGTACGCAATCACGCCATGCACAATCGCGCGTGCCATATCGTGACGGAACTGCGGTTCGGCATAACCACCCGCATCGTCCGCATTGTCGTGAAAGAGTCCTTCAATCAGGAAGCCCGGCAAACCGGTTCCGAGGCTGTTCTGGTTGTTTTCACCGAAGTTTGTCACGTTCTTCGAGCGAACCGTCCAACCGGGAAACCACTGGCCTTCAATGTGGTCATAGAGCGTATCGTGCATGATCGACTGCAGACTGGTGGATGCCGCAGTGGCGGTGCTGTGACGGAATGAGCTGAGGCCTCGCGCGTTTCCGTTGAATGCGTTGGTATGCCACGCAAAGTAAAGAGCGTCTTCGACAGAGCCGTCCTTGTCGCTGTGTTCCCATCTCGCGTATTGTGGACGGTCAGACCAACCGCCGGCTTCATCATCGGTGCCTGTGTAAAGCGTGCCACTGTAGCCGAATCCGTTGAACTGAAGATAGTTGACCGCCTCTTCCTCCCACCGGGGGCGTCCGCTCACACCGTGCGTATGGCGTTCCATGTCTCCCATGCCGCCACCCCAGCGAATTGCATCGGCGGAAACGTTCGATGCGCTGCCATCGCTGCTGTTGTTCGTCAGAACAACTTTGCGCTCGTCCGCGGGTGCTCCGGCTTCGAAGTACCAGTTCCCGAGCAGATTCCAGGTGTAGCCGTCGATCTTCTGGTTCATCCGGACTTCCGATACTCCGCCGCTGTGATGAACAAGATACTCTGCGTCGTTGGCGCGACCGCTGAAGGCGGTCCAGCTTGCGTAGACATTGTAGTAGCCGTCTTCCGGAATGGTCGCTGTCCACGTCGCGGTGGCTGTCGGTGTTCCGCTCACAAGTCCGCTGGAGAGACGATTCTCTCCGCTGCCCTGATTGAAGGGATTGATACTCGTTCCGACCCACGACGGGGTTGTCTTCTGCACGAACCCGTTCAGGGACGAATTTGACCAGGTTCCCGTCTCAGCATAGGCTGCGTCCGCGTTGTCGACGATGACCATATTGGTCTGCAGATCCGATTCGCGAACGGTCTGAACCTTTGCGCCCGCGTTGCGCAGTGCGGGAAGAGCGTACAAATTGAGAAACTCGGCGCTGTCGAAATCCTCCAGAACACCGAAATTATCCCCGCGTTGAACACGCCACCGTCCAAAACCCACGTCGTCGAACCAGCCGTGGGACTGGTTGATGTAGATCGTCTTTCCACTGAGAGCACCTGCCGGTTGACCGGGATTGATCACCGGCACCGAGGATTTTTGCGCTGCTGCAGTGCCCTTCGCGGGAGTTCCCTCAGATGCGGCGTAGACAGGGGGACCCGACTTTTGGATCTTCTCCTGAGGAAGAAGCTCCTGCACATCCACGATTTTACCTGTCGCCGGATCCCGGACGTCGAGGAAGTAGCGGTTGAAGTCCTCCGAGACGAGCGCCTGCATGAACTCCGCGCCGATTTTAGTGATGTTATACTCGTTGAACTCAGTGGAGTTTACGAAGGACTTCGGAAGGTCCAGCTGGATTCGAATTTCGCGATCACCGGAGAACGGCTTGTCATAGCTGAACTCCACACCAACGAGCTTCGTGCCGTCGGGAATACTGCTGAAATCGATGAGATGGGAGGTCTTGTCGGCTTCCAGATTCGCCTTCAACTGAAAGACGGACTGTACAAGAGAGCGGGCACGATCCTCAGTGCCGGTGCCCTTCATGGACGTCACAATGTCGTTAAAGACCTCCGCACGGTATTCTTTGATAGCGGATGCCTTGTCGCAGGGAACGCCGGAAAGATAATCACATGCGTGTGCCGTTCCTCCCGCGAGAATTCCGCTCACGAGCAACGCCGTGACGGTTTTTCTGAATCTGTTCATACGGGTAAACCTCCTGGTTGCCCATTGAAGGGCATTTGATGTGGCCAGAGGACAAAGGCGGATAGAATCAGCCCAAACGCCCGCTGGTATTTCAAAGGGCGTACCGAACGGACTCCGTGACCGGTTGGAAAACCGGCCTTCCCTCGTATGAACAATACTCTTTCGGCACTAACTTTCAGGAGGCTTCAACGAATTGGTCCTGTCAACCCTCACGTACCCACTTGTAACCCGAAGCATTACAAATTGTCGCAAACTGCCATGCCAGGGAGTACGCACGCAAATAGTGCCATGCATGTTCTTCACATCTTCGTTCTTTTTGAAAATAATCTCTTGACGCTCCACCCGATTTTTTCCGATTTATCGTTCAACGCTGCGAAAGGAGGTGGTCTGATACATGTACGACAATCCCAGCGAGGTGACTGAGTCCTAGCCTCGCAGCCTCACGAAGGCTGTGGTGTTTTTTCCGGCAAACGGTTCAGTACACGAAGGCTTCGGAAAACCACCTCGGTCACCGCACATCAAAGTGTAAGCTATCGGAGTCGCCGCGAATCCGCCAGGGTCGCGGCGGCTTTGTCATTTTCCGACTTGTCCTTGAATTGATCGCGATCAGCGCGCGTCCAGCATTTCAATCATGAAGACTTCCAGGTCAATGCGGGCAGGACGGCTGTCCGGGCTGACATTCACGACGGTTCCGTCTTTCAACAGGGCATGGACCGTGAGAATCCCGGTTCCCGAAGCGACAGCCCCTTCGCGTTCATCGAATACACGAAGCCAGTCATCTCTGAGGATGGTTGGAGTGCGAACAATGACGCCAGCGAATCGGGCCTGAGCGTCGTCCTGTAGAAACGGGCCGCTGCCCGTCGTGCCCTGAAGCCGCCGAAAACGGCCCTCCCCGCGAACAAAAAGATAGTCGCCGTGGGTACCCACCAGTTTTGCCGCCACATTCGAGAGCGCTCCGTCACGTTTTCCGCCGGTCATGGAGTAGCGTGCTGCCGGCAATGATCGGGGAGGAAGGCCAAACGCGAAAGACGCGGCCCAATCCTCCATATGATCACCACCATATGCCATCGAATCCCGAACCAGAATCGGCGCTCCGCCGGGCGATGTGCCGATGGCGTCGATAAACATCCGCGAGGTCATACGGTATGCCCGGGACACG
>JANQSL010000034.1 GCA_028284075.1 Candidatus Sumerlaeia bacterium | reverse complement strand
ACCTCTTCCGGCTTCTCAGCGAGCAGCTTGCCCGCGGCGCGTTCCTTGATGCCGGTTCGCCATCCGGAGTGGTGGTAGTAAATCTTGTCGCGAAGCTTGTTGCCGGTGAAGACGACCTTCTCGGCGTTTGTGATCACGACGTGAATCTTCGGGTTCGCATGAGGTGCGAAGTCCGCGGACAACTTTCCGCGAACGAGTTTGGCCACGCGCGCCGCGAGGCGACCGACGACGAGACCCTCGGCATCAACGTGATACCAGGTCTCGGCTTTTTCGGCCGTGTTGGGCATCGTGGTGGATTGAGCTTTCATGAGGCTGTATCCTTGTTATTCGGAGCCCGGAGGCTCGTACAACTTCCCGCCGGGGCACGAAAACCCCGGCGCAAAGGGCCGCAACTTCTTGTCGGGTCTCCGTGCGCCGTCAAGGGGTCTTTTGAAAGGGGCCGGGATTCAGTGCAAAAACGAGAAATGTGGCAAATCGAGAGGGGTCGGGTCAATGCCTGTGAGAGAGTGAAAAGCTGTGGAAAACCGTCAACACCGCAGTCGGAACACAGGACATGCTTTACTGAGCCAGACGCTCGCGGGCGGCGCGGCCCATGGCCATGGTCTGCTGCGTCTTCTGATGCTGCGGGCCAAGCTGCTGCTGGTAGACGTTATAGGCTTTAAGCGACTCCGTGTAAGCTGTCTGGGCGTCGCCCGCCTCCCAGGCCCGCCGGGCGGCAAGAACCGCGGCATCGGCCTGCTCGATTGTGGAGATCTCGCCTGCTCCGGCGGGAACTCCGGGAATGCCTGCCGCGGCTGCGGCGGAATTGTTGGCTTCCTCCAGGGCGCCGGGACCGGGCTCGATGGCGGCAACGCCGCTTTCGACCTCTTCGCGGCCGCGATGCACGGCATCTTCCGGCTGGCGGGTGCCTTCGAGCGCCTGCTTGCCGGTCGCGTAGTCCTTTACCTTCCAGTACTTGCCTTCTTTGACCAGACGGACGCGATAGTCCGTGTAGTCGTAGTCGCCGTCCCCATAGAAGTCTTTTTCGCGAACAATCAGTTCGGCGTTGGACTCACCGTTGAGTTTCGTTTCGATGATCTGGGCGTCCTTGCGATTGGGGCCGCCTTTGAGGAGCAGACTCAGAACCGCGAGACGACCGCCGTGCTGGACAACGGTCGGGTCGGCGGCCGATCCCAAACCGATGGCATCGCGGTCGGCAAAGATCTGTTCATGATTGTCCTGAAGCCAGTCCCAGTCGCCTTTGGTAATGGTCTTCTCCACGTTGCCGGCGGTGCTGGCGTTGTGAATGAATCCGTCGGCGTGATCCAGGTAGATGATCATGGCGGATTCCGGATCGAGTTGTTGCGAGTAAATCGGATCGTCGGAGGGTGCCATCATGCCGATGGCGAAGTAGACGCCGACCCCGATGAGGAAGGCGAAAAACACGATGTTTCCGATCAGCTTTCCCTTACCGCCGCCGGAATCCGCAGGTGGACGCGCCATGAGAAACCCCTCAGCCTTTTTCGCCGGTGTCCGGCCATAGGCAGTGTTGCTCGAGGATTCAACCAGGTGACTCTCGAATCAAGACGAATTGGAAAAGACCCTGCAATTTCCGGGGGAATGGTATTGCAGCGGTCCGCGAGTGCCCTTTTTTTTGCGCAAATTTCCGAGAACCAACGAACGGTATCGTGACACTTCCGAACTTCCTTATCATCGGAGCCCAGAAGTCAGGCACCACGTCTCTGTGTCGTCATCTCGCTTCGCATCCGAGTGTCTATATTCCCGCGAAGAAGGAACCGCACTTCTTCAGTTACGAGGGTCGTGAGCCGGTCTTTCGCAGACACTCAAAAAAAACGAAGAACGTGATCAACACGCTGCCGGAATACAGGGCGCTCTTTGACGGTGTTTCCGGTGAGAGTGCTGTCGGTGAGGGGTCCACCAGCTACCTGCACGAGGAACAGTCAGCGGGACGCATTCATCATTATGCTCCCGAAGCGAGGCTCATTGCCATTCTGAGGGAGCCGGTGGATCGTGCCTGGTCGCACTTTCACCATTCGGTGCGCAGCGGCCGGGAGCCCGTGGGCGGATTCGCTCGCGCCATTCATGAGGAGGAGAGGCGTCTTGCCGAGGGCTGGGGCGATCCCTATGCCTACAAGAAAAAAGGGTTCTATGCACAACAGCTTCGCAGATACCTGGAGGTCTTTCCGCGGGAGCAACTGCACGTTTGTCTTTTCGACGATTTGCTGAACGATCCAAAGAGTCTTCTGCGGAAAGTTTTTGAGTTCCTCGGTGTCGATCCCGACTTCGAGCCCGACTTGTCCAGGAAGTATAATGTTGGGGGCGACGCCGATGAAGTCTTTGACTATCGTGGCGGTGGAATTGCCGATCGCATTCGCACCGCACTCTCCCCCGCCCGGCGAAACCGGGACGCTTCGAAGAAGCCACCGTTCCCGGACGATCTGCGGTCGGAGTTGAAGGAACTCTACAGGCCGGAGATCGAAGACCTTCAGGAACTTATTGGCCGCGACCTGAGCGAATGGTTGTAGCCGACACTCAGATCAGTGCTTCAACGATTCGCTTTGCCGCTTTTCCATCTCCATAGGGATTTGTTTTGATGCGCATTGCGAGACGGGCGGCTTCGTCAGACAAAAGGCGCGAAGCTTCATGGAAAATGCGGTCACGATGAGGACCGACAAGAAGTACGGCGCCCGCGTCGACGGCTTCGGGCCGCTCGGTTGTTGTGCGGGTGACAAGAACCGGCACGCCAAGGGAGGGGGCTTCCTCCTGAACGCCTCCGCTATCGGTGATGATGACATCGGCAAGTGTCATGAGTTCGACGAACTCGGGATAGTCCGCCGGTGGAATCAGGCGAACGGTATCGATCCCGCCGAGCATTTGATGCACGGGTTTTTGCACGTTTGGATTCAGATGAACGGGATAAACAACAAGAGCCTGTGGAAACTTCCGGGCAAGGTCAACAAGGCCTCCGCAAAACTCTTCAAAGGGTTTGCCAAAGTTTTCGCGGCGATGGCCCGTTACAAGCACGAGCCGGCGGTCCGTTTGCGCTTTCCAGTTACGAATGGCGACAATGTCCCGGTTTGCCGAGGGGGTTTCGTGAATCCTCTCAACGGCAGTCTGTAATGCGTCGATGACGGTGTTGCCGGTCACGATGGCTGCCGCATCGGGCGTCGAAGGATGGGGAAGGCCTTCGCGCTTCAGGTTGTCGAGGGCGCCGTGAGTTGGCGCAAAGTGCCATTTCGCAACCTGGCTGATGATGCGGCGATTGACTTCTTCAGGAAAGGGCGAGCGAATATTGTCGGTGCGCAGGCCCGCTTCGATGTGGCCGACGGGAATGTCGCGATAGAACGCCGCGAGAGCTCCGCACATGGCTGTCGTCGTGTCACCCTGAACGAGAACCGCATCGGGCTGTTGCCCGGTGAAGACGTCGTCGAGCGCCTTCAGGGCACGGGCGGTGAGCCCCGCGAGAGACTGGTCCGGCCGCATCAGGTCGAGATCGATGTCCGGTTCCGTTCCGAACAGTCGGGTAATCGGTCGGACCATGTCGCGATGCTGGCCGGTGGAAACAACGACCGTTTCGATGCCGTCGCCTGCGTGACGGCGGGCCTCCAGAATCACGGGAGCCGTTTTGATGGCTTCGGGCCGTGTGCCGTAAACGATCAGGAGTTTCAAGCGTGCCGAAGCCTTCGGTGAGTATGCGCCGCAGTGTTGTGTAAACGGCAACGGCTCCACGCAAACGCGTGAAGCCGTTGCGAAGCAAGAGATGTTGAGGAGAAATCAGGCGGCGGCGTTTCCATCGGCCGGTACGGGGCCGTCGAAATGCACGTCCATCTGCGGAAAGGGAATCTCGATGCCCGCGCCGTCGAGCGCTTCCTTGATCTCTTTGTTGATCTTGAAGAAGATGTCCCAGAAATCCGGAGTTTTCACCCAGCCGCGAATCACGAGGTTGAGGGAGGAATCCGCCATGGCCAGCAGCTCCACCTGAATCGCGGGATCCTTGAGGATTCGCTCCTCGCCGTTCAAAACGCCGGAAATCACCTCCTGAGCCTTGCCGATGTCGGCGCCATAGGAAATGCCCACGTCCCACTGAATGCGCCGGGTGTCGAGAGCCGTGTAGTTGGTGATGGTGTTTCCCCACACGCCGCCGTTGGGAATCGTAATCACCTTGTTGTCGGGTGTGTGCAAGGTCGTGGCGGAGAGATTCAGAGATTTGACAACACCGGATGTTCCGCTGACTTCCACAAAGTCGCCAACCTTGAATGGCTGGTTGAACAGCAGCATGAAACCGGCGGCGAGGTTTCCAAGGGAATCCTGGAGCGCGAAGCCGATCACAAAACCGGCGATTCCAAGTCCGGCAATCAACGGCGCGACGTTGGTGAACTGATCGATAATCATAACGATCAGCACGAGCATCAGTACCTTTTCGGCGGTGCCGACGATAAAGGTCTGAAGAAGCTCGGGCATTTTCTTCGAGCGGTTGATGAAAGCCTTCAATGCCTTCATGAGTCCCGCGATCACGATTTTGCCGATGATGAAAATCAGGATCGAGGCAATGATCTTCATCCCGTATTCGGGGCCCCTGGTACCGATCCACTCCTGTGCGGAACTGACGATTTCTTCCATACTCATGTATCCTTTCCAGTGGGTTGTTAAGCACCCACCCCTGCGCTATCCTCGGAACCTGCTGTCACTATCACGGGAACTATGCCTCGCGTTCCCGCAAGGTCTGCAAGTAGTCTTTGTACGTGTTATTGGGCAAATCGGAGAGTAATGTGTCAAAGGCTTGATTATCAAGGAAGCCCATCCGCCAGGCAATCTCCTCAAGGCAGCCGATTTTCAGGCCCTGGCGGTGCTCAATGGTGGCGATAAAGTTGGATGCCTCCAGAAGCGATTCGTGGGTTCCGGTATCCAGCCATGCGACGCCGCGGCCGATTGGGTTTACCTGAAGTGTTCCCTCGACAAGATAGGCGTTGTTCAGGTCCGTGATTTCCAGCTCTCCGCGGGCCGATGGTTTCAGCTGTTTTGTGAGTTCCACGACGCGATTGTCGTAAACATAAAGTCCGGGAACGGCGAAACTGGACTTCGGTCTTTCGGGTTTTTCCTCGATGGAAAGCACCTTGCCGTCCGCTCCAAATTCGACGACGCCGTAGCGCTCGGGATCTCTTACCCAGTAGCCGAAAACAACGGCGCCCCGGTTGATGGTGAGGGCTTCGCGAAAGTAATCGAGTTTGCCGTAGAAGATGTTGTCGCCAAGAATCAGCGCCACTCTTTCGGCACCGGCGATGAATTCCTCGCCAATGAGAAACGCCTGGGCAATGCCCTCGGGTTTTGGCTGTTCGGCGTAGCGGATGGAGATGCCGAGCCGGGACCCGTCCCCGAGAAGTTCCTGAAAGCGGGGTAAATCGTGGGGGGTGGAGATGAGCAGCACATCCCGGATTCCGGCCAGCATGAGCGTGGAAAGCGGGTAGTAGATCATGGGCTTGTCGTAGACGGGCATCAGTTGCTTGCTTGCAACAAGCGTCAGGGGGTGAAGGCGCGTGCCTGCACCGCCGGCCAGGATGATGCCTTTGCTGGTTGTCATGGTGAGTTCCCGTGGCGGACTGGTTTGGCAGGGCTTAGGGGAACGGCGCGGGCGCTCCGGAGTCAAGAAGGAGCCCGCGAAAGCACGACCCACAAATTGCTTGGCTTGCCGGTGTGAAGTCCGTTCGTTAGAGACGTGTTTATGCAGGATGCAATCGGCCGGGAGGGGCCGGAATGAAGGTGTCTTTGAGTCTGAAATCTTTTTTTAATCGGGAGCTGACGACTGACCGGGGACCGCTGCGGGATACCTCCTGCTCGTCCTGCGGAAAGTCAAACGAGCTGCCATGGGTCTTCTGTGGCGAGTGTGGCTCGCCTCGTATCAAGCTTGGTCACTGGCGGGTGATGCTGAATCTGTCAGCAGCTCTGTCAGCGTTCTTCTGTACCTACTACTTTGCTGAAATTCTGACGTGGAACTGGATGCTGTATGCGCTGTACGGTTTTCTGTTCTTCCAGATCGCCCTTCTGTTTTCCACGGACAATCGCCGTCTTTCGACGCGTCTGGGGTTCTGGATGATTGCGGCTCTGGGAATCTGGGGACTGATTTTCCACGAGCTGAACAGTGATCTTGGCGGTGCGGAATTCTTCGTCTACGTTATTCAGGGGCTGCCGGATATCGCTCGCAAGCAACCGGGTGTGTTTTATCCGGTCGCCGCGGCAGCGGTGGCCATCCTGTTCCTGCCGGTTCTGTTCCGGTGGAAGCGCGTGTACGGCTGGGTCAACGCGTACCGCATCACCCTCCTCTCCATTGCGGCCATGTTCGGAGGCATTCTGCTGGTTTTCAAGCTGGCGGAGATGGCTCACATGCACTTGCCGGCCGCGCAGAATCAGCGATGGCTGGCGGAGATGGTGGGAGCCGACGGAAGCAGGGATGCAGTTATTCCGAAGTACTGGCGCATTGTCAGTCTGATGGGAATTAACACACTCCGGCTTTTTGTTTTTGAAATCTTCGTTTTCTCCGCCGTGCGCGGCTATCAGATGGCGAACAAGGGCAAGGAGGTCCTGGACCGGCAGGCGCTGAAGAAAGAAACGGGTTTTGTCAGAGCGCTTTTGATCGCCAGCGGACTCATCCGACGTTTTGTCAGTGCTCTTGAGCAGATGGTTCACTATCTGATTGAAACGGCGCGCCATGTCGCAGTCGATGTGTTCAAGGTGATCCTTGCGTTTTTGAGGGAACTGCTTGTCCCCGCCGTAACGCTGACTCTTGTGGCGCTCGGACTCAAGGCAACGGCCGATCTGACGACGGCGTACATCGCAAACAACAACCTGGTGACGATTGTGAAGCTGGCGGCAATCATCATGGGACTGATTGCCGGTGAGGGTATCGTGCTGATGTGCAAGTCACGATACCGGCCGCTTCGTGTGGCGGACATTCACTTCCAGCTTCTCAGCTGGCTGCTTCCCAACATTGTGGTCTTCTTCCTGCTGGTCTCGACAAGTCTTTGGGCTTCCAGTGCCGTGTTGCGCGGGGAAGGAGAAGGAGCACGCGATCTGCCGTTCTACCTCGGCATGCTGACGAAGTCGGTGGCAGCCGTTTTGGTGCTGCTCGTTGTATTTATCCTCTACCGCAAGCGGAACGTCTTCCTCAAGGGGTCATCCGCCACGGCGAAACAAACGGAGGTGGCGTCCGGGCAGGGTGAGCAAGGCGGGGGGCCTGAAGAAAATGAACAGCCAGGTGCTGAGCAGGCAACAGTGACAGGTGATCAGGAGCAGGAGGCGCTACCGGCTGTCGCGCGCGTGGAAGATACACCGGCCGCCGAGGTGGATCAGGAATGGAAACCCGCTGCAGACAAACTTCAGGTTCCGAAGAAAGGCCGGTTCGCACTCGGCGAGAAGTGGCAACTCAAGGAGAAGATTGTCTCGGAGGATCGAAAGAAGCAGCTGCTGCAGGCTGTGGGAGCGGCGAAGGACCGTATCTCGTCTTCCGAACTCGGCCAAAAGGGAAAGAAGACTCTTTCAACGGCACAACAACGTCTGGCGGGAAAGCCGGAGACGGTGATCGGTTTTGAGGAAGCGGTCGACAAGCTGAAGGAAATCCGCAAGAAGATCGAGGCTCTCGACAGGACACGAACCTCACTCTCGCCGGATCACTTCAAAGAGTACTCAACACGATACGAGGAGGAGGAGGCGCATCTGTCGGGAATCGTCGCGCACCTCCAGGCCTCTGTCGATGAGGAGTACTCAAAGGGCTACTGGGAGTTGAAGGAAATGGAGGAACAACGAGACAGGGACACGGGGGAACGCCAGGCTTTGGAGCAGCTCAAGGCCGCCGGTGCCATCGATCAGAGGGAGTTCGACTCCAGGTTCAGGAAACTGTCCTCCAGCGTCGAAATGCATACGGGTGCAATTGAAAGCCGTCGCAAGAAACTGGAATGGTATCTTCCGTGGCTGAGTCAGAACGAAACGGAGGAGGAGCCGGTCAAGGAGGATTCACTCAGCGGATAGTGGAGCGGGAGCAGCCTGTCAGTTTTTCTGCAACTCATGAATGTTGAGAGAGGTCCCAACCAGCCTCACACCGGCCGGATGAAAAGGGCATTCCCGTTCGCGCACCGGACATCTTTCCGTTTCGTTCAGAGTGCGGCGCACGGGAAAGAGTCCATGTTATCGATGAAGAAATCCGCCGCCCCGGAATTGATGCGTTCTGCCGTACCATCGCATCAGGAAAACCGCCTCTCTTCGGCTGCGATGCCGCTTCCTCCCTGACCTCCCGGAAAAAGATCGCCTCAGTGGATTTCTTTGGCAAAGACTGTCGGCAACTTTCGAACCGGCGGCGTTTTCAACGAAGACATCCCGCTCAATGACCCGACTGCGCCTTCGAGATTTTTTGTTTCCGCAGCGTCTGCTCAACGAGACCGACGCGTGGGACAATCCGTTCGTGGTCCACAGCCGGCGGCGGTTCAGCCGCCCTTCAACGCGCATTATACGGGGGGTGTGGACGGTTCTGGTTCTTCTGATTGTCGCTCACTTCGGCGAGCCGTTCCCCACGCATCTCGCATTGGGCGCCGAAAACCTCCGGTTACGAGGTGGTGGCAGCCATCTTATCGAGTTTCTGTATTTTCCTTATGCGTTCCGGGACGGTCTGGGGCTTCTGATCGTTGGAGGATTCTCGTTTTTCCTGCTGCGATATCATCTTTTCGTTAACGATCAATCCCGCTTTATCAAGTCGGTTGACCGATGCCATCTTGAACATCTGCTGCTCAGCCGCATGGGCCGGAACGAATACTTCCTCCATCATCTTCTTTTCTTCTGTCGACAATATCATATTCTGGTGCTCTATGCCGCGGGAACCGCTTTTGGAACCGCTCTGGTTATTCTCCTTGGCGATGGTGACTGGATCCGCCTGGGTTTTTACAAAACCCAGAGCCTGACTCTGTTTGTGGTTCTCACCGTGTGGTTATGCGGTGTGTTTCAATACCTCGTTGAGTGGCGAACATTTGTTGCAGGGTCAAAGCCGTGGCTGCGTGCGCCCGTCAGCATTCTGCTGTCCGCTGCTCTGGCGTTCGTCATCTCACTCATGACCGTAGTCATCGCCGACACGGAAGTCGGCACTGTTCTGATCGCGACGGGCGCTTTCTTCCTTGCCGGGAGCCTGGCGCTGACCCGATGGGCAGGGGGACTCTTTTCCGTGGCCAACGACATTGTGTGGAACCGCTTTGTCGGGGAAAGCTCGGCGGAAAGCCGTTCGGTTCCATGGTCTTTTCGCGCATTCGCGGAATTCTGTCTCGGCGTCATTGTTCCAACTCCGGGACCCGTTGTCCGACTGGCAGGTCTCTTGAAAAGTGAACCGCTCGGAAAACTTACTCTTGCCGCAGCCTATTCAGCGATCCTCTGTCCCGTTCTCGCCTTTGCCGGGTACTTTGCTTCGACTTCGACATATCTGTCTCTCAGGAAATCCTTCCACCAATACGCTTCCGACCCTCTTCCCCTGTCTTTGTTCTTTGCTGTTCCGACATTCCTGCTTTTTCTGATTCTTGGTTCCGACAGGATCAAGAAATCGGTCTTTCGGCGTTTTGCCATTCAAACAGGCTGCAGAGCGGTGTTTGTTGGTCTGGCTGTCGTGATTGCCTTTGAGATGGGGTTTACACTCCCTTCCCTGGCCTGGTTTCTAAACACTGCCGTCCTCTATGCCGTGGCTCTTCTCATATGGCTTGGAGCCTGTTCAGTTACAACTCTCTTTATTCTGAAACGCCCTTCACTTGTTTCTCCCGTCGTCTGGAGAAATACGGGAGTTGTCCTGCTTCCCCTGTTGGTTTTTGGCATCGTATTCATTCTAAACCACATTGCGAATAACATCGGTGCGATCCTTTTCGGCTGGTTGTCCGGCGTCTTCCTGATCCTTTTTCTCGTGCTCGTCTTCGTTTTCATGTGCTGGCTCAGCTTTGTCGCTTCCACTCCTCCGGTTCTCCCGGGGGACCAATGAACCTCCGTTTCCGCGACTTTCTTTTTCCACAGCGACTGCTCGATGAGACCGACGCATGGGACAATCCGTTCGTCACACACAGCCGGAGGCGTCTCAAGCGATGGTGGCGAACGGCTGCCCGTGCGTTGATGGCTGTGGTTCTGTTGTACATGGGCTGGCACATGATGTTTCCGGCTTTCGAAAACCCGTATGACCTGGAGGTTTTATCCGGACGATCCCGGGGTTGGAGCGGCAGGAGGGTTTCGACGATGCCACAGGGCGGAATGGCTCTGGCTTTGTGGGCACCGCTCTTCGCTCCTCTGGGTGCAATGATGTACTTTGCGGTCGTGGGTTTCTTCTCGTTTCTACTGTTGCGATATCATCTGTTCGTCAACGATCAGTCCCATCATCTGAAAGCCATCGGTCATGATCAGCTCGAACACCTGCTGCTTTCACGCCTGGGTCCCAATGAGTATTATCTTCATCATTTTCTGCTTTTCTGCCTTCGCTATGATGTGATTGTCGGTTGGGCCGCGTTATGGCTGGGCACCTTTGCGACTTATGTTTTGAATGGAGGATGGCTCTGGATCGAGGAGGGCTACTGGCGACTTCCCGTCATGACGCTGGCCATTGTACTGCTCACATGGGTCGCAGGGGTGTTTCAATACATCATGGAATGGCGGTTGTTTGCAGCGAGCCGCTTTTCATGGCTGCGCCTGGCGGTGTCGGTGCCGGTGTCGGCACTGATCGCGCTGGCGATTACCGGTTTCCTGTACATCCAAAGGCAGATGGAAGCTTATGCTATCTTTCTGGTGTCCGGTGCGGCATTCGCCCTGTTCGCCGGCATCGCTTTCTCTCGTGGCAAGTCGCTTTATCAGCGCGCCGAAGGTCTGGTCTGGAAACGCATGATCGGTAGTCTGGAAGACACTCCAAGCGGCGTTTCTTCAAGAGCAAAACCTGAACGAATAACAGCATTCCGTCTTCTGTGGGGGATACTGAAGCCACTGCCGCTGTATTCCAGGAATACTTCGCGATTCCTCCGCTCGCTTAATTGGAAGTCGGCTCTATTCACCATTGCAGCTTCCGTGCTTTGCTACATTGTCTCCATTCTTTGCACAGAGAAAATTGATGCCTTCTGGACAGATCGCTTTGCCAGCCTGCTGACTCAAACGACCATGGAAGAATATCACGAATCTTATTTTGCACCCGAGCGTCTCTCCACGATGTTAAACACACTGTTTCTGGTTATTTTCATTACCGTCGCTGCAATTCAGAGGGCAGTTGGCGGAACAGACATCCATGGAGCCGTCTCCGTGCTTGGCAAACTTACAGTGATCGTCGTGATGATAAATTCCGTGTTCGTCCTGATTGCCGACCTGGACTGGTATCTGGATTATTTTACGTTGTCAGATTATGCATGGTATTTTCTGGACTTGTTCCTTTTGGAGGCTTTGATTCGTGTTCTAGCGGGGGTGGCCGCAGGCATCGGAGTAATTCGACTCACACGATCCCGAAACAAAATCCTGCGTCTCATGCTTTCTCTATTCGCTGCCGCCACTATTGGAACAGCCGTGTCAGAGGTCAGTTATTGGATCTTTCTTGAGCTTTACCTAGAACTTAATAGTACGATTATCGTGTTATTGCTGGAGTTCGTCGCGGTTTTTTTCTTCGCGTGGATCGCCGCCTTTGCTCTTAATTGTTTTTTGCAGGACGATAGGGATACACCCAGCTTGCGAGAGGACCCACCTTCTTCGTCTGAATCCACACTTTCCCCTGCCCCGTGAAGCGGCAAACGAGTCCTTCACCGGAGAGAAACAGTGACTTGTACCCGCCCACCCGCGTGACGTTGTACTCCAGCCCGTCGGTAAAGGCGACGATGTGACCGGTGTCGACGACATAGCCGCCGTTTACGTCGATCTCGATCATCGCGCCATAGGTATTGAACCACAGATCGCCCTGCCCGGAGCAGCGGATCAGAAACAGGCTTTCTCCGGAGAAGAAGCCCTTCATCATTCCCTGCCACTTTGATTCAACGGCGACGTTGGGTGTGGATGCAACGTAGGCGCTGTTTTGCAAAAAGACGGTCTGACCCTCGAGAAAGAGGTGCTCCAGATCACCCGGGGCTCCGGGAGCGATGCCGATTTCGCCGGCACCCCCCTCGGCTGTGAACTCGTTGATAAAGAGTGACTCGCCCGTGAGAAAACGTCCGAGCCCTCCCTTCATTTTCGTTTTCATCACCAGCGTTGTATCCATTGTCGCCATGGCGGAGGCTTCCACCTTCAGCATCTGTCCCGCGGGGACCTGCACCGTCAGGTAGCTGAAGTCGGGCCGTCCGTGAATTTCAAAGGGGTATTCGCTGCGAATATCGGTCATGTTGCGCGACTCCTTATCGCGGTCTCAGTTTCGGACCAAGGGTCTGCCCGAAAGAGGAAGCGTTGTGAGACTGGCACCAGACAGTGCCCTGGCCCTCGAAGCGGCAGACGAGTCCTTCACCGCCCAGGATGGACGAAAGCCAGCTCTTGCCCGCCTTGCTCAGTTTGAAGTCCAGCGTTTCACTGAAGGCGACAATATGGCCCGTATCGACAATGTGCGAACCCGCCACCTGAATCGGATAGATCGCACCGAAGGAATTCACGACAACTTTTCCCTGGCCGCTGATTTTCAACCAAAAGGCTTTTTCGCCGGAAAGGAACGATTTAAAACCCTGCCACCCGAAATCGATATTCACGTTGGGTTCGGACGCGACATAGGAGCCGGACTGAACAATCAGCGTTTCGTTGTTCAGGTTGTATTCGAGCATGTCGCCGGCGAGTGCGGTCGCGAGAAACACTTCGCCGCCGGAGGAACCGGCCGTGTAGTGGTTCAGAAAAAACGACTCGCCACTCAGCATGCGCTTTGCGGCTTTCAGCAAACCGCCACTTCCCTTTTTGTGGGTCGTGGTTTCGATCTGCATGTCGCCGCTCATGGCAATCATGGAACCGCCCTCGGCGGTGAAATGCTCGCCGCCCGCGAGCGTCACCTTTGCGGCCGTGTTGCCAGGGCCGTGGAGAAATTCGACCTGCATGGATGACTTCCTTTCGCCGGTCAGATTCGCGGATTCAACCAGCCCGCCAGGCCGGAGATACTGCGGGTTTGAACAACAATGCGGCCGGTGCCCTCGATGCGTGTGACAAGGCCCTCTCCACCAAGAAAGCTTGAGAAGATTCCGCCCGCGAGCTGAACCTTCAGCTTCATTTGCGGCTCGTAAGCAACAAGGTGACTGGTATCGACAATGTATTCGCCGTTCACTTCCTTGTCCAGAAGTGTGCCGTATGCACCATACCATACAGTGCCGGTACCACTGGCTTCCAGTTTGAAGAGACCTTCACGTCCGATCAACGAACCGATTCCCGCCCACTTCACGCCGAGTTTCACGTCCGGCGTCGAACAGATGTAAGCGCCGGGCTGAAAACACAGCGAATCACCGTTCAACTGAACCGCACGAATTTCACCGGGTGTGCCCTGCACGAGTGTGACGCGCTTCGGCTCCTGCGTGTTGTTGGTGAAGTGATTGACGAAGAGGGACTCGCCACCGAGGAATTTTTTGCCAAGTCCGGGCAGGAAACCGCCATTGAACTTTGCTTCCATGTCGAGATCCGCGGCCATTGTGGCCATGGCGTCGGCTTCGGCGATGATGGTTTCGCCCGGGTCGAGATCGACATGAATATGCGAAAAGACGGGACCGCCTTCAATACTGGTATTCATAACGCGCCTTGCTCCTTGCGAATCGCGTTTTTGAACGCTTCGAGGTCGAAGTCCACGGGCTCGATGGCGCTCGTGTCCGTTTCCTTCAGTTTTCCGCGAAGCCGATCGATGCGTTCGCGTGTTGCCGGATGTGTGCTCATGAAATTAAGACCCTCTCCTGCCGCGGAAGCGAGGGGATTTTTTTCCTCTTCCTCTTTCAAGCGTTCGAAGAACTCGATCATCCCTTCCGGATCGATGCCCGCGTTTGTCAGATAGACCCAGCCAATGTCGTCAGACTCCCGTTCGTGGTCGCGGGAATAGGACAGTGTTGCCAGTTCCGCGCCGCCGGAGACAACAACAGCCGCGATGCCGGACACGTCGCCGAACACAAGCTGCACAAGGGCAAAGAGACCGATGGTTCCCACAAGCTGGCGTGTGCTGTGACGTTTCGTGACGTGTCCGATCTCGTGACCGAGTACGCCAAGGATTTCCTCAGGACGCTCCGCCTTCATGATTAAGGCGCTGTGAACGACAATGTTTCCGCCCGGCAGTGCAAAGGCGTTGATGGTGGAATCGTTCACAACGTGAAACTGAAAGTCGTAGGCGTCGCGCTCAGGGACGACCGCCACAAGGCGCGCCGTCATTTGCTGCAACATCGCGTCGATTTCCTCCGATTCAATCTCTTCCATTGTGGAAGACATCTGAGTAAACACGGCCTCGCCGAGTTTGACTTCCAGACTGGGCGGAACACGATTCACCACGATCCCCACGAGCAGGTCCTTCGACAGGAACAATCCGGCGATGAGCAAGACAATAACAAGAAAAACGGAACCGGTGAAGGCAAGGCTCCGGCGCTTCTTCGACCCCGCACCACGAATCTGCTCCACAATGGCGGGGTCGTCTTTCAGAGCCGGGTCTTTCAGAATCGAGTGATCGGACGTGAAGACAGAGGCTTCACCCGTTCGTGGGTGTGAGAAAAAAACAATGCGGTTTGCCGCACCGCCGAGCTTCAGCTGCAAACCGGCGAGCGGCATTTCAACGGAATGCCCGGGCGATTCAAACCGGAGCCGTCCGCGATCGATGGTGATCGTTCCCGCGCGGCGTTCCGCCGACTTTGCATCCGGAAACGCGGCACCGTCATAGGATCTTGCCGAACCGTCGCTTAGCATTCCTTCGGCCACCTGCCGCTCCGTTTGCGATGGCGAATCATGGAGAAATCAGCGTACGCGTTGCTGTGTGGTGCAAGGGAAGCGATCATGGTCAGCCCTCCATCGCCTCCACCGCTGCCCGCGCCGTCTGCGCATGCAACATGATCGTGTCGTTCAAATCCCGCGAGTACCCGCCACCCGTTACGGTCACGAAGGGAATGCCCGATCGCGCCAGCGGCTTCAGGGTGATGTGTTCGCGCCGCTTCATGCCAGCGAACGTCAGCCCGAGATTGCCCAGCCTGTCGCCTTCGTAAGGGTCAACGCCTGCCACAATAATCGCCAGTTCAGGTTTGAACTCGTCGATGACTTTCACAACAGCGTCTGTCAGAAGCTCGCAGTAGCCGTCGTCTCCGATCATCTCGTGACAACCGATGTCGAGATCGCCCTGCTCTTTCTTTGGATAAAGCAGATCCTGGTGAATCGACATTGTATACACGCGCGGTTCGTTCCGGAAAACACGGGCCGTGCCGTTTCCCTGATGCACGTCGGTGTCAATCACCGCCACGCGGGAACACCAGCCGCGCTCGATGGCAACCGCCGCCGCGACAGCCACATCGTTGATATAGCAGAATCCCTCGGCGTGACCGGCAAACCCGTGATGAAAGCCTCCGCCAAAATGAATCGCCGCGCCGTTTTCCAGAGCGCGTTGAGTTGCAAGGATCGTCCCGCCGGCGGTATGCACGCAGCCTTCGACAATGTTGGCGGAGATGGGAAGCTCGCTGCGGATCGTTCGCTGCGTATGGGCATAGCTCCGGAGATCCTCGAGATAATCCGGCTCAAGAACCGTCAACAGCTCCTCGTCCGTCGCTTTTGGAGGAATCTCGATATCCTCCTCGTTCACGAAGCCTTCGGCAACAATCAGGTCCTTGTAGAGCCGGAACTTTTCCGTCGGAAAAACATGACGGCCGATATCAATTTCGTAGTCAGGGTGCCAGACAAAGGAAGGCATGAGGCGTTCCGAGTTATGAGTTATTCAGCCACTGTTCATTGTTGGGCGAGCCTCTTCCTTTATCGCCATTGGCATTCGATGAGTTGCGATTGCGAGAGCGATGCCGATTCCGAAGAAATCTGAAAAACGATCCGTCTCCCTCCGGAGCAGAAAACCGGCGGCAGTGTCCCGTCTACCGTTTCATGTTCACGAACTGAAGCGGTGCATCGAGATCGGCTTCCTTCAGCATCGAAATGACCGCCTGAAGATCGTCAATCTGTTTGCCGTCGACGCGAACCTGATCGCCCTGAATCTGCGCTTTGACCTTCAGCTTGCTGTCCTTGATGCGTTTCACAATCTCCTTGGCAAGATCCTTCTCGATGCCGTCTCTCAGGACACAGCGCACACGAATGCCACCCAGGGACGCATCCTCGCGCCGGGACCAGTCGATGACCTTCGGCGAGAGCTGCTGGTTGATCAGCTCACCGTTGAGAATGTCCTGCACATGCCGGAGTTTCATATCGTCCGGCACCTCCACCTTCAGCGTCTTTTCCTTTTTGTTCAGATCGATGGTCACATCGACACCCTTGAAGTCGTAACGCTGGTCGATCTTGCGCTTCGCGTTGTTGACAGCGTTTTCAAAGGTCTGAATCTCAAGCTTGTTCACAACATCGAATGTGGGCATTTCTGCTTAGCCTCCTAACGGTTATCAGCAGTGTTTTCTAGCGCGATGTACAAGGCCATTTCGGAAGCCACCTCTGAACAATAATCCAAGTACTTCTCCAGTGCCTCTAACCTAACAACATCAACTCGATAGCTTCCTCTATTGTATGCTAGCGTCCGAAACCCAAAAATAACGTGCGCAAACTCTACGTCTTCGACGACTGTCGTTCCTTCGGAGTCAAGATATGCCAAAAACAGATCACCATCTAATATGACTACCGGCTGTACAAAATGGCTACTGTAAGCACGCGATGCATCAAAGTTTGCGAGATCCTCTTGGAACAGCTTCAATCCGTACTCTGAGGCCTTGCATGCCGATACAAAAGCGCCGAACCACCGTGGTTTATTATTAGGCGATTTGCAGAATTCGTGGATATTGGTACCTTCTATGTTTCCCAGCATCTGTATATGTTCATGCATATGAGCAGTTAAGTGGAAAGTATCTATCGCACTATTACTACAGAATAGACTGTCATGGTTAGCGAATAGATCGTCTTCATGGCCATGTCGTTTTAAAACAATCCATGGCTTCTCAGACTTCTTCACATCTCCGCAGAGACTAAAAACAAGATCTCCTATCGGTTCTTCACCTTCTACTACCGCGCCATCGTTTAGAGTCATTGAGGGGATATCTCTAACAACTGAGGCTGTGAAATCAGTTTCGCGGGACTGTTTCTCATCTTCATCGAAGTAATAGGACGTCCCTTCAAAGAACCATCCATTTTCGATTATGGTCTTCCCGGCTTGAAGTTCTGAACCGATTCCGGTCTTTTTAAGATCCTTAAGAATTTTATTTTTTAGTTCGTTACTTAACATTGTCAATCACCGCACCGCGTCCTCGATCGTGTCCCGCACCTTTTCAAAGAAGGACTTCTTGCGGTATTCCTTCAAGTCTTCCTTCGATTCCTTCGCGAAATCCTTCAGCAGTTCTTTCTGACGGTCCGTCAGTTTCCTGGGAGTGACGGAAACGACGCGCACGTACTGGTCGCCGAAGCCGCCGTTGCCATCGGGCATGCCTTTGCCGCGGAGACGAAATACCTTGTGGGTCTGCGTTCCGGGAGGAATGGCGATTTCCTCGTCTCCGTGCAGCGTGTGGACTTCCACGGTGGCGCCAAGAGCGGCCTGGGGGAAAGACATCGGGTGCTCGATGTAGATGTCATGGCCGTCGCGCGTGTAGACGTTGTGGTCCTTCACCTCAAAGCTGATGTAGAGATCGCCGCGGGCCTCCGTGTGCTGGGGATGGGGCTCGCCTTCACCCCGCAGGCGCATGCTCATGCCACTGTCAACGCCGGGCGGAATTTCGAAGGACACCTCGACCTTTTTCGATATCAGTCCCTGACCCCGACAGGACTCACACTTCTCCTCGATGATCTGGCCGCGGCCCGCGCAGTTGCTGCAGGTTGTCTGCACGGCAAAGAAGCCACGGGTCATACTGAGGGTTCCGGAACCGTTGCAATGGGGGCAGACGCGCGGTTTTGTTCCGGGGGCGGCCCCATTGCCCCCGCAGGTTTCACAAACCTCGCGGCGCTCGATTTTAATTCTGGCGTCCTGGCCTTCGAAAGCTTCCTCCAGCGTCAGCGGATAGCGCACGCGAATGTCGCGGCCCTTCGGAGCGGCACGGCGGCCGCCACGCCCTCCCCCGCCGAAGAAGGCGCTGAAGATATCGCCGAAAATGTCCTGAACTTCGTCGGCGTGGTGGAAATCGCTCCACTGAAACCCGCCGGAACCGAACTGGGACTTCAAGCCGTCATGACCGTAGCGGTCGTAAAGACTCCGCTTCTGCTCGTCGCTGAGAACCTCGTAGGCCTCCGCCGCCTCCTTGAAGAGTTCGGAGGCCTCTTCCTGATTGTCCGGATTCCGGTCAGGATGCCACTTCATGGCGACCTTGCGGTAGGACTTCTTGATGACGTCGACGGTCGCCGTTCGCTCGACGCCAAGAA
>JANQSL010000032.1 GCA_028284075.1 Candidatus Sumerlaeia bacterium | reverse complement strand
TTCAAGGACGAAGGCCTCTGACGGCCGATTTCTCATGACATACAAGGTTCTGGTTTCCGACAAGCTCAGCGAGGACGGCCTTGAGGTCTTCCGCAAGGCGGGCTTTCAGGCGGATCACCTCCCCGAAATCACCCAGGAGGAGATCCTTCAGCAAATTGGTGAATACGACGCCTGGGTGGTTCGCAGCCGCAGCCGGGCCACTGCGGACATCCTCGCCAACGCCACAAAACTTCGGGTCATCGGCCGCGCCGGCGTCGGCGTCGATAACGTCGACACCCCCACCGCCAGCAAACGCGGCATCATCGTCATGAACACCCCCGGCGGAAACACGATCTCCACGGCTGAGCACGCGATCGCCATGATGATGGCCATCGCTCGCAAGATTCCTCACGCCGACGCCAGTATGAAGTCCGGAAAATGGGACAAGAAGGCCTTCATGGGTGCCGAACTTCGAGGAAAAACGCTCGGCGTTCTCGGTCTTGGCCGCATCGGCCAGGAGGTCGCCCGGAGAATGCGGGCCTTCGGAATGCACCTGCTGGGTTACGACCCGTTTGTCAGCGATGAAATGCTTTCACAGCTCGCCGTCGAAGCGGCCACGGTGGACGATATCTGCAAGCGTGCAGACTTCATTACAATTCACACGCCTCTCTCCCCGGAGACCAAGAATCTCATCAATGCGGAGCGCCTTGCCGCCATGAAGAAAACGACGCGCATCGTTAACTGCGCGCGCGGTGGAATCGTTGACGAAGCGGCTCTTGCCGAGGCTCTGGAGAAAGGCACCATCGCGGGGGCGGCACTGGACGTTTTCGAGAAAGAGCCCCTCTCCGAGGATTCACCCCTTCGCAAGGCTCCGAACATTGTTATCACACCGCACATCGCGGCCTCGACCGTTGAGGCTCAGGAGAATGTCGCCATCCAGGTTGCCGAACAGATCGTTGAATATCTCGACAACAACAACATCATCAACGCGCTCAACGCACCCAGCATCGACCCCAAGGTTCTGGAAACTCTCAACCCCTATCTGACGCTGTGCGAAAAGCTCGGCAGCTTCGCCGCCCAGTTCGAGAGCAAAACCCACGTCAAGAGCATCACAACACGCTTCAGCGGTTCGATTCTCGAATACGACCTCTCGCCTCTGACCACCGCTTTCGCCAAAGGTTTCGTCGAACCCTCCACGGATCATCCCGTCAACTACGTCAACGCGCGCCATATTCTCCAGGAGCGGGGTATCGAGCTCCTGGAAACGAAACGCAGCGGACAGTTTCGCTTCAGCAATCTGATGACCATTGTGATCAAGTACGAGGACGGAACGGAAAATTCCTTCTCCGGCACCGTGTTCGATCCGGATCACGGCCGCATCGTCATTGTGAACGACAAAACGTTTGTCGCCGTGCCGGAAGGCAACCTTGTCGTCATCGAAAACAACGACATTCCCGGCATTATCGGCCGCGTGGGCACCTATCTCGGCGACAAGAAGATGAACATCGCTGAAATGACCTGGGGACGCCGCGATGATGACAAGCGTGCCATGACCATTATCAACGTGGATGGCGCCATTGAGGAAGACACGCTCGAGGGCTTGCGAAAACTGCCGGACATTCTCGGCGCGCGCCTGATTCGCCTCTGACGCGACGTCGCCCCGGGATCAATCCCGGGGCGTTTTCATTTCCATGAATCCAAATCTCCTGCACAAGATGCCGCCACCCGCCGTTCCCTTCGTGGCCTGATGGAGACAAGACAAGTCACTTATACTCGTTGTGCTCCGCATCCGGTCCCGTTATTGCATCCTCCCGCCGGATGCACTGACTCAGGGAGTCTTCGGACATGAAACCCATTGCCATCATTGGCGGCGGAATCGCCGGACTGGCTGCAGGCTGGTGGCTGCGCGAAAAACGAGTTCCTTTTATCCTTGTCGAGGCCGGGCCGAGCCTCGGCGGTCGATTTGAAACAATCCGATCCACGGACTGGACCGCGGATCCGTCGATTCCCTACCTCCGCAAGAGTGATCGAACGATCATTGCCGTCGCGCGGGAATTCGGCCTCGAGACCCAACTGGTCACGGTGCAGGATGCCATCCTCCACATGACGGATGAAGGTCTCAAACCACCGACGCCGCGCGACTACAATGAAGCGCGAGTCTGCCTGAGAGACGGCATGGATACTCTGTTTCAAGCCGCTGCGCGTGAAATGGATGTTCACACCAATATCGCCGTTGAAGCAATACGATGGACGGGCAACGCGTTTCAGTTTCGAGATTCACGGACGGGCCGCAGTATCCGTCACCCTGTCAGCGGTCACCTCATCGAAGCGCCCGCAGTGGTGCTGGCTGTCAGTGGCGAATCGGCTTCGCAAATCGTTCGGAAGAGCGCTCTCCTGGCACCGGTGGCAAAGGCGGTCGACGAAGTCGAATACAAGCCCAACCTGGTGGGTCTGTTCAAGGTTCCACGCATGGACCCGGGGTTCTATGCCATCGAACGCAACCCGTCCCCGGACCTGCAGTGGATCGGTTTCGAGGAGCGAAAGGTGCCTTCGAGAACGAAACCGGAGTGGTCCCTCGTCGTCGCCCGTGCCGGTGAATCAATGTCACGCGACCTGATGGATTCCACTGAGTCAGAGGCACTGGAACAAATCTACGGAGCGACCCGCAAACACGTTACCGACCTGCCGCTCCGATGGAACGAGGCCCGGCTTGTCCGCTATCGCTCCTCACGTCCGCTGAATCCGATGGTCGACCCTGGAACCAGGACCATAACAGACCCGCCAGGCCTGCCACTCGCCATAGCCGGCGATTATGTTTCCGGCAAGCGGGCCGAGGATGCCGCAAAATCCGGTGTCCGCGCAGCCGCTCTTGTCGTTGAGCGCCTGCAAACGGCGGTGTTGCGGTGACGAATCCCGCAAACCCTCTCCGAGAAGGAATGCTGGCCCGCAAGGTTGCCGAACCATGCACGATTGTCGTGTTCGGAGTCACCGGAGACCTGGCGCGAAGAAAACTTCTCCCGGCGCTCTTCAATCTTGCACGAGACGGCCATCTGCCGCAGAGCTTTGCAATTGTCGGATTTTCGCGGCGGGAGTGGACGGACGAAAAACTCCGCGAGGAAATGGGCGCGGCGATTCGCGAGCATTCCCGCAGTGAACCGGACTCGGAACGGGAAACAGAGGACTTCCTCTCCCGCATTTACTATGCAAAGGGAGAACTCGACAAGACCGAGTCCTTCCTCAATTTGAAAGCCCGGCTTGAGGAAATTGAAAAAACAGACCGCCTGCCGGGAAATCGTTTGTTTTACCTCGCAACAGCGCCGGAGTTTTTTGCTCCCGCCACGGAGTTGATGAAGGCGGCGAAAATCATCCACCCCGTTTCGAGCGCCGGCCCGTGGGCGCGGCTGATTATCGAGAAGCCCTTTGGTCACGATCTTGAGTCAGCACGCCAGCTGAATACGCAGGTGCGCGGTGCTTTCAACGAATCACAGATTTACCGTATCGACCACTATTTGGGCAAGGAAACCACGCAAAACATTCTCGCTTTCCGATTTGCGAATTCGATTTTCGAACCTTTGTGGAACAGCCGCTATATCGAGCAGGTTCAAATCACGGTCGCCGAGTCACTCGGTATGGAAGGCCGTCGTGGTCAGTACTACGATACGGCGGGTGCATTGCGGGACATGGTGCAGAATCACCTGTTTCAGGTCCTTTGCCTGATTGCGATGGAGGCACCCGCAAGTCTCGATGCGGAATCACTCAGAGACGAAAAAGTTCGTCTTCTTCGCGCCATACGCCCCATGACGCCGCAGGAGGTTGCTTCCTGCACGGTGCGGGGACAGTACGGTCCCGGCTCGTTGAACGGTGCGCCCGTCAAAGGATATCGCGAGGAGGAACTGGTTGATCCGGATTCGACGACGGAAACGTATGCCGCCCTGCGCCTCGCCGTCCGCAACTGGCGCTGGCGCGGTGTTCCGTTCTTTATCCGCACAGGCAAGCGGCTCCCCAAACGCGCTTCCGAGGTTGCCGTCATCTTTCGGCATCCCCCTCATCAGGTGTTTGAGGATCTCTCCGTGGAGGAGGCGCGTCAGAACGTGCTGGTCATTCGAATTCAACCGGACGAAGGCATCTCGCTGTCCTTCGAGGCGAAACGTCCCGGATTGAAGATGAACCTTCAGAACGTGAAAATGGATTTTCGTTACGGGCGAAGCTTCGGAACACCGGCACCGGAAGCCTACGAGCGTCTGTTGCTCGACGGACTGATTGGAGATGCTTCGCTCTTCACCCGTGCGGATGAAGTCGATCGTGCGTGGGAGATCATTTCAGCAATTCATGCCGGCTGGTCAGAGGCACCGTTGCCGGATTTCCCGAACTACGCCGCGGGAACATGGGGACCGGAAGAAGCCAATCGCCTGATGCACGATGTCGACACGGGCTGGAGACGTCTTTAATGATCGGCTTTCCCGTCTCACTCTCCCCTTCTGACATTGAGCACGAACTGACGGCCATGTGGAATCAGCGTGGAGGCAAGGACGAGCCCGGCGGCGTCACCCACTACACTCTTGGAAACGTGATATGGCTCGGGTCCACAAGACATGTTACACGAACTCGCCGGATCTTCTCAGAGCTGGTTTCCCGTTTTCCCTGCCGCCTGTTCCTGTTGGAGTGTTCTGATGACACCTCCGGCTCATCGATCGAGTCCTTCGTCAATGCATACTGCTTTGCGGCAAAAGGCCACGAGGGCGAGGTATGCTGCGAGGAAATCACTCTGCGCTTCGGCAGGGACGCATTGCGTCATGTCACCGGAGCGGTCCTCCCCCTGTTAATTGCGGATGTGCCGACTTTCTTCTGGTACTCATCAGCCGACCCGGGGCACTATGGAGAGGCGCTGGAGCAACTTATTGCGCTCGCGGACCGTGTGATCACTGAAGTCGCTCACATGCCCGATCCCGCAGCCGGACTGCGGAGAACAGCCGAGCCCGGTGCAAAGACAACCAGTCTGTCATGGTATCGTTCTCATCCCGTTCGTGACCACATCGCGGGCCTGTTCGACGAACGAGACTCCATGGAGCGCCTCGCATCCATCGAACGTCTTCAGATCGGTGTTGCAGGCAGCCTGAAAGAGGTCCAGGCGTTGACCAATGCAAGCGTGCTGATCGGATGGTTTGCCTCTCGACTGGGCTGGCGTGTCGATGCGGGCGCGGAACATTTGTTTCACTCCGAGCAGGGGCCTGTCGCAGTTGAGGTTGTTTCCATTGATGCGGGTATCGGCATGAGCCAGTCACAGGTCGTACACTTCGAGGCACACTGTTCAACCGGCGACTGCCTGTCACTGATCGTGACAGGAACGAAAGGCGGAGCGGAACGTCGCGTAACGGGACCGTGCGGCACTTGCCGCGAGACTCCCCGCTTCGTTCACGCGCGGGAATGGACCGAGGCGGAAGCCCTTGGCTTCGCGTTCAATTCGCCCCATCGGCACGAAATCTTCCAGCAGGCGGCGGCGATGGCCTGGCCAATGCTCAAGAGAGTCCTGCCGACATGAATCTTGTCGTGCTCCCGGCGGCGATAGATGTCGCCAGTGAAGGTGCAAAACGAATCGTCGAGATCGCACAAGCGGCGATTGCTCAACGCGGATCCTTCCATCTGGCCCTTTCAGGAGGCAGTACGCCCCGTGCAATCTTTGATCAGTTCGCGACGGGCGGTTTTCCAGCGGAACTCGTTGGTGCAACGCAGGTGTTCTGGGGTGATGAACGAAGTGTCTCGAACGATCATGACGACTCGAACGTCCGCATGGCTCGCGAGTCTTTTCTCGAAAAACTGCAATTCCCTCCGACGAACATCCACACACCCAATGGCGGTGCTTCCGATCTGGCGGCTGAAGCCCGCCGGTACGAAGCCGAAATCCTGAACACGGTTCCCTGTAACCGTGCGGGTGAACCGGTCTTCGATGTAATCATGCTGGGTCTCGGAACGGACGGACATACGGCATCGCTTTTTCCCGGTACCGCTGCACTCGCGGAAACGGAACGCGTGGTTGTGGAAAACGAGGTTCCTCAACTTGATACATGGCGTCTGACGCTCACTTACGATGCGATTAACGCTGCACGGGCGATTCTGATCTTCGTAACCGGTGCCTCAAAGAAGCCTGTCCTTGATGCCATCCGCGCGGGTGGTGCAGGTTATCCCATCGAAGACATCAGAGGCGACAACTCCAACGTAACGTGGTTTGCCGATTTGGCAGCCGCAGGCAAGGAACCAGCATGACAAACGCGACTCAGAAATTCGGTGTCATTGGACTCGCCGTGATGGGCGAAAACATCGCCCTGAATATAGAGAGAAACGGATTCCCGATATCCGTCTACAACCGAACGGCAAGTGTTACCGAGAAATTCATGAAGGAGCGCGCCGAAGGAAAGAATGTTTTTGCCGCCACATCCCTTGAGGAATTCGTCGCATCTCTGGAACGTCCGCGCCGGATTCTGATCATGGTCAAGGCCGGCGGCGCCGTGGATGCGGTTTTGAAGCAACTCTCAACGCTGCTGGAGGAAGGCGACATCGTTATCGATGGCGGCAACAGCAACTGGAAAGACACGGAGCGGCGAGTCGAGGAATCCTCAGACAAACCCTACGTCTTCTTCGGGATGGGAGTCAGCGGAGGCGAGGAAGGTGCCCTTTACGGGCCAAGCCTGATGCCTGGCGGTGACCGCCAGGCTTACGAGGAATTGCGCCCGATCCTTGAGAAAATTGCGGCAAAGACCGACAGCGGCCCATGCGTCACCTACTGCGGCCGCGGCAGCGCGGGGCACTTCGTGAAGATGGTCCACAATGGAATTGAATACGGCGACATGCAGTTAATCGCCGAGTCCTACGACCTGTTGTCCACGCTGGGTGGAATCGAAAGCGGGCTTGAGCAGCAGGCAATCTTCACTGACTGGAACAACGGTGAGTTGCAGTCATTTCTCATCGATATCACGGCAAAGATTGTCAACCATCCTGACTCTCAGGGCGACGGACTCCTGATCGACAAAATCAAGGATGCCGCCGGCCAAAAGGGAACGGGAAAATGGACAACAATCTCCGCCCTGGAACTCGGCGTTCCCGTTCCAACAATCACCGCCGCCGTCGATGCCCGCATCGTTTCCTCGATGCGCGATGAGCGGCTGAAAGCAACTCGCCAGCTCACCGGTGCCGCTCCGCCCACGGGCGGTTTGAGAGTGGAACAGGACCGTTTCATTACTGACGTTCGCAGTGCGCTGTATGCGGCGAAAATCTGTTCCTATGCTCAGGGCATGGCTCTCCTGCGAGCCGCTTCGAAAGAGCGCGATTATGATACCGATCTCGGCGAAACCGCACGCATCTGGAAGGGTGGCTGTATCATCCGCGCGGCGTTCCTCGATGACATTACACAGGCTTTCAAACGCAATCCGGACCTGATGAATCTGCTCGTGGATCAGTTTTTCGCCAACGCCGTTGCGGAACGCGAGGAATCGCTTCGACGCGTGGTTGCGCTTGCGTGCGGTCATGGCCTGCCGGTTCCGGCACTGTCCGCATCACTTGCCTATTACGACAGCTACCGGCGGGAAAGACTGCCGGCGTATATTATTCAGGCGCAGCGCGATTACTTCGGAGCGCACACATTCGAGCGCATCGACATGGAGGGATCGTTCCACGAAGAGTGGAGCTCCTGAGCATAACAAAAGCGCATGTCACGTCCTTTCTTTTCCGTCATCGTCAGCAACTGGAATGGCGAGCAGTGGCTGCGCCGCTGCCTTTCGTCGTTACAACTGTCAGCTCGTGCGACAGGTCTTCCGTTTGAAATTCTCGTCATCGACGATG
This sequence comes from Candidatus Sumerlaeia bacterium, assembly GCA_028284075.1. Lineage (GTDB taxonomy): Bacteria > Sumerlaeota > Sumerlaeia > SLMS01 > JAHLLQ01 > JAJFLJ01. The sequence continues at coordinate 2,837 of JANQSL010000032.1, read as the reverse complement.
CCAGCGATGACAACTCAACGGCTCTGATCGAAAGCTCCTTCAAGGACGTTCGACTCATTCGAAACCCAACCAACCTGGGTTTTGCCGAAACCACCATGACAGGAGCAAGAGCGGCACGGGGAAGAGTTCTTGTGCTTTGCAACAACGATCTCGCGGCCACGGAACAGTTTCTGCCGAATCTGATTCGCTGGTTTCGGACAAAAGACCTCACAACTCCCACGCTCAAATTCCGTGGCAGACTCTTTGCCGTGAGCGCACGGACAATTGACTGGTGGACCGGACGCGACAACCAGGTGTGCATGAATGCGATCTGGAAGGGTGGCCGCCTTTCCGTCGGCTGGCGGAGATCAAAAAATCCGGAGCCCTGTCACTTTGTTCAGGCCGGCGCGGCCGCATACGACCGGCAGCTCTTCCTCAAACTCGGAGGGCTCGACTCTCTTTACAGTCCCGGCTACTGGGAAGACTACGACCTTTCCTACCGCGCGTCGAAACAGGGCCTGACGTCCGTCTACGACCCACAGGCAATCGCGCTGCATCACGGCGGCGGCTCAATGACAAAGCGGTTCGGTGAAGTCCGTGTCGCTCAGGTCAAGGCCCGCAATCACCTGCTGTTCGAATGGCGCAACATGACGGACTGGCGTCTGCTGACCGAATACTGCGCTCGTCTGCCCCTGAACGTCGCGAAAGAGTGGTGGAGAGGCGAACGGCGCGAACTGACCCGTGCCTTATTGGCGGCCTCATGGCACATGGGGCGTATTGTCCGTGACAGAATCCATGCGGCAAAGTCGAAGACGGAAGATCGTGAACTCCTGCGGACAGCGCTTCCATCACAGTCATCCTACTGAACCGGCAGAACCGCACGTCCCCAGAACCAGACAACCAGTGTAATCAGAACGGCGCCGACGAGATTGAGTAACAGGCCCGTCTTCATCATTGTCCGAATCGTAATTCGCTCGCTGGCAAACGCGATCGCGTTGGGTGGAGTTGCAACGGGAAGCATGAAAGCACAGCTGCAGGAAATTGCACCGGCGGCCATCAGAAGTGCCGGATCAACGCCTGTCGCCGTTCCCATTGTAGCAAGCAACGGCAACAGAATGTTTGCGGTGGCGGTATTCGACGTAAGCTCCGTCAGAAACGTGACCACCACACAGACAGTGCCAATCAGAAGCAGAGGATGAAGACCCGACAGGCCCTGCAACTGTAACCCGATCCATTCGGAAAGACCCGACTCTTTGAATCCCGCGGCCAGAGCAAATCCACCGCCAAACAAAAGGACAATGCCCCACGGCACATCGCGAAAAGCCGATTCGTCCAACAATCGCCCTCCCTTGCGGGACCGTGACGGAATCAGAAAGAGCAGTGTTGCCAGACCAACAGCCACAGTTCCATCGCTTACAAATTTCGGCTCATTGAACACCGACGACCAGCCGGGTATTGTCGTCTCTCCGATAGTGATCGGTGCTCGCGTGATCCAGAGGACTGCCGCTGAAACAAAAACAATCAGGACCGCGGTTTGCTCGAAATTAATCGGTCCCAGTGCGTGAAGCCGCCGGCGAATCACACTCTTGTCGAGGCCTCCGTCAATCCGCGTCGATCTCATTGTCCAGCGGAGCCACGCGAAGGTAACTCCCAGCATCAAAAAACAAAACGGCCCCGCCAGAAGCATCCATTTCAAGAAGGAGACCGGCTCCGCTTCAGGAAGTGAAATACGATAAACACGGTCGAACGCCAGGTTCGGCGGCGTTCCGACAAGAGTTGCAATGCCTCCGACGGACGCACTGTAAGCAATAACCAACAACAGCCCCGCGGCAAACGGTGTCACTGATTCACGACCGGACTCCGCTTCCAGACTGGAGACGACAGCCAGCGCGATGGGAACCATCATCATGGCCGTGGCGGTGTTCGACACCCACATCGACAAAAACGCGGTGGCGATCATAAACCCCAGCATAACCCCGGAAGGCGATGATCCCGTCAGTGTCAACACGCGCAGAGCAATACGCTCATGCAGTCGCCACCTTTGCATCGCGATGGCGATCAGGAACGCGCCAAAGAACAACATGATGGTGTTGTTCATGTACTGTGAGGCGGTACCACCGGCGGAAAGAATTCCGAAAACCGGAAACAAAACCAGTGGAACCAGGGAGGTTGCCGCCAGAGGCAAAGCTTCCGTCATCCACCAGACGGCCATCAAAACGGCGACCGCGGCGGCAAGAACCCGCGGCTCGGTGCTGCCCGAAATCAAGACCACGGCACACGCCAGGACAGGTCCGGCAAAGAGCCCGATGCGCCGTGCGGCATCTGCCGCTTTGGAAAAAGACGGAGGTTCGTTCATCAGTTGCGCCACCTGTTGACCCTTGACCAGACACCGGGTGATTGTCCTCGGCCAAGGACAAAAATGTTCATTCTCAATCCGCGAGGTGTTCGTTCATGAATTCGATGATCCGTGCCATCGCAATGGTTTTGACTGTTTTCCTCGGAGGCTGTACCTTTTTCGGTACAGGCGGCTATCAGCAGTGGGAAACAGAGCCTGTTGTTCGCGTTCGCCTCGTGCATACGCTCACTTCCATCGAGGGCGTGTCCGGCAAAGAATGGTCCGTTCAAACCCGGAGCGGTTCCACCGCTCGAACGATCCCGGAGTCCGCACCACTTACCATGACCGCGACAACCGGCGGAGTGGCGGTATCCTGGCGGGATCCCGAACGGCGGCGGACCGAGCAAATTGTCGGCGACACCATTATCCTTCAGGGTTCCGACATTGAAGACACACTGCTCTTGCGCGGTGTTCCCTATGGTGTCGGCTGGTGGTGGGAGGGAACCGATGATCGCGCCTACTC
>JANQSL010000014.1 GCA_028284075.1 Candidatus Sumerlaeia bacterium | reverse complement strand
GTGTGATGTAAGGGAGTTGTTGGAGTTGGCGGCGGATCGGTGCGGTTGTGTGCTGGTTCCTTTACGCGGCGGTTCGGGCAATTCGCGATTGGATCGTGTCAGGGCGTGTCTGGCATACCAGAAGGATACAGCTGAGTCGTTGGCGATCGCATCGCGGGAGCGCCTGACGGTGGAGGATATGGAGGAGCTGGAGCGGGAACTGGCGGAGGATCAGAGGATGAAGGAAGCGCTGCTGATAGCGGCGAGAGCGAGTGTTGAGGGAGGTGTGCCGTGATGACATTTGAAGAATGGCTCTGGATGCTGGCGGGCGTGAATTTGTCTGAGTTTCCGAGGTTGCACTGATGCTGGACTGTTCGGTGATGGAACGATTGTCGGTACGTGGCCGCGGTATTGCCGGAATGAAGGCTCCGTGGTGCGGATTGTTGAAGGCATTAGCGGTTCATGTTCATGTTTACTGCGATCCGGTTTGGTATACAGAGAACGATGCCAGGGTGTTGGAGGAGCTGGCGAGGGAGGTGCGGGAACGCGTGGAGTGGCAAAAGGAAGAAGTTGAGCGCAGAGGTTTGGAGGCGCGGGAGGTCGCTGGATTGTGAGCGAACGGGAAGAGTACAATCAATTGTGCGAGTGTCTGGACCAGAAGGCTAAGGAGATTCTGGAAACGGTTGGCTTGGATGGTATCCAGATCATCGGAACAGCAATGGGAGAGGATGGCTTTTCTATTCTGGTGTGTGGGGGGGGCGGGGAATTTTCAGGCGCGATTCGGTGTGGCGAAGGAGTGGTTGTTAACTCAGGAAGAGCGTATTCGAGAGCACGGGAGGCGGACATACGCGGATGGATTTGATGACGAAGATTAAAGCGGAGGTGGAATGATGCTGAACAATGCAGAGTTGAAGACGGTGTTGGGTGCAATGCGATGTGCAGCGCAGGAAGGCGGGTCGGTGATTGTGGATGCGCCGCGTGTGAATGAGGTGTGCGACGCCGTGGATAGGTTGTTGGAGAACAAAGGTTCGGGGCCTGATGAAGAAGAGGTTCGGCGCGAGTTGTCGAAGGAAGAGAAGTTGGAAGTGTTGAAAGGTCTCGGGTTTGAGGTTGGTGTGATTGTTCCAGTTTAGAGAGGTGGGTGTGCAGTGGCGGTCTATCTTCTTCATTTTTCCCGCAAAGTGAGTCATGCCCGGCATTACATTGGATTCACGGACCGATCCGCCGAAGAGAGGCTGGAGGATCACAAGTCGGGAAAGGGGAGTCCGTTGGTCCGTGCGGCTCACAGTTTGGGGGCGAAGATCCGGATCGTGCGGTTATGGCCGGATGGCGATCGCAACTTTGAACGAAGTCTCAAGAACCGAAAAGATGCACGGTCGCTGTGTCCGTTGTGTCAGGAGTTAAGGCGAAAGGCGAGGAACCGGGCGGCAAGGCGGAGGCGGAAGAAACTGGAGGTAAAGAACACGTGAGCTTCGTTGACGGTTCACTGGCGTGTCGGCGGTTTGTTTTAGATGGTGAGCCGTGCGGGGAATTCGATCGTGTGGCAACGATGGCGGTGCGGCGATATTCGTTCCGGGCTATCAATGCGGACCGTGGAGAAAAGGAGTCGTTTGGTTGGGTCAATCCCCGGGCGGTTTTGGAAGAGGAGTTGAGCTGGGGCGACCTGCGGGTTGAAGGAGCTTCGCTGGTGTTTCTGGCGGCGCGGCTTGATCGGAAATCTTTGTGTCCGGTGTTGTTTCGTGAACGGCTGCGCAAGGCGATGGATAAGGCCAAACGAGACAAGGGAGTGGAGAGGATCACCCGCCAGCATCGGAGGGCGCTGGAGGAGCAACTGACGATTGAGATGTTGAAGGAAACGTCGGCCTCGTCGAGTTTTACAGAGGTTGTTTGGGATCGGAACTCCGGCGAGGTGTTTATCGGCTCGGGGAGCAGATCGTTATGCGAACGGATCATGGACCTGTTCGCGTCAACGTTTGATATGCGGCTGGCGCCGATCGTGCCATCTCTGATGAAGTACGACTGGCTGGAAAGGAGCGGCGTGGAGGATCCGGCACTTCCATCAGATGAAAAGTTGGGTTTGGCGGAAGTGATGGACCGGTTGGGAGATGTGGGGTGCGCGTTCATGACGTGGTTGTATCGAGGTGTTGTGCAGCGTTGTGAGGCAGAGGATTCGGCAAGGCCGTGGTGTTGTCAGTCGGAACCGGGTTTATCGGTGGACTTTCCGGCAGGTATTGCGCTGGCAAAAGATGATGACAAGACGCGGGTGGCTTTGTCGGGTGAGGAGTCGGCGTTTTCTCCGGAGGTGGAGTCGGCTTTGGCGTGTGGCCGTGTGATTCGCAAGGCGGCACTGGTGTTCGGCGCTGAAGACGCCGTGTGGGAGTTTACGTTGGAGGGTGATTCGTTTGCAGTCTCGGGATGCAAGTTGCCGGTGCCGAAGATTCCCGGGCTGGAAGATGCACTGGTGATGCGTGTGCAGGCACTGCAGGGACTGTGGCGAGTGCTGGAGGATGTATTTGAGGGCTTCTTGGGGGAACGGGCGGAGACAATGGCTGTGAAGGAGGATCGGTGATATGGCTGCGGTGGATTGGTTTGGTGAGACGGAAGGGGATCTGAAAGCGCGGGCGAAGTTGGTCGCAGGCGTGGTTGCACCGCACTTTGCAACGACTCCGCAGATTTTGATGAAGCACGGAGATGCAGGTCCGCGGGTCGCATCGGGGCGCGCCGTTTTTCGGACCTTGATGAAGCGGCAGTTTCCGGGAACGCCGTGGAAGTCGTTAGGAGAGGCGTGCGGGTGTCCATGGACGGCTGCACGGGATGCTGTATTGAAGATTGAACGGGAGGAAACCCAGCAGCGAACGGGGCAAGCAACGCGGGAGATGTTGGAGCGATTGGAGCTGGCGGTGAGGGATGCAATGGAGGTATTGGGCAATGCCGATGGGAATTGAGTTGAAAGAGCATCCAATCCTGTTCTCGGGTACGATGGTGCGTGCAATCCTAGACGGGAGAAAGATGCAAACTCGGCGAGTAATCAAGCCACAGCCCAAGCATGGTGTTTCACGGTGTCAGTATAGCAAGACTGGATGGGCGGAGACGTTTGAGGGTGGAGCTTGTAGGTGCGCTCCAGCAGTACGATGTCCATACGGTGAAGAGGGCGACCGGTTGTGGGTGCGGGAGACGTTTTGCATTCCGCAAGATGAACTAGACACACCGACGCCGGACATCTGCTATCGGGCCGATAGAAACAGAAACACCAAATACACAGAGTGGCCATGGCGTCCCTCCATACACATGCCTCGCTGGGCTTCGCGCATTCTGCTTCGAGTAAATGAGGTGCGTGTTGAGAGGCTTCAGGACATCTCAATGGAGGATTGTTGGGCAGAGGGGTTTGATCCGGAATGGTATCACAGTAACGCAGTCAACGATCCCGAAAATTTGTATCATTATACCAGAGGCGATTTTCGCGACCTTTGGGACTGCTTGAATGCCAAGCGCGGATTCGACTGGGAGAAAAACCCGTGGGTGTGGGTAGTGACGTTCGAGAGAATTGAGGGTGAGTCGCGGGCGGAGGTTGTCGGCGCTTAGATGGGAATCAATTGGATTCACAGGCTGTGGTACGATGTGAAGTTGACGACGAGTGAGAGGGCCGTGTTGCAGGTGATTGGCGATTATGCGAATGAGAAAGGCGAGGGTTGGACGAGTTACGCACAAATTGCGTGGCAGATCGATCAGAGTGAGCGAAACGTGAAGCGCATTGTCACAGACTTGGTTGGACGCGGAATTCTGTCGGTCATGAGACAGGGTGGCGGCCGCCGTGCGAACACGTACCGGATCGATCTTTCGAAGGCGGAGGCGAAACCGCCCCGCCCGGAACTGAGGGGTGATAGAAAGTCACCCCTCAAGGGCAGTACGAGGGGTGACAGGATTTCACCCCAGCAGTGTCACCCACGTCACCCCAGCAGTGACGCAGGTGTCACCCCAGTATTAAGTAATAATAAAACTAATACTCCCCGTGCCAAAGGCACGGTCCGCCGTGCGGGTGCAGTTCCCAAGGCATCGAATCGGGACAGTGACCGCGTTGTGCGGGCAGTGATCAATGACTGGCAGATGGAGATTGATGCGCCTCTCTCGTTGAACGCGAAGAGTGGTGGCGATGCGAGAGCGAGGGTGCACAGGCTCGGTCACAAGTGTGCCCGGCTTCATGGCCCGGATGCGTTGACTAGCGGCATGGATCGGTTGCGAAGAGCAAATGTTGAGCGGTCGAACCCAATGACGTGCGAAGACGCATTGAAGGCTGTTCTGGACGATCTGGCAGGAAGGGAGGGCTTCGGGGAATGAGGAAGGAGGATCTGTTGACGGCACGACGTTGGAAGGCTGTTCGGGCTGCGGTGCGTCAGTTGGAGTTCTCCGAGGCTGCGACAGTTGTTCGCCGTGGTGATGCCGCTGTTGCAGTGGTTATTCCTTCGACGCATCCGCAGTTCAGTGAAGCGATGCGTCTGGCGGGGGCGGGTTCGCTGGTGGATGAGTCAGTGCGGCGCTGGGTCTCTGATGAGTGTCTGGTGATTTCCGGCAATGCGAGGCGGCGGTTGTCGGTAGCGACAGAGGCCCTGTTCGGATGTTACCTTGCGTGGTGCAAGGCAGAGGCTGTGTCGGCAGTGGATGTTGAGTCCTTCAAAGCGGCTCTGTTGGAGTTGGGATTCCAGGCAGTGCAAGGTGACGGGAGGGGATTTCGCGGGCTGGCGTTGAAGGCGGAGTTACTGCCGGAGGTTGTATTGGAGGTTGTTGAGGATGGGAATTGATGCTGTCGCGATGCAGATGGCTGTGGTACGTGTTCAGGAGTCAGGGCGGCGTGAGGATCTTGAATCGCTGTCGAAGGATTATCTCTATCCGCTGGCAAGGCTGGTTCTTGCTGAGAAGCGAGAGAAACTGAGAGCTCCTTGCTTTGTGGAGTTTGACGACTTCGTGCAGAATGCGGTTGTGAGATGTCTCAGAGTGGTTCCAAGGGTGAAAGGGAATGCGTTTAGTGCTCTGCACCGGACGTGCTATTATTCATTTTTGCACACGATTCGAAGTGAAATGGAGGCGCAAGGTGCTATTATGGCGAGGTTTTGTGCTGTACCGGGATGTCCGAGGATGGCGGCTGGTGATTCCTGTTACTGTGGTAAGCATCGGGCGGAGCGTCGGCGTGGTTCGAGAGTGTACGATAGGGAGCGTGGAACAGCGGCGAAGCGCGGATATGATCGTGAATGGCGTGAGTTTGCAAAGGCATTCCTGTTGGATCATCCGTTTTGCAATCGATGCGGTGCTGTATCAGTCATGGTGCATCATCGAAAACCACTGAAGGAAGGCGGTGAGCGGTTGGACAAAGCAAATTGCGAAGCGTTGTGCCAGTCGTGTCATCTGTCAGAACACAGGGGGGATGGCACCCTGTAGAGGGTGGGTGGAGACCAACTCCCCAGTTTCGTGTGTGCGAAGGTGAGTAAACTCTTTGGGGGTGGCAGAGAAGAGGATTTGATCGTGAAGAAGGATGTAAAGGAAATCAAATGCCCGCCTCATCAGGACAAGTGGGGCAAGTGGATGTTCAAACGCCTGCAGAGCGAGCTTGAAGCGGTCGGTTATCTCGCGATCGATGAAGCGGCGTTGATGAATTTTCTTACGTCTTTCAGTTACTGGTTGCAAGCAACGCAAATGATCAAAAAGGAGGGGCTTGTGATCAAAACGCCGAATGGATCGAAACAGATCCATCCGGCTCATTCGATCGTGAAGCAAAACGGGGAACTGATGAAGAAGTACATTCAAGAACTGGGCTTTTCACCGGGCGCACGAAAGCGTCTGAGGATCAACATGGACGATCTGGAAGACGACAACGATTTGTTCAAGGACTGGAACGGTAATGACTGAGGGAGATGTCTGCCGAAAGGTCTTGCTGCATCGGGAGCGAATCGCCCGGCTGAAGGAGAAGTACGTTTTCGATCAGGAGGCGGCGGATCGTGCGGTGTTCTTTATCGAGCGACACATGAAGCATTGGAAGGAGCCGCACGCGGGAAAGCCGTTCATTCTGAGCGAATGGCAGAAAGAGGATGTTATCCGGCCTTTGTTTGGTTTGAAAAGGCACGATGGCACGCGGTTGTTCCGGGAGGCGTATCTTCAGATTGCGAGGAAGAACGGAAAATCGGCGCTCTCGGCAGCGATACTCCTGGTGATTCTCTACACGGACGGAGAGGGACTTGAACTCTACACGGCCGCGACAAAGAAGGATCAGGCGGAAATCATCTTCAACGACTGCACCCAGTTCGTCAAGAAGTCGAAGGCTCTTCGACGGCGGGCGGTGATCAAGACGAATTCCATCGAGATTCCAAAAACGGCGAGCGTGATCAAGCCTTTGTCATCAGACACAAAGAGTCTGGATGGTTTGAATGTGAGTGCGGCATCTATTGATGAACTCCATGCCCACAAGACACCGCACATCTACGATGTCATTGTAACCGGTACGGGGGCGCGAACTCAGCCGCTGGTCTTGTGTCCTACCACGGCGGGTGAAGGCGATCACGGAATCTGTCACGATCAGTACGAGTATGCGGAAAAAGTGCTCGAAGGTGCGATCGAGGATGACTCCTTTTTTTGCTATATTGCGGAAGCGGACAAGGAGTTGAAGTGGGATGATCCGCAGGCGTACCGGCAAGCAAATCCAAACCTCGACGTGTCAGTGACTCGTGATTACATCGAGCAGCAGCTTACCAAGGCGTTAGGATCCCCTGAACGTCGAAAGTCCTACGGCCGGTATGTCCTAAACCGATGGCAGCAGGCAGGAGTTGAGCGCTGGCTGTCAGTGGAGGAGTGGAAAGCATGTGGGCGGCCGTTTCACTGGAATTCAATGAAGGGCATGGCGTGCTTTGGAGGTCTGGATTTGTCGAGCGTACTGGACCTTACGGCGTTCGCACTGGTGTTTCCGTGTCCGAATGATGTGTTGCGAGTACTGGTGCAGTTCTGGTTGCCGGAGGGAACGCTGGCGGCGCGGGAGAAGTCAGACCGTGTGCCGTATGATCGCTGGGTTGATGAGGGATGGATCAAGACAACGCCGGGAGGTGCGATCGATTATGATACGATCGTGAAGGATGTGGACGAGATCCGGAAGCGGTATCGCGTGGCGATGATTGCATACGATGACTGGAACGCGGTGCAGGTGAACACGGATCTGGAGCGCAAGGGCGTGCCAATGGTGAAGTTCGTCCAAGGTCTGAGGAGCTTCCACACGCCATCGACGGACTTTGAGAAGCGGATCAGTTCCGGCAAGATCGAGCACGACGGAAATCCGGTTCTGACGTGGATGGTTTCCAATGTGAAGGTTCTGAGGGATTCCTCCGATAAGATTCGCCCGGTAAAGGAACACAAGAGTTCAAAGAACCGTATCGACGGGGTGGTTGCATCGATCATGGCGCTAGATTGTTCACTGCGGTTTGAACAAGCGAAGAAAAAGGGTGGAGTTGGAGACGTGCCAGAAGGATTCCGAGCATTGCTTGGGGTGTGACAAAGAGTGCGCAGCCACAGTTGAACTCAGACGTGAGGACTGATTTGAAGAAGTCCAGCGTACATCGATGCGGATTCGCTCTTTGCTTTGAAGGATGTCACACCCTCTTTGAGGGCGGTTATTAATATCACGCGATCACCTAATATTGTGTGCTTGGCGATATTTCTGTCACCTATTTCAAAATCATACACTGGATCAGGAAAAACAACGTAGACGCGTGTTGAAGGATGGAATGTAATAGTCGCGTCCGAGGCATTCGATGGAGAAAATTCAACAAGCATAGATTTTGACGGTTTGGGAGTAGGAGTAGGAGTAGGTGTCAACTTTTTCTCCCTATTGATCCCATTTGGAAGCACATATCCACTGTCGCTTGCTTGTTCGATCAGATTTCGTTGTCTACGAATGTCCTGTAGCTTTTCTTCATCTGGAGAGGTCGTCGGTGGTGCGGTCTCCGGAATAGTGGGTGTCTCATCGATCTGAGGCTCATCGATCGGAAGCTTGTCGACCATCGCATAGAGATCGACGAACTTTTCGTCCACCTTGGCTAAGTTGGAGACACTTTTGATGGAGGATGTGAGTTCGGTGAGGCGGGCGGTTTCGCGGGAAAGGCGTTCAATAAGTTCTGGACGGTCCTCTTCATTCGCATTCTCGAGAAGGGCGGCTGTTTCGAGGGCCTCATCGATTACCTCGATGGCGGCTTGGGTACGCTTCTCGTCCATTTGATAGTCGACAAGTCCACGGGCCCCGATCCAGACGGGCTCCCAAAAGAAACCTGCAACAAGGGAGAGGGCCAGGAGCCTTGCCTTGTCTGTGCGATCAGTGTTGGCAATGAGGACTATGAATATGAAGCTGGCTCCAGAGCCAAGGGCGACCGAGATGATGATGCCGAAGGCCGGGTGAACATGATGGGGCGTTCCGATCCAGAGGCTGAAGAGCCAGTAGAGGAGTCCGCCGAGGGCGCCAAGGCCCGGGACTAAAAGATAGAACTTTTGCAATGGCTGGCGTTCCATGCTTCCCCATTGCTTGTGCAATTGAATCGGCGCAAGCAAAACTCTTACAGCTTGACACTGCATGCTGACGTTGAGAGGCAGACTTAATTGAACAATTATGTTCCCGACAAATAGGGAAATGGAGATGCATGAGTCAGACTCGAACAAATCAGATCGACCTCCAACTCCCGTACCCAAAGAACTGCTTCTTGAGAAAAGGGGTCTCAGTTCCGAGGAGTTCCTGGAGTTGCATAGGCGTCGTTTGACCGAGCAAGTTCGGTCAAACGTGGAGAAGCAACTCCGATGGCACTACACTTGGTTAGGCGTCATAGTTTCAGGCTTTGCACTTCTCCTCCTTCATCTAACTGTAAAAGATCAGTTGTCAGAGGCTCATGTGGCGTTAGATGCAGCTCAATCGGTTCAGGACGACGCGACGCGCAGGCTATTAGATGCGACTCGAGAAACTCGTGAGCTATCAATTCAGACAAGCGAAGCAGTGACTGCATTCGAGAGAGCGAATGAATCGTTTGAGAAGAGGCTAACTGAGTTGTTCTTAGAAGCTGATTCTCTTCGAGTGACTATCGATACTCTTGAAGGCAAAGGTTTCTCGTTCAATGATAAGCTAGAAGAATTGTCACGGGATGCTGATTTGATTCGTGCAACGATCGCCAAGGAAACTGTTACTACACTCCAAATATCGAGTGAGCTCGCTGCAGACATGGACGGATTGAATTCGGCAGTCATTTCACTTACTCAGCAACAAGAACTTTCAGAAATTGAGAGGAAAGCCTTGAAAAAACGGCTTGTTGCGATAGGAGAATCGCTGGGAAAGTCAGCAGGTACAATTCAAATAGCATCTGAGGCAGCGGAGATGCGGTCCTATATGGTTTCTATATCGAAAGGTTGCGACCCATTTGGTTCAACAGCGAAAGAGCTCAGAGAACGAGGATTCAATATTAGGATGTTTCAGGTTGCAGGTTTGGATAATTGCGGCAGTCTTATTGTCGGGAACGATATGCCATTTGAGGTAACTCGACGGTTTATTGCCGAAGCCTGCATGCTCTTTGACATAGATGCGATTTACACTTCGGATGATTATAGTCGTGAATTAAGTATCGGTGGTTTTGTGATTGTCAAGGAAGAATCGATATTCTCAAAAGAAACAATAGGACAGTTACTTGCAAGTGAGGATGAGGAAGAGTTCCGTGAACAAATGGCTCTCTTCGCTGGAAAAGGATTCCACTTCGATCGTACGTTCGATGCAACACCTTAGCTTAGTATTGGAGTCGGGCCGGTAGGGCTTTGAATTGTTGAAACACAACCTCGTAGCAAATTTCAGACGATCAGAGGGTCAGGTGGGACTATAGGGGTAGCTCATTGGGGGCGCCTCTATGGATGGCAAAGATGTTCTGGACCTGTGGGATTCCGGGAGCGATGTGCGTGCGGCGGACAAGCGTGTGCTGTCGTACTACAAGGGAAAGCAGACCGTTCCGGAGCTGAACAAGCCCCGGATCGACGGCAACAACAAGTCTCAAGTTATCACCAATTGGACAAAGTATGTGGTGCGGATGCACGCGGGGTTTTTGACTTCCCGCGATGCGAACTATATTGTGGACAAGAGCGGAGGTGGAAAAGCGGGAGAGAGCCAGGAAACAGCGCTCGGGCAGTATCGGGAGTTCTACAAGGCGAATTGTCTTCCGGCGGCGGATGCGGGGTTGCTCGCGGACGCAATCAAGACTGGCCGGGCGGTGGAGCTGCACTGGTTCGACGGGCAGCGGCATCGCGTGATGCGGACCCGACCATGGGAATGGGTGCCGGTGCGGAATGAGTTCGGTGATGTGGTGCACGCTCTGAGGCGTGTGGTGCATCAGCCAGGCACGTTGTTGCGACGGACCGGACGCGTGCTGACGGAGGAGCTGACGGAGTTTGTGTACTACACTCCGGATTACATTCAGCATTTCGAGCAGGACGGGAATAAGAGCGTCAAGGAGCTGAAAAGCGAGCCTAACGCGCTGGGAGTGCTTCCTCTGGTGCTGTTCGAGGCATCGGAGGATGGGGAGCGCTTCATCTCTGATGCGTTCATGACTCAGTGCGATGTGTACGATGTTTCACGTTCGAGCCTGTCGGACGATATCAAACACAATGTGGATTCACTGCTGGCGCTGAAGAACATGAATTTTGAGCAGTTGCTGGAGCGGGATCAAAACGGTCTGACGATTCTGGAGAAGCTGAAGGCGATGGGGATTCTGCCGCTTCCGGGAGAGGCGAGCGCGGAGTATGTGACGCGGAATGTGGATGTGGAGAAGTTTAAGTACGATCACCGTGTGACGCGGGCCAGTATTCATCTGATGGGGTGTGTGCCGGATCTGGATGAGACGGTTGGAGGGAACGAGGGGACGATCACGAATATCAGTGGAATCGCTCTGAAGCTGATGTTCCATTCAATGATTCAGCAATCAGTAGAGTTTGAAAAGCATTTCGAGGGGAGTGAACGATCAGGATTGAGGGGACGCGTGGCGCTCTGGAACCGCGTGCAGAGAGCGCTTGCGCGTCCGACTCTGGATGAATTTGACACGAAGATGGAACGGAATATCCCGTTCAACGATCTGGAGTTGGTGCAGTATCTGCCGAATCTGAAGGATGTGATGTCAACGTTGGATCGGCTGAAGCTGCTGCCGTTTGTGGAGGATCCGAACGGGGCTTTGCAGAGGTTGAAGGAAGAGCAGAAAGAAGGGGCCAGTAACACGAACGGGTCAGAACCGCCACCACCGGAGAGTTTGCCGGGCAAGCAAGGCGAAAACTCAGACGGGGACAAAGATGAAGACGGGTGAGGAACGATCAGGGAGCCAGGTGGGACTATAGTGTGTAACTTTGGCGATGGAGGCATTTTATGCGGGATAGCTGGCTGAAGCTGATGACTGGTTTGCACGCGCCGGACGGTGGTGCGGGCGGCGGCGACGGTTCGGGCGGCGGTGCGGAGCAAACGGGAAACAACCCGGGTGCTGACGGATCGACGACGACCGGTAGCGGTGGTGCGGCTGGTGACAACACCGGAACCGCGGGTGGCAAGAAGCCGGTGGAGTTTTCGCCGGAACAGCAATCGGAGCTGGATCGCCGGGTGAACGAGGCGGTTCAGAAGCGAGAAGCTGCCCTCCGGGCGGAAGCGGAACGGAAACAGGCGGAATCGAACAAAGAATTCGAGGATCTGTACAAAACCGAAAAGTCCCAGCGTGAAACGCTTGAACTTCGAGAGCAGACGCGAACGGAGCTGAACAAGTCGGGGCTTGGTGATCTGGCGCCTGTCTTTGACGGGGATCTCTCGACTTTGGATGGCCGCGTTGGCGCCGCAAAAGCGGTGCAGAAGGTGATCGATGCGCGTGTGGATGCGATCGTTCGCGAGCGCCTGAAGAATGATCCGCCTCCGAAGAATGGGGGCGGGGCCGGATCGGGCGGCAAGTATACGGCGGAAGAGATTAACGGCATGACTCAGGAGCAGTACGAGAAGGCCCGCAGTGAGGGCCGGATCTGACGGCTTTGAATATCGAACTTTGACGCAATGAGGATGAATGCAGTATGCCTAACACAATCGTGACCCCTACAATGATTGCCCGGGAATCTCTGATGATTCTCAAGGGCGCTTTGGTCGCAGCGGGGTTGTTTTATCGCGATCATGAACTGGAATTTGGCGACTCCCTGCAAAAGGGCGACACAATCCATATTCGGAAACCTGCCGCATTTGTGGCAGACGAGTTCAGCGGAACGACGAACATCCAGAACATCAGCGAATCGAAGGTGCCTTTGACGCTGGATAAACACTTC
>JANQSL010000004.1 GCA_028284075.1 Candidatus Sumerlaeia bacterium | reverse complement strand
GTTTGGAACGTCTGGAAGCCTGTGGCCGGCGCTGTGCTGAAATCATAGGTGACGGGGCCGCCGGTAATATCGACAGCACCACCGTTTGACGTGCCCGGGGTGGGAAGCTGAAGGGCGAAGTCGTCGTAATTCACGTCCGTGTCGGTGCCGTCGGGGTAACGGCCGATGGCGCCTTTCTGGCTTAGTGAATCAGTGCCGCCGGCAACGCGGCCGGCCCATGGGTAACCTTCGTCAACGACGCCAAGTTGTTCCTGGCGAATGAGTTCGTCGAGGCCTCCAAAGGCTTCGTAGACAAAGGAGTCATACACACCGCCGGTTGAGCTGTTGTAAAGCTGTACCGCGGAAGGATTACTGGAGGAGAGTTCGTCGCTCACATTACTGAAGCCCAGAGAGCTGTCCACATTCGCAACGGTCGGGTCGCCGACGACAAAATAACCGAAGCCTCCGCCATCGTTGGGAATTGAACCGGTAACCGTGTAGGGCGTGCGGGTGTTGGTGCCACCCTCGATGAGAACGAGCTGAAAGCCGGAGGGAAGAGAACCGGCGGGTCCGTAAATCTCGACGTATTCATCGGAAGAGCCGTCGTAACGAACTTCGTTAATGACGTAATCCATACCGCCCGGATTTTTGTGCACATAGCTGACTTCGTCGAAGATGACACTTCTTGAGCCGGCCAGGCCATCTTCATCGGTGATCAGGAATCCGGCAAAAGCAATGTCCCGTGCACCACCTCCTGCCGTGTCGATGGTGCCGTCACCGGAGCCGGATGTTCCTCCAAAGGCAGGATCCGTTGTGGAGAAGGCGGTCGCGGTTGCCGTCAGATCGAAGGTGACGGTTTGCCATCCGGCGGATGTCAGAGCTGTCAGCGGGCCGCGCTCGAGTTCGCCATCCGCGTCAAGAACCACGATGGCAATGCTGGTGTCGGACAGTGCGGAGGGTGCTCCGGATGTGCCGGCATGAACATAAGCCTGAATCTCGGAGGTTGCATCCAGAAAGCCACCTGTTGCGTTGAAGTCGGGAACGCTGGTGAAGGACGGGTTGGCAAGAATTTCATGACGGAAGAAGAGCTGATTTCCCGTGGCCTGTTCGAAGTTAAAAGCCACACGCACAGCATTGGTGGTGCTGGCGGGTGCGCCCGCGCCCCCGGGGGATGCTTCCCAGATTTGGAAGGAGTCGAAATCGGTATCCCCGACATCGTCGGGGCCGGTGTTGGGGTCTTCCCAGCGGGGGTTGGCCGATTCAAAGCCTTCGATCAGGAAACGCTGCGTCCCCGGAGGGGAGAGAGCGATCTGGCAGATTTCATAGGGATGAGTGTATGTGCGATAGAAGCTGCCGGTGCTGGCTTGATTGAAGTCATAGGAGGACGTCTCCAGCAACCACATGAGGGACCAGAATCCGACACCGCCGAGTTTGCGGCCTGCATAAATGCTGCTGCTGTCCTGGTAGCTGAGCGCCTGGCGAATCTTGAATTCCAGACCCTCGACGAGAGGATTAACGACCACGTTCGTTCCGTCCGTGTACCAGGATGCCTCATCACCGGTCACGTAGTTGCGAGTGTAAGGCGAAGGGCGGAGGGTTGTGTTGTAGAGCGCGTCAGTGAAGCCAAGACCTGTGGTTGAACTGCCGGAGCCCGCGACGCCGTAGGAGGTCGTGTCGGGAAACTGCCTTGAATAGGTGGAGATCAGCGGGACAAGTTTCTCCGGCGGAACGCCGTAGTCCTCCAGGTAATCCGTCGTTCGTGATAGCGTCGCATCGAAGTCGGAAGGGTCGCGAGGCGTGGAGCCGGTGCCGAAATCGTACATCGAGTAGAGGATCTTGTCGATGCTGTCGATGTAGTTTCCGAGGTTGCTATACTGAGTGGAACTCGGAGTGGGATCGGTATACCAGCTGATTTCGAGATCCAGTGGCGACAGCTCCGTGTCGGTGTCGAACAGCGTGCGCAGATCGTCGAAGAACGTTTCGAGATTGGTGGCCGCTGTTGCATTCCAGGAAAACGGTTCAAGGTCGAAACTGACACCCGCCACATATCCGGGCGAGTTTGTTGTCAGTTCGTCTTCGAGCAGAGTCTCAATCTCGCTGATCAGGTTGTTGCGGTTTGTCGTGTTATTCATAACGGATTCAGTGACTGCGTTGTTGAATCCCGAATTGAGAATGACAACGTGAACACCCACGCCGGCGTTGTCCGCGGCGCCGCCCGCCATCAGATCGCTGTTGCGGTTGAGGAAATTGTTCGCTTCGGAGACGGAGATGTTGCCACTTGAATCGAACTCGACGAAGAGTGTGCCGACATCCGTCAGGGACTGCCAGCGCGCACCGGCGAGAACATTTTGGCTTTGAATATAGCCGAAAACCCAGAAGTCATCTTTGTCGATAACCGGTGAAGAAGCTTTTGAGACCTTGCCCTTTGTTGTTCCGAGGCTTTTCTGTCGTGCCTCGTGCTCCAGAAGCTCACTCGCATCGGAAGGCCCCGGAAGCACTTCCGGGTTCGGAGTCGGCTGGGAATGTGCGGAATAGCCGTCCGCATCATCCGCGTGCAAAAAAGGCACTGCGAGCAGACTCGCACACAACCATGCAAATCGATTTGATGTCATAACCATCCTTTCTGACTCGGGATTTGTGCCGCAAACTATACAGGCAATCATTGAACAACAAATGGATGGTGTCAGACCCCAATGCAACGGGATAGTGAAAGACCCGGCGGAGTGTGTTGGTATGCGGACCAGTTTTGATCGACGTGTTGTCGACCAGAGCATGTCATGTTATTTTATTGGGAACGATGAGTGCAAATACGCATCTCTATCGAATGGCGAATCCATCCAGCGGAATGTTGACTTCGCCGATTTGTTCAATACGCAGATTGTCAACCCACGTGCCTTCGTTTGAAGCCGGTGTGCCGCTGTGATTTTCACGAAAACCGACAGTGAACGCGCCAGACGTTGGTCCGCCAGCGGGGATGGCACCCGAATAGACTGTGGTGGCGCCAATGCGCGCGACGAGCTGCTCGTTGATGGCGGCTTCGGGATCGATGACAAGTTCAAAGGTTGTCCAGTCTCCCGGGGCAACAGCTGCGGAAGAACCCAGGAACTCCACGGGCAGGCCGTCCTGGTTATCGTGGGTGGCGTGTACGAACTCGATCACCCCCGCGTGGTCCGGCCGGCCGTCGTCAAGCCCCACGCCGGACCGGTTTTCGTAAATGAGCATATAACCGTTTTCGTAGCTGTTTCCTGATCGGAGAGGGGAGAAGAAGGCGCTTCCCTGTGTGCCGCAGATGCCGATGGCAACGGCTTGTGCAGGTTCAGCGGGACCAGGAAGATAAATCTCTCCGGTAACGCGATAGCCTCCTTCGTGGCCGAGAGACTTGTCGCCAAAGAACGTCATGACACCACCACCTGTTGTGTCGACGCAGCGGTAGACGTTGCCTCCGCTGGGGGATGCCCCGACACCGGATGACGTGACGTCAAAAGCTTGAAAGGTTTGGGTAATGCCGGAGGGTGCGGTTGAGAAGTCGAAGAGAACGGCGCCGTTGCTGATGTCGACGGTGTTGCCGTTCGCTTCCCCGGGCGAAGGATTCAGGAGTGTGAAGTCCTTGTGATTGATTTGTGTGTCGTGGCCGTCGGGATAGCGTCCGATAGAGCTTTTTTCGCCGGCGGAGTTTGTACCCGGACCGACTCGCCCCGTCCAGGGCGCACCTTCCTCGATGACGCCAAGCTGTTGAATACGGAGCAGTTCATTGAGACCCCCAAACGCCTCATAGACCAAAGAGTCGTAAACACCACCATTGGTGCTGTTATAAAGCTGCACGGCGGAAGGGCTGCTGTCAGTGATGTTGCCGGATGCATCGGAAAAGCCGGTCGTTCGATCCACGTTTGCAACGGAGGGGTCGCCGATAACGTAATATCCGAAACCGCTCCCATCGTCCGGCACGGTTCCCGTCACGGTCACTGGCGTGCGTGTTCCCGTGGTTCCATCGATGAGAATGAGTTGAAATCCGGCGGGAAACGGCCCTGCCGGTCCGAATATCTCCACAAACTCTCCGGCGGAACCGTCGTAACGAACTTCGTTGATGGTGTAATTGAGGCCGTCCGCATTGGCATGACGATAGGTGATCTCGTCGAGAACAACGGCTCCGTTAACCGAGGAGGTTGATTCGATCAGGAAACCGACGAAAGCGATGTCCTTCGCACCGGAACCCGCCGTGTTGAGAACTCCGTTACCATTGTTGAACGCGGGTTCCGATGTCGTATATGCGTTCACGCTTTCCGTCAGATCCCACGTGATGGTCCGCCAGCCGGTTCCACTGAGGGAGAAGGCGGGAGACATCTCCAGTTGCCGGTCTGCATCCATGACAACCATGCGAATGGTGACGTTGGCATGGGAGGTGTTGGTGTGAACCGACGTTTCCAGTTCAGTTGTCGTGTCAAAGAGGGCGGCCACGGCGTTGGTGTCCATGACACTCGGTGCGTTATTGCTGGCGAGCAGTTCGTGACGGAAGAAGAGGCGGCCGGAGGCCTCGAAATCGAAGCCGATCTGCATCGCGTTGGTCGTATTGAGGGGGCGGCCGGGGCCTCCGGGTGCTGAAACGATGGCCCGTGTCGAGTTGTTGTCCGTGTCGCCGAAGTCGTCCGGACCTTCGTTTGGATCGCGCCAGCGAAAGTTCAGGCCTTCGAATCCGGCGACCACGAAGTTCTTTTGACCGGCAGGAGCGCGAAGTTCCTGACAGATCTGATAGATGTGAGGGTATGTTCTGGATTTCCCCGCGCTGGAACTGGAGATCGGATCCCAGGAGCTTGTTTCGTTCATCCACAACAGCGACCAGAAGCCGACTCCCGCCAGCCTGCGGCCGGCATAGGTTCCGGTTCCGTCGTATGCGAGAGAACTGCCGATTTTCAGTGTCAGCGACTCAGGCGAGTCCCACGTCACGGTGCGGGAGCTGCCATTGTTGTAGGTGTACCAGCCCGCTTCATCGCCCGTGACGTAATTATTAAAGTAGGGGCCGCCGTTGTTGGGGTTGAGGGTGGTGTCATACAACGCATCAGTGAAACCCTGCGCGTTCTGGAATGAACCGGCTACACCATAGGACGTGGTGCCTGTCCAGCGCCGGGAGTAGGAGGAGATGACATAGACGAACTTTTCCGGAGGGATTCCGTCGTCCGGCGTTGCGGTTCCGCCGTCGTCGAAGTAGAAGTCCATCTGTGGAATCGTGGAGTTGTGATCTGTAATGGCGCGCGGAGTGAGCCCTGTTGCGTAGTCATATCCGCTGTAGAGCATGTAATCGAGCCATGGAGCGATCTCTGAAACCTTCCATTGTGTGTCGTTGGGAGTGGGATCGCTATAAATGCTGATCTCGTGGCCAGTGAGGCCCGCGGCGTCGAGATCGCCCCTGAGTTCCTGGAGAAAAAGAGCCATGCCGTCTGTTGCGGCTGAATTCCAGGAAAATGGCTCGAAATCGAAAGTGACACCATGGGAATAGCCGTCGTTCTGGAGAAGCGAGACGATGTTGTTGACGAGATTGCCCCGGGCCGAGGGGGAAGACATCACGGTGTTGATGACGCTGACGTCGAACCCGGTATTCAGAATTGTCATGAGTACTTTGACACCGGCTGCCTCGGCCGCGCCCCCGGCCCGGAGATTTGAATCGCGCCCCGACCAGGTGCTCGGATTTTCGATGTTTCCGTTGCTGTCAAATCGGATGAACGTGGAGGCGACGTGAGTCAGTGCCTCCCATCGATAGAAATCGGTGTACTGACCGGAACTCCCGTAGGTCTGGGCATAGCCCAACACAATGGAGTTGGGTTCGCTATTGGGAGTTGCCGTTTTCCGGACCGGGAGGCTTTTGCGGCGGGCGTTTTTAAGGGGAAACAACTGCTGCGACTCCTCAAGGAAGCGATACTCGCGGGCATCTTCTCCCTCCGGGTCCGGCAGGGGAGTTTCCTCCAGAAGCATTTGATGCGGAGCGTCAGGTGTCTGAGCGAACACCGGGATGGCCAGGATAGCCGATCCGGCAATCGCGACGAACAGTGTCTTCATTGAGTTTCCTCCTCGCGGCAAAGGCGTTCGAAACGTGTGTTTGAATGTTCGGTTCCGCAACCGCAGTTTCCTTGTGTAATGCAGGGGCATCTCCGTTGACACATCCCCGGCGACAGGCGACACACCCGGTCCGATTCCGATGCGGACGCGTCATTCAGGAACATCGTTATGAGTCAGTACTTTCAAGTCTATTCCGCGGACTGGACTGAGCTGACCGCTTTCTTCGCCGGGGAACGTCCCGAGGCGATGGAGGATTTCGAGGATGTCTTCTTCGAGGAATACGATAGCGATATGTTGGAGGATGATGAGGAAGAGGATCTGTCGGCGGGCATCAAACGGATCTTTGAAGAGGGTATTCCTTCAGACTTCGTGCGCGGCGACGCCGACGATAACGGCATGCGCTTCGGAATGTTCGAATTGCTGGCGGAAGTGGAGGAAGGCACCGGGATCGACGATGAGGTCGTTGAGGAACCGGTGGACGTCGACGCGGCACGCGAACTGTTCGGTCTCATCGAGTCCCATTCAAAGACAGGTATTGGTCAGGAGCTTGCCGATCCGCCGCGGGGCAGCATTCGTTTCGTGTCCCCGCAAGAGACGGTCGAGTTGTCAAAGGCCCTGCGAACCGCCGAGAAAGCCGGAAAGCTGGAGTTGTTTCTGAAAGACGAGAATCGGCGCGAGGAACTCTTTGAGCCGCTGGTGGAGGCGGGTGAAGAGGGGCGCGGGCTTCTGTTGATTATCGAATAACGAAAGAAGGGCAGGCACAGTGCTCGCACCACAGGACCGATTTACAGGACGGGCGCTGGAATATGCTCAGGCCCGGCCTGGCTACCCGCGTGAGGTAGTGGGCTGGTTGTGCACGGTATGTGGTCTGGGGCCGGGGTGTGTCGTCGCCGATGTTGGCGCGGGGACGGGGATATTCACGGAAATGCTGCTTGAAACGGGCGCCCGGGTCTCAGCGGTGGAGCCGAACGCGGACATGCGTCAGGTGATGCAGGAGGCGCTGGGCTTGAATACATCCTTTTCGGCGGTCGACGGGACAGCGGAACGGACCGGCATGGAGAACAACTCCGTCGACATGGTTGTGGCGGCCCAGGCGTTTCACTGGTTCGATGTTTCCGCCACCAAAACCGAGTTCCGGCGCATTTTGAAACCGGACGGATGGGTGGCGCTGCTTTGGAACGACCGGCGAACCACGGGGACGGCGTTTCTCGAGGCGTGCGAGCGCCTTCTGCGAGAGCATTGCCCGGACTACCTGCACGTGGTTTCCAGGGACCCTTCCGAGGAGACGCTGAAGGACTTTCTCGGGCGTGAGAGTTTTCACGCGGCCAGCGCCTGCAACGAGCAGCTTTTGAACAAGGGCGAGTTTCTGGACAGATTGAAGTCATGTTCTTTTTTTCCCGCTCCGGAAGAATCCGGTTATGAGACCACCATAAAGGCTGCAAAAAGTGTGTTTGATGAACACAATACGGATGGTCGCGTTCAGATCCTCTACGACACGCGCCTTTTTTGCGGTCGCCTTGAAGAAAGCGACAGCGTATGATCGTTATTGTTGATTACGGTTCACAATATACACAGTTGATCGCACGGCGTGTCCGCGGAATGGGCGTGTACAGCCGTATCGTGTCCTGTCAGGAGAAACCGGCGGAGATTTTGAAGGACGGCCCGAAGGGCGTCATTCTTTCCGGCGGACCTGCATCGCTCTATGAAAAGGGTGCACCCCGGCTGTCGAAGGCACTGGTCTCGAAGATCGATGTTCCCATTCTGGGTATTTGCTACGGGCATCAGGCCCTGATGCATTATCTCGGTGGTCATGTCGAGCGTGGCGGCAGTGGCGAGTACGGGCGCGCGGACGTTGAAATTCAAAAAGACGATCCGTTGATTCAGGGGGTTCCACGCAAGCATCATGTCTGGATGAGCCACCGCGATCATGTTGCGAAATTGCCGAAGGGGTTTGTGCGTATCGCCTCATCTCCGGCCACACCGAACGCAATTGTGCGCAGCAGGAAGATGAAAATCTGGGGCCTCCAGTTTCATCCGGAGGTTCATCACACGGAATGTGGTCAGCGTTACCTCGAAAACTTCCTGTTCGAAATATGCTGCTGCAGGCGCGACTGGTCGCTTGGTGACTGGATCGACCAGACTTGTGAGGAAGTTCTCGCCCATGCCGGTTCTCATCGCGTGATCAGCGCTGTCAGTGGCGGGGTTGATTCGACGGTCATGGGTGTTCTGCTGGACCGCGCTCTTGGCAGGCAATCCACGCCGGTGTTCGTGGACAACGGGGTGATGCGTGCCAACGAGGTTGAGGAAGTTGTACACTCGATGAAAACGGTCCTTGGCTTGAATCTCAAGGTCCGCCGTTCCGGCAAGCTGTTCCTGTCGAAGTTGAAGGGAGTGAAGGAACCGGAGCGGAAACGCAAGATTATCGGGAAGGCTTTCCTCGATGTGTTCTTCAGCGAAGTCCACAAGAACGACATGCTTGCACAGGGGACGCTTTATCCCGACGTGATCGAGTCGGTATCGGTGCGTGGTCCGTCGGACAAGATCAAGACGCACCATAATCGCGTCCCGGAAGTGATGAAGCTTATCGAGCAGGGCCGCGTGATCGAGCCTCTCAAGGAGCTTTTCAAGGATGAGGTTCGCGAGGTTGGCCGTTTGCTGGAAATTCCGAAGCCCATTCTCGATCGCTATCCGTTTCCCGGACCGGGTCTTGCCATTCGTATTCTTGGAGAGGTGACTCCAAAGCGTCTAAGGCTGTTGCGGGCGGCAGACCTGATTTTCCGAGAGGAGATTGCAAAGGACGCGGAGAGTTTCGAGCGGGTCTGGCAGGGGTTTGCCGTGCTGTTACCGGTAAAAGCCGTTGGTGTGATGGGAGATTCGCGCACCTATGCGAACGTCTGTGCGATACGCTGTGTGGAAAGCGTGGATGGCATGACAGCTGACTGGGCACGCCTGCCGCACGAACTGCTGGATAACATTTCACGCAGAATCGTGAACGAAGTCGATGGCATCAACCGCGTCGTGTACGATATCTCAAGCAAGCCACCGGCGACGATCGAGTGGGAGTAGATTATAGAACTCTGAACGCGGAGGAGCAAAGGCGCGAAGAGCTGTCTGTTCGGGTTTTATGTTCTCTGCAAATCTCGGTGCCGCTGCATTGGAACAGATGATTCAGTCTCTCGATTCCCTCCCTCTTCTTTATACCGGCAAGGTCCGCGAGGTGTTCGACGCCGGTGATGACCGATTGTTGCTGGTGACCTCCCGTCGGGTTAGCGCGTACGACGTTGTTTTTCCCGAGCCGGTACCGAAAAAGGGCGAAGTGCTGAACCTGCTGAGCGCGTGGTGGTTTGAACGCACGAGGCATATCGTTCCCAACCACCTGATCGAGACACGCGTGGACCGCATCTTCGTGGAGGGGGCGAACGAACGGGAAACGCTGCAGGGACGGGTTGCCCTGGGAAAGCGCGCGGAGCCGATCCGGTTCGAATGCGTGGTGCGTGGTCATCTCGATGGCAGCGGGTGGCGCGAATACGAAAAGACAGGAGAGGTTGCGGGATACAGACCACCGGCGGGGCTGCGGCGCTACGATGCGCTGCCGGAGCCGATTTTTACTCCGGCGACGAAAAACGATGAGGGTCACGATGAAAATATCACCGTGGCGCAGATGGCGAGCGCCTTTGGCGAGGCGGAGACACGGGAACTGCAGGAGCTGAGCCTGGCGTTGTATCGCTATGCCTACGAAGAAGTCGGGAGGCGGGGTTTGATTCTTCTGGATACAAAGTTCGAGTTCGGGCGGGCATCGGACGGCACGCTGTTGCTTATCGACGAGATTTTCACTCCGGACTCGTCCCGCTACCGATTTGAATCCTCCGGCGGGAGCGAAGCGCTGGCGTTGGACAAGCAGTTCCTGCGGGACTGGCTCCAGGGACAGGGTTTTATGGGTGAGGGCACACCCCCGGCACTGCCACCGGAGGTGACTGGTGAACTCGGCGCGCGTTATGAACGCGCATTTCGCACAATTACCGGCGAGGATCTGCAACAGGCTCTCGCCGAGCGCGGTTAAAAGAAACAGGAGTTCCGGGCGCAGCGCGCCGGGCGAGCGAATCAAAACGTGCGGTGGGCGCCGTCCTGTCGGTCCTGTGCCCGGGGCTCTTATACTCTCTGCGGCGGTTGCCAATGAGTGCACAACAGGGCTCCGGCCCTTCTTTCAAAGCTGCCTTGGGACACGCTAGCCTGCTTTTGGCCGGTTTCTTCGTCCTGCTTCTTCTTCTCGGGTTTCTAGCAAGTCGGGCAGAGGGGTCCGTCCGGCTGGAACATGAACGCATTATGGAGTCGACACTCGCCGAACACTCCGGATCGCCGGATCCGATGGAGCGTGTCTCCGAAGAGTTGGAAGAACGCGGATTTCAGACAGACCTTTCGCCTGGCCGGATCACGGTTACGACACCGGATTCTCAGACATACAGGGTCATCCAGGATTCCGATGACGGCCTGACTTTGCTGACCCTTGAAAGAACGCTCGAATGATTTCGGGTCAGAGTTGGGTCCGACGGATTTCAGAAATAATGGGCTCCGGTTCCCATTCTCGGGTGGACCCGGGCCTTTGCGGCGGTTAGCCGTCCCCGCGTTCGCGGGTTGTCAGGTCCGCGGGCCACTCCTCCCGGATTCCCTTCACATGCTCAAAGTTCACGTGCTCGTGCACTTGCGCCCCGATATTATGGATGTTCAGGGCCAGGCCATCCGCGAAGCGGTGCGCGGCGCCGGTCACGACGTCGTCGATGGTGTACGCGTAGGAAAGTCCTTCTATCTCGACATCGATGCCCGGGACGCCGACTCCGCCCGCGATGAAATCGAGAAACTTTGCACTGAAACCCTCAGCAATCCTCTTCTGGAGGACTATACGTGGGAGGTCGTCGAGCAGTGAGCGCACGCTGGGCCGTCGTTGTTTTTCCCGGATCGAACTGCGAGCAGGACTTTGTGACCGCCGTACGGGACGTCCTCGGGCGCGAGGTCGTCGAAGTCTGGCACAAGGACGAGGTGCCGGAGGACGTGGACTGCATCGCGATCCCCGGCGGGTTTTCCTACGGCGACTACCTTCGGGCCGGCTCCCTGGCGGCCATGTCGCCGGTGATGCAGTCCGTCAAGGCGCACGCGGAGCGCGGCACGTTGATCATCGGTGTGTGTAACGGCTTCCAGGTTCTGTGCGAGGCGGGCCTGCTGCCGGGCGCGTTGATGAAGAACACTTCTCTGCGGTTTCGGTGCATTGATGTTTTTCTTCGTGCGGAGCGGGAGGATTCACCGTTCACGGCGGGTTTTTTGAAGAAGGGTGACGTCATCCGTATTCCCATCGCTCATGGTTACGGGAACTACTATGCACCCGCGGGTCAGATCGGGGCGGCGGAAAAGCAGGCGCTGTTCACCTACTGCGGCGCGGACGGCCGCGTTGAGGACTCAACCAACCCAAACGGGTCGGTGATGAACATCGCCGGTGTGACGAACGAACGAGGCAATGTTCTCGGCATGATGCCCCATCCCGAACGCGCGGTGGAGGCTCTCATCGGCGGGACCGACGGGTTGAATATCCTGAAAGCAATGGATCGCGAAGGGGCAAAGGCATGATGATGCCGGCGAGAGGTGTCATCGCTTTCGCGCTTATACTCTGCTGGTTTGCAGTCGGATGCAGTCAGGCGCCGGAAGACCGCCTGTTGCGACTCTCGCTCCAGCTTGACGAGACCGAGGATTTTGCCGGGCAGGAGTCCATTCGCAAGAAGATCCTCGAGGTCGCCACCGGCGATCACGAAATCGAGGTGACGATCAGCGCCTGGCAGACCATATTTGCCCACGATTTGTATCGGGGAGAGCGCGAGGATTTTGAAACGGCTCTGACCGAAGCGCGGGCCGTCGTTAACGAGCGCATGGCATCACAGCCGGATAACGGGGATGTCCGCGTATTCGCAGGCCTGGTTGAGGCTCGAGCGATAGAGGGTGCACTCATGGTTCTCGATCAATCAGGAGTGCGCGAAGCCATTGAGCGTCTGAAGTCGAGAGACATTATGATCGCTGCGGTTCCGCAGACAATTCTTGCAACCAACGACCGAATAAAAAACGGAGTTGCTCCAGGCAATGTCGATCACGACGAGCTGGACTTATTCACCCTCTTTGTACTGGAAGAAACTCTTCAGCTCAACTGGGTTCATCCTGAACCGGATTCATATTACGCAGCGTGGTGTTTTTGCCGCAAACAAAGAGGCGAGGATGCGTGCGGTGAGATACTGGTGTGGCTGGACGAAGCGATGGCCTCAACGGGGAGAGCATATTGGAAGTCAGACTACATGATGGATTCCTGGGGGATGTTTTCGGAGAGTGAGATGACAGCTATGTTCGGCGACGAATGGAAGGATTTTCAGGAGGGGCTTAACGACTTGTCGGACTCAGGTAACAGTGAAATTTTTGAGGATGACCCAAACCCTGAAATGCTGATGGACATGACGCTGCAACCGATGATCATAGAGGATAATCCTTCACAGTGACCACCATCAAAATCACCCCCGCGATTGTTGAAGAGCACGGTCTGACTCCGAAGGAGTACGACCGCATTCTCGAAGTGCTTGGCCGTGAGCCGACCATTACGGAACTGGGCGTTTTTTCCGTGATGTGGAGCGAGCATTGTTCCTACAAGCACACGCGCAAACATCTCGCCACGCTGCCAACGAAAGGCCCGGCCGTTTTGCACGGCCCCGGTGAAAACGCCGGCGCAATTGATCTCGGTGATGGCTGGGCGTGTGTGTTCAAGATCGAGTCTCACAATCATCCGAGTGCGGTCGAACCTTACGAAGGCGCGGCTACCGGAGTGGGGGGAATTCTGCGGGACATCTTCGCAATGGGAGCGCGGCCCGTGGCGCTGCTGGACCCGTTGCGATTCGGCCCGCCGGGGGAGGCACGCAACGATCACATCATTCGCGGTGTCGTGAAAGGCATCTCCGACTATGGCAATTGCGTTGGTGTGCCGGTTCTGGGGGGCGAGTTCAGCATCGATCCCTGTTACACGGACAACTGTCTGGTGAACGTGATGGCCGTCGGTGTCGCGAAGCACGACGAACTGATGACGGCAAACGCCCGCGGTACCGGGAACCTCCTTGTCTACTACGGGAATCCCACCGGTCGTGACGGAACGCACGGTGCGACGTTCGCCAGCAAGGAGTTGTCGGAGGAGTCGGAGGAGGATCG
>JANQSL010000254.1 GCA_028284075.1 Candidatus Sumerlaeia bacterium | reverse complement strand
CGTGTCTCCACCAACAAAGCCTCCGATGTTTGGAAGAATAAAGACGCCGGCTCCGTCGTTTCCCCCAAGTCCGAGTTCACGAGCATCGATTTCCTCCAGGGTGCGAAACACCGGAGTGTAGGGAGCGAGACCGATGGTCTCGGGAGGAATACCTGTCAGGAGATGATTCATCACCGCGTTGCCGGCGATTGTGTACTCGTAGACGGATGGCAGGGAAATACCCGCTGACTGACAAAGCTTCGCGGTCATGGCATTAATCGCACCCACAACACGAGTTTGAAGTTCGTTCAGTGCGTCAAGGTTGCGAAACGTGTGGTTCAGACGAGTGATGACGTCCTCACCCATACACACCTGCGGATTGATGCGCGCCGTCAGTGCAAGTTGTTCGCCTGTCCGCAGCGAATGCAGGCTGGCCGCAATGGTTGTTGTGCCAAGATCAATGCAAACCCCGTGAACGTCCTGAGTCGTATCGGAAGGTTCAACATCAACGAGTTTGCCACCGCGCTCCGTGACGGTTATCTTCCAGTCCCCTCCGCGAAGCGCGCCGGGAAGCTTTTGCAGAAACTCCAGTGTCGCTGAAGGCACGGGGTTGCGCACCGGCACAAGAACTTCATCGACAAGTTCACGGTCGCTGAGAGGGTTGGTGACGGCCGGTTGGCGCGGATTGAGCAGCAGCTTGAGGACCGGAGGATCGAGCGGAAAATCCGTACTGCCCGAAGCGGTGAGGATCCTTGGTTCAACAAATCGCGTTGATGAAGGGACGACAACTTCCGTTTCGCCCGTGACAGTGCATTGACAGGCCAGGCGCCATCCCGCGGCGATGTCTTCAGAGAGCAGCCGTTCGCATTCATTCGGAGCCGGCGGCGGCGCCCCTTCCAGGAACCGGACACGGCAGGCGGCGCACCTGCCCGCTCCGCCACACGGGTAATTGATCGGAAGGCCTGCGGACTTAAGAGGTATCGCCAGCGGTGTGCCTGGTGCCACTGGCACATCGATTTCATCCGGTTGAATTCGGAGGCGAACTGAAGTCTTCGCCATGAGTGCCCCGTTCGTTCCTAGCCGATTTCACCCCGCATCAGCGCCCCAGCATTGTAGACCTTCTGCGCGACATCGACACACCTCGCATTGTTGGGCGGCAGACCCCACTCTCTGGTCAGCAAATCGCTCAGATGGCGGGCGATCTCCATCGGCTCCGCACCTTTTTTAACAAGAATCACCAGTGGTCCGACATACTGATCATACTCCCGCTCGGCCCCCCGCAAGCCCTTGAGGCACAGAGGGTCCCATCGCACCAGAACCCGATGGATATCCAGACCCATCTTCTTCGTGGCGATGCGGTTG
The DNA here is from genome assembly GCA_028284075.1 of Candidatus Sumerlaeia bacterium. Lineage (GTDB taxonomy): Bacteria > Sumerlaeota > Sumerlaeia > SLMS01 > JAHLLQ01 > JAJFLJ01. The sequence continues at coordinate 20,572 of JANQSL010000254.1, read as the reverse complement.
TTCGATGCTTCCTGATCTTCCGACATGCCTGCTTTGTCCTTCGGCCAAACGCTTTCCCTGATGTGTCGGTCAACAGAGTCAGAGGCAAGGGCCGTTTACACAGAGGGAGATGGAATATATGAATCGCGCGTTTACACTTGTCGAACTCATCATTTGCATTCTCATTCTCGGCATTCTGGCAGTCCTGATCATTCCCGGTCTGGGTCGCGGACGATACAGCCACGAGCGCTCGAAGGTCTCACGGGTGAAGACGGACATGCGGTCGACGGCAACCGCCATCGAGTCGTATTACTTCGATCACGAGCAATGGCCCGCCATGATCTCCATGAACCGTCCCGGCGCCGACAGCCGCTGGCTGACTCAGTCCGGCGGCCACAGAATGCACTCGATCAGCGAAGGCCTGACAACGCCCGTGGCCTACATTACAAGCCTTCACACTGATATGTTTGCCTTGCAGGGGAAATCGTTCGCTTATCATCACGACGAAAACGGCTGGATTCTGATCTCGCCCGGGCCCGATGAAGACTATGATTTAAAAAGCCCCGAAAAGGTTTATGACAGCTCGGTTTCGCAACCGAGCCCGTTGCTGGTCTCCGGTCCATGGACGTACGACCCGACAAACGGAACAATGAGCAACGGCGATGTATGGAGGGTGAAGGATTGAGTTCATGACCCCTGCCCGCCTCAGGTCCTTCGGCTGGTGCGTCATGACATATCTTGCGCTGCTGACCGCCGTCAAAACGTTGAAATTCATTACGCTGAACACCGGCATTTTCGATCCCGTCTTTCGCGGAAAATACGACCTGCATCTGCCGGTGATTCTGACGCACGGAGTGGCTGCAATCGCGGCTCTTGTAATCGGACCCTTTCAATTCCTGCCGTGGTTGCGAAGAAAATTCATCACGCTGCATCGAGTCCTGGGGCGCCTGTACATGCTGGGTGTCCTGGTGGGAGGAGTGACCGGATTCGTCATGGGTGCGATGGCACACGGTGGTCTGATTGCACAGACCGCGTTCTGCATCATGGCCACGCTGTGGTTGTTAACCGGCTACAGAGCGATTGATACGGCACGCAGGCGCCGTATCGGCGAACACCGCGCCTGGATGATTCGCAACTATGCCCTGACCTTTGGAGCCGTGATGCTCCGCGTCTATCTGGAAACGCTGCAGTACGCCGGCTTCAGTTTTGAGACGATTTACCCGTGGGTTGCCTGGGGAGCGTGGGTGCCGAATCTGATCGCGGCGGAGTTATTGGCGGGAAGGATTCAGCGGAGAGCCTCTGCCCCTGTGCCGGCAAGTGCTCCCGTACCGCACCTTTTCGGCGGTTGATGCTGTCTTTGAGTTTGATCCTGTCGCGCGCGATCACGCCTTTCCATGTGTATGGCCCGTGAGCGCAAACATGATCCGCTGCCCTGGCTTCCCGTGGAGTCCGCGTTTCTGCTGATTCTGGCAGGGTTTTCCGTTCTTTATGTCATGCCACTTTTTTTCGGTGGCGAGTGGTTTGTTTCCCACGAAATGCAGCATGCCCTGGTTCGGCTGATGGAGTTTCACGCATCCCTCACGGGCGGGCGGTTTCCCGTCCGGTGGAGCGACAACCTGATGGCGGGCTTCGGCTATCCGCTCTTCAACTTCTTTCCGCCGTTCTCCTTCTACATGGCGGAGGCGTTTCACCTGTTGGGAGCCTCTCTGCAGGACGCCTGGAAACTGCAACTCATCTTTGCCCGCTTTGCCGGTGCGGCCGGGATGTACGGTTTTCTCCGATTTCATGCGGGAAGACGCGGAGCGGCACTGGGATCGCTCATGTATTTGTTTGCCGCGTACCATGCATCGACTCTCTACGTTCGCGGCAATCTCCAGGAATTCACGGCATTGAATCTTTGGCCACTGGCATTCTGGGGGGTCGATGCCGTTGCGCGCCATCGCCATCAATGGAAAGGAGGGGCGATCCCGCTGGCTGCGCTGGCACTTGGAGCCCTCGCAACCACACACATGCTGACAACCTACATGGCGGCCCTTCATCTGCTTGCCTTTGGCACTTACCTGATTGTGCGGGTTGGAATGCAGGAAGGTGCTGGTGGTGCTTTGCGTAGCCTGCCCTTGGCTGCTTCCACCGCTTTCCTGGGATTTGCATGTGCCGCGTATTTTGTCGTTCCCGCAAGCATTGAGATTCGTGGAACTCAGAGCGCGGTCCTGACAGATGCCATTGTGTACACAGAGCACTTTCTCACCGTTCCTCAGTTGTTTAAGCCGACATGGGGTTATGGCCTCAGCCTGCCGGGTCCAAACGACACGATGCCACTCGATTCCGGCATCTCGATCTGGATCGGTGTTGTTGCAGGTTTTGGCGCTCTTCTGCTCCACAAGACTCGACCTCACACTGCGTTCGGAACGTTCTCTCTGGTGATGTTTGTGGCAACATGCTTCGGGATGACCAGACTCTCCGCGCCGGTCTGGGCAATCCTTCCGAAGGCGGATTACCTTCAGTTCCCATGGCGTCTGTTGATTCCCGCCGCTTTCTGGGGGTGCGCGGCTGCCGGAATCGCTGTTGGCCGAGGATTTCTGGATCGACTTGATATCAATCGGAGTCATGCCCGTCTTGTCTTTGTCGGCGTCCTGACAGTTCCGGCTCTCTTTGTTGCTCCCTTTCTGCGGCCGCTGTTGTTCAACATTGAGATTCCGGATTATTCACCCGAGGCGATACGCGGTGTGATGACCAGCACGATGGCGGGAGAATACCTTCCTTCGACCGCTGACGTCATGCCAACATGGAGATCCCGGCGCATCATACGCACAACAACGCCTGCGACGGTGCTTCCGGTGGAACAGGAGGGAGCTTCACGCTACGTTGCACTCGTTGACGTCTCCGAAGAACAGTTCGTGAGTTTCGATGTATTTTATTATGACGGATGGAAGGTGCGAGTGGATGGGCAAGTCACCGACTCACTGCCGGTTTCGCAGCACGGATTGATTGGCTGGAGGATGCCGGTGGGAGAACGGGTTGTGGAAATCCGGTTTGAAGAAACACCTCTCCGAGCAACCGGCAATACGATTTCATTGCTGGCGCATCTTGTCGTATGCGGGTGGCTGGTTATCGCAGGGGCTGGAAAGCTCCGGCGAAACGCATCGGGCTGAATGTCTCCCAGTCCACGCTGGTTCTGTCGAAAAAGAGCGTGGAAACAATTTCGCCGGTTATCGGTGTCAGCAGAATTCCGTTTCTGAAGTGGCCCGTTGCCACGATCATGTTCTCCCAGCGATCGGTTCGGCCAATGATCGGTGCCCCATCCGCCGCCCGGGGGCGATGTCCGACCCATCGGTTCACGACCGGCATGGCCGCGAGTTCCGGCATGATTGTCGACGCCTTTGCGGAGAATTCATCGATGAATTCGTCATGAACGCTGTTGTCGAAGCCGCACTCCTCCATTGTGCTTCCGACAATGATACCCTCGCCTGTTCGGGGTGCCAGATAGAACGATTTCAAATGAATGACATGACGGAGAAAACCGTCAGTCACTCCGAGACTCATCATCTGGCCTTTGACCGGAGTGACATCGAAACGCAGGTCCAGCAGATCCGCGACAAGTCCCGACCAGGCACCGGTGGCGGCCAAAAGAGTGTCGAAGCCAACACCACTTCCATCCTGAAGCACCAGTCCGGACAGGCGGTCACGGTTCTCAATACGGTCCACGGCACGATCACTTATCCAACACCCTCCCCGGCGTTCGAAGTCGGACTTCAATGCGGCATGAAGCAGGCGGGGGTTAATGAGTGACTCCGGGAGAAGCAGAGCCTCCTCGACTTCGAGAGAAATACCCGGCTCAAGTGCACGGACGTCATCAGCTGAAAGCGTGTGCAGCCCGACGCCACGTTTGCTGAGAGCTTCCTGTTTGCGACGATAGCGTTCCGCTTCCTCGGGGATTTTCGGTACAAGTGTTCCATGCCCCTCCAGCGAAACATTGATGCCCGTGTCTTGTGCAAGCTCCGCAACAAAATCCTGATACAGGTCAAGGCTTTGGGCGCACAGCCTTGCCAGGGGTCCGTCCTCGGGAAACTCCGAATAGGGTGCGAGCATTCCCGCAGCCGCTTGTGAAGCGGGCATCGCGTCAGTGGGTGCGTCCAGGATGGTTACGGAAAGAGTCGGGCTGTTCTTTAGAATGGCCCGGGCGCAACTCAGACCAATGACGCCACCGCCAAGAATCAACAAATCTGTTCTGTGAGTGTCCAAAAGCTCAGCCGTCCAGGGCCGGCGTTGTTGCCGCAATGCGGTCGCTCAGCCGTGTATCTTTGCCCCGGCGCAGGAACCGCTCCACAGCCTTGCGGTCCTCCGCTTTGTTACCCATAAATTCGAGACCGATTTCGAGGCAGATGTTCCGGTAGAGACGGTCGTTTCGCTCAACACGAACAAGCCGGCAGGTTATACGGGCACGTTCCTCGCCGTTGTGCAGAAAAAGACGCGCGTCGAGTCCCTCACGAACCTGAGTGAGATCAAAGTCTTTTGGAGGCTGTGGACAAAGAACGCGAACACCACGGCTGGAGACATCACTGACAAGGACCAGCGCACTGAAGGGATTTGTGGGCATGTCCGGGAAGAGCAGCACCAGCTGTGCTGGAAACTGACAATCGATTCGATTCCCCTTTCGTCTGTCCCGCTCGTTCATTTCCATCCTCTTGTTACCGGTTTCGCTATTCCTGTCGTTGAAGCCCTTCTTCATTCCAGGAAACAGCTTTTCGCCCGCTGAGCAATGTCTATTTCGCGTCACGGACACGACTCCTACGTTGGTCGTGCAGTGTGTATTCACAATAGCCGACTTGCGCCTGGCTAACGTCGTACCGGATTCTCCTTTCAAGGATTCAGCATCAAACCATGGCTTCGAACGGAAAAAAGCGGCGGCAAAAATCGAAACGGTGGCGGGCATTCAAGTTTGCCCTTATTCGTCGCGTTCTTCTCCCTGTCTTAACGCTTCCCGTTCGCCTTTTATTACGCTCCTGGCGCTACGAAGTCGAGCCTCCGGAGGGGCTCCTGGGTCTCTGCGACCGGGAGAAACGCCCCCTTGCTGTTGCCTGTCTGCATGGATCGGCTTTGATGTTAGTGGGATTGATCGACCATGGTCGAAAATTCGGAGGCATGGATTCCACAACAATGGTCAGTCCCAGCCGCGACGGTCTCCTGCTGGCCGATTTCCTGCAACGTTTTGGACAACAAACCGTCTCCGGAAGTTCCAGCAAGCGCGGTGCTTCCGCTTTACTGGAATTGATTGAAGCAACAAAACGCGGAACCCGTGGGACGATTTCCATCGATGGTCCCCGGGGACCGCGTTGCCATCCCAACGGAGGGATCTTCAGGCTGGCAAAATCCACTGGCGCAAAGCTCGAACTGATCTGTACATCAGCAAGCCCCGCAATTCGCCTCCCGAGCTGGGATCGCCATTTGATTCCACTCCCTTTTGCCCGTGTCCGCTTTCGCTTTGTGGACTTTCACCATTACGGTGAAGGTGATTTCGAAGGAGATGAGCGACTTGCCATGTACAATGCCTTTGTTGAGACTCTGCGTCGCGACGGGGAGCCCGTGGAAGACATCCTTCCTCCAGGACAGTAGTCATGTTGCGCATTATCGCTGGTGAGCGGCGCGGTGCAAAACTGCGGACGCTGGAAAGCAATACAACACGCCCTTTGCGGGACCGGGTCCGTGAGTCCCTCTTTAACATTATTCGACCGGAAATTCCGGATGCACGGGTGCTCGACGTTTTTGCCGGGTCGGGAGCGGTGGGCCTTGAAGCACTCAGCAGGGGAGCGCGGCATGCGACGTTTGTTGAATCGTCGCCACAGGCACAGCGCGTCATTTTGGATAACACGGCAAAACTTCGCTATGAGGATCGTGTCACACTGATTGGCAGGAAAATACCGGGCGCACTTGCCGTTGTCGAGGATGGTCAGTCTTTGATTTTCCTCATGCCCCCCTACGAAAGCCGTTTGGAATTGAAAGCCTTGTGCGAAATTCATGAATGTGGAATCGCGGCCCCTGAGGCCCTCGCCATTGTTGAAGTGGAAACTGCGATCATGTGGCCGGGCGATTCCGGAATCGATCCGTGGCATGTCACCGACGAGCGAACTTATGGCGTTACCCGTCTGGTGTTTCTTCGTTATTTGCCGTCTTCCTGAGTTCACTCCGTGCGCTGGGAATCAGCCGGATGTATTCATCCAGTGGATCAGCGTCGGGGCGCTCCGTCAGCATCTTGTAAATCCGGCCAATAGGGTACAGGTCGATTTCCGGCCAGCAAAGAGCGGCATCCTTCGCTGCTCCGGTTTCGCGTGCTTTGGTGAAATCCCATTCACCTTGAAACAGACTGCGTGCAACTTCACCCAAAAAAAAGCCGGACTGCGCAATTGTTTCATCCCGGACTGTGGCGAAAAGGTACTGGCTTCGAAGAAAGGAGTCCATTTGGCGGACTCCATGTAGCGACGGCGGAAGTGGCCGCCCAAATCTCATTAGCCAGAACGAGCGAAATGACTCCGCCAGTTCACGTGCAGTTGTCGGTGTGTTCTCAAACCCATGCCCGTCGAGAGCGGAGGGTGCCGAAGAGTGATATTCAGTGAATGCCTTCTCCCGCCGCAGCCCTTCGTCTACATTGTTCATGAAGGTTTGAATGGAAAACGTATCACTTTTTGCCGTCTTGTGTATTGCAATCGCGAGAGGGAATGCCCGGACGTGGGCTACGCCCAGAACCCCGGAAAGGACCAGGCCGTGGGCTGAATCCTCCGACCAGCTGCCTCCATGTTTGGTGCGGAGACGTTCTCCTGTCCATGCCGCGAGACCCGACAGAAACGTGTCAGTGAAATCGTCTTTTGTCAGTGCTGAAATTCGAGTGTCGATATCACCTTCCGTGGCCGGACGATCCAGCATCAGAGTCCGTTCAAAGACCCTTGCCTCGGCCTGGATTTCCTCCTCGAGTGCAGTTGGTTTTGGCTCCGAATCAGCAGGCGGCCGGGATAAGGTGAGTTCTTTGAAAAAGCGTTTGAGCATGGCCCGATCCTTCGTTGGCCTTGTTGAGCAAAAAGAAAGCCGCCGGGAAACGGCGGCCTTCAAACATCCAGGGGCGAATTGCGAGAATTACAGCTTCACGCCGTAAAAACCGAGAATCGATTCCACCACTTCCTCAATTTGGCGCTTCTTCAGGCCTGGCGTTACAGGAAGAGCCACGACCGTTTTGGCCAGTTCCTCAGCGATGGGGTATGCTCCCTCACGGCTGCCGAGGTATGCAAAGCAGGGCTGCAGGTGAACCGGCTTCGACACCGGGATCTCACAGCCGATGCCTTTTTCCCTGAGGTGCTCAACCAGCTTGTCGCGGTCCGGTACAGACACCACATACTTACTGTACACGAAGTTGCCTTCGTCGATGTGAAGCGGTGTTTTGACCGGTGTGCCTGCAAACATGCGGCTATAGAGCCCTGCGCTCTCAATGCACTCGGCATTGTTTTCATCCAGATCCTGAAGCTTTTGCAAAAGGAACAGCGCCTGCACCGCATCCATTGAGCTGTCGTAGCCAATGTACTCGTGAAGTCCGTCCTGGTTGGCGCCGTGGCTGCGCAATTTGCGGATCATCTGAGCACTGGTGTCGACGTTCGTCGTGATGGCACCGGACTCCCCGATACCACCCATGGGTGCCGTTGCTGCAAAAGAGAAGCAGCCAAATTCACCATAGGTCCCGATGCGGCGATGACCCGACCTGGCGCCGGCCGCGTCCCGGGCATCCTCGATGACGGAAACCGTGTAGGTGCGTGCAACGGTGACAATGCGATCAATCTCGGCGCAGTGGCCGAAGATATGTGACGGAATGACGGCCTTTGTGCGGGAGGTAATTGTCGCCAGTGTCTTGTCAGGATCGATTGTGTAGGTCTCCGGGCGCACATCGACGAAAACCGGCGTCGCACCGACACGTGCAACCGCTTCGGCCGCTGTCACGGATCCAAAAGCCGGGACAATGACTTCGTCTCCCGGCCCGATACCGAGGGCCCGCAGTGCCAACAGGATCGTATCGGGGCCGCTGCCGACGGCCATGCAGAATTTGTTGCCGATAAACTTGGCGTAGGTTTCCTCGAACTTTTGAATGGTGGCGGCGGGGGAAAACTGGCTGTCACCGAACATCGTCTTGAGATCGGAGATGAAATCTTCGACAACGACCTCGTTCACCGCCGACAAATCTTGATAAGGAACCTGCATGGCAAAACCCTCTCACGACGGCGCACAGGCTTAGCCCGGCCGCGAAAATTGGCGGGCAGAGTGGAGCCCCCGGCGAACGCGAGTCAATCAGAGGCTTACAATTCGCGATTGTTGTGGACAGTGAGCCTTACGCAGCCGTCCCAGCCGCGGCCAGCGCCGTCCCGTAGGCCACCCGAACTTCCTCGAGTTCTTCCTCACGCATGCCATGGAAGAGAGGAAGATTCAGTACTCCACGACAGAGCAGATCAGCGTTTTTGTCTCCCACTGTACCCGTGATCCAGCCTTTGGCTCCCGGCTGCCTCGACATCGCCCCCGGATACACAGTTGCCGAGCCGATGCCTTTTTCCTTCAAATTTTCGATCATGGCATTACGCAGATCGGGATCCTGGAGGGTGACATGCAGGTATCCGTTCGCCACATAACCTTCGGGTGGGCCGATGATACGGGCTCCGAATTCCATCAGGCGCGCGTCATACCACTCACAGGCCTTTCGCCGGCTTGCGAGGCGTTCGTCGATATATTCCAGAGTCAGATTGAGCCAGGCGGCGTCGAACCCTCCCATGCGGCTGTTCCAGCCCACCAATCCGTGCTCGTAGTGCGAAACCCGGCCGTGATTGCCCAGCAACCGGACTTTGTCTGCCAGTTCCTGAGTTGCGCAATACACCGCTCCGGCGTCCCCGCAGGACCCCAGCACTTTGGCCGGGTAGAATGAGGTCGTGGTGATCAGGGCATCTTCGTAAATCGACTTGCCGTTCCATGTGGTGCCGAAGGACTGAGCGCCGTCCTCGACAAGCGGCAGGTCACGCTCCCGGCAAAAGGCGCGGAATTCATCGAGGCGGGCGGAGGACCATCCGTAGAGGTGCACCAGCAGGGCGGCTTTGGGTTGAAACTTCTCCACCGCCTGGACGAAGAGGTCAAAATCCATCTGGCCGTCCGTCAGGTCGATGTCCACCGTGGCAGGGCGGGCGCCGACATTTACAACAGCCTCAAAAGTGGCCCAGAATGTTGCGTCCGGCAGCAGGACAACGTCTCCAGGCCCGACATCAACGGCTCGCAGGGCGAGTTGCAGGGCGTCGGTGCCGTTGGCGCAGCCAACCACCGCGGCACAGTTCGCCCGTTTCCTGAGGCTCTCTTCCAGTTTGGTGACTTCAGGACCGCCCACAAAAGCGGTGTTTTCGGAGACGCGCCGTGCAATCTCCATCCAGCGCTCCATAAAATCCGGTTCAAAACGGCGCAGGTCGATAAAGGGAACAGACATGTGAAATCCCTCGATGAGGATTTGAGGCAGGGTGCGGTGGCTCGAGGCGACCGCGGTGCCGGGCGGAAGCAGCCACAGTCCTCCGAAGGACGTCAACCGGCGGGTGGAGTGAACACTTTCAGTGTTTTCGGGAGCTGGTCTGACTGACGCGTATGACTTAAGCGCTCCCGGCAGTCTATTCGGCGTTACAATTGATCGGTGGGTTGAGGTGTTGATTAATCCTGTTTTTTATATACTCTATTTTGGGGTGTAGCCTTCCCATGCAAACTTTCTGATCGAGGACCCAGCAAGGACGTTGCCTTTGGAACTTGAGACATTCGCTATCGAGTAAGCTGCCTTCGCCGGAGCAGAGTTCAGAAGTGCCAGCCCACGAGATTGTGCGCTAGCATGTGGATGCTGAAGATGACAGTCGCCGCGTTTGCCACCGTTTGAACCAGTCGCCCGTGCAGGGTTCCGTGTTCCTCTCGCCAGGCAATGGCTGTTGTAACCGGCAGAAAAAGCGCGAGAATTGCCCCGGAGGTGCTCAGAAAGAGAACGGCTTTGAAACTGAGGGGAACTCCGTAATCGGACAGTTGGTCGCCATGGGTTTTGAAGTGGATCATCAAACCGGCAAAGAAAAGAATGAAGCACGTTCCCGCCCAATATTGGATGCTGTGCACGACACGAACGGCAATTGTTTCACTGCTGTTGTCAGGAATTTTTTTTCTGCTTTTGAACCAAAGGGCTCGGGTCGGAGTGATGAGAGTCTGCAGCAGCAATATAACCAGGCAGACCTGGAAGACAGGATATCTGAAATTGTCCGTCTTGTACCATGGTATTCTTTCATACGCCTGGCGGCCCGATACCAGATGCGTAACCTGTCCGCTCTCACCCTCTTGAAAGCCATAACGTCGTTCTCCTTTCCCGTCGCTTTGGCTAAACAGTCTCTCTTTGACTTCCACATAAGGCCGGTCTTGTATCATCAGTATTCCATCTCCAGCGTATTTGACATGAACCTCTCTTGAGAAGGAGCCAAAGAGAGTCATAAGCTTTTCGTATGTACTGTGCGGATAGCTGACCTGACGATAAGTTCCGGCGTATCGGCGGTTCCTTTTACCGGAGCTTCTGGTTGAATACGGCGTTCCCGCCTCAGACTCATCGGTTTTGATCAGGTGATCGAGTAGCTCCCGGGAGACTCTGTTTCTGAAGCGACCGGAAATGTCCCTGCTGTTGTGAGTGATAAAGATGCCAAGGTTCTCCTCCGGAACAAGCTGGAGAAGAGTCAGGAAGCCAAGCTGTGCACCTGAATGTTCAAGGGCTCTCCGGCCGGCCCGGATTTCCTCGTGAAACCCATAAGCCATTCCTTCCCGATCGCCTGCTGCTGTGAATTGCTGCTGAAACATCATGTCGACAGTTTTCGGCTTCAGGATGCTCTGGCCGTTGAGAGAACCGCCGTTGAGTAGAGCGAGCATGAAGAGTCCCACCTCATCGCCGGTTGCAACCAGGCCGTCTGCTGGAACGATGTTCGAGTAGTCTCTCGACAACCTTCCCCAGGCATAACCTGTCGCGAGCGTTCCATCTGTCCCTGCCGGGATTGGTTGTTCGAAAGTGCTGCGTGTCATGCCCAGCGGGTCCAGAATTTCAGTCTGCATGTACTGCTCAAAACGTTGCCGGGATAACCTGCTGACAAGATACCCCGCCAAAACAAATCCGTGATTGGAATAGCTGTAGAACCTGCCGGGAGGAAGCACCTGTGGCGTCATGCCATGACTGACAAGCTCGCGCAGGGACACAATGTCTTCCGGCTTTCGTGCTGCGTCACCGATATCCGTCATGTCGAAACCGGCAGTGTGAGTCAGCAGATGGTGAAAGGTGATTGGCTCAGGATACCCCAGCGAGAGCTCGATGCCATCGAGATGCGGACCGATCGGTGCGGTCACATCGAGCAGTCCGCGTTCATGAAGCTGGAGTACTGCAACCGCCGTGAAGAGCTTTGAAATGGAAGCGACTCTGAACAGCGTTTTATCGGTGCTCACCGGTTGTTTGCTTTCCAGATCCGCGAACCCGTATCCCTTTGAAAGCAAAACTGTTCCGTCTTTGACGACGACCACCACGGCGCCGGGCACACGAAGTCGGCGCATTCCTTCACCGACAACCTCATCTGTCATTTCGAGTATGGTTTGACGGTTGTTCTCAGACTCATCGGCACTGTTCGGCTGCGATCCTTCCACTACCGGGAACAGGTTCAGGAATATCACCAGAAAGATGAAGGCGGGTTTGCTCATGAGGACATGCTTCTCCACGTGGTTCCCGGGAACTGAACACCTTCGGGTGGTTGCGAGTTTTTCCCGGGAACTCCGAGTGCTTCTCTGCTGCAGGGCTGGCTGGCGACTTTGATCGCGATGCAATTCAGCTCATAAGAGGTGCCAGAGTTCCGCCAATCAGGAACGTCAGCCAGCTCACGCCGGATCCAAGCATGATGACAAGAACGGCACGGCGAGCCGCTGCTCTGCAAAGGCCCGTATAGATTAGCAGGGGAATGCCCGCGACAGCGGCTGCAACGGCCAGTCCGACAAAGAGAGCGCCGTCATCGAATCGAAGCCAGAGGATGTACTCTGATGCACAATCGAAGGCTCGCCCCGCCAGTGTCCGTTGAAACTCAGCGGAAGAGACATTTGGTCCCGTTTCCTCGTAAATGGTGGAGAGTTCAGGAATGATCCACAGGCTGTAGAGGAGTGGAATCAGACCGAACAAACAGATGGTTAGTGAAGCGAAGAGGGCAGGTCGCCCCCGCTTGCGAAACTCGGTTGCGATCTCCTCCTCATCCCACGGAATGAGGGCGCAAAAAACAAAGTAGAGAAGAAACAACACGATGCCGCCGCCACCGATGAATGTCAGGGAAACGGCGGATCCAAGAAACAATACGCGAACCACGTTTGGATCCAGACCCGTGTAGTTCCCGATACCCGCACAAAGACCGCCTATCCTTCCCGCTCTCCAGTTCTTGTAGAGCTTGCTTCGGTTTACTCCGAGGCCCTTTGCCCCATAGCCGTTTGCACCGGGTTTTGGGGCGACGGCCTTCAGAAGGCGTGTATGCTCCTTCTCAGTAAGCTTTCCCGCTTGCAGCATCTCATCGAGCTTCTCTCGCGATGACGAGATTCCGGATGTGCTCATGATCTGATTTTCTCCAGACTCTCCGCTGCTTCAGCCGGACTGAGTTCACCCCTTTCGAGCTGCTCGAGAATCGCCTGTTTGGCTTGCTCATTCCCGTGCAGCGTTCGGTATGTCCGGATGATTCGATCAAGCCGGCTGCGAATCGCTACGTAGCCCATGCCGGATTGTTCCGCGAGTGCCTTGATGCTGAATCCGGCAAGGAGATAAGCTTCAAGAAATTCCAGATCTTCGGAAGAAAGGAGTGCAAAGCGGGAATGCGCGAATGCGCCGCGAATTTCAGTACAACAGCCGTCGCACCGCATCACGAGCGGCCTCATTGGGACGCCGCAATAAGGACAGTCCGGACTTTGAGTCACTGAGGTCATGCATTTAAGGGGCAATTTTACATGACCCGTGGTCAAACATTTTATTTGGTTTTTTGGTATAACATCGAAATAAAATTTCGACAAAATCCAAGGATGCCGAAACAATAACCGGTCTGTACGAAACCCGAGAAGAATAGGCGCTCGTGTTCTCCGCTTACCACGTATCCCTTAGACTTTTCAATATCAGCCCGGACTTGAAGGCGTCAGCCGTGAGTTCTTTGGACGGGTGGATATCGATGGCAACAGGCTTGCCCGGCCGAAGGCAGACGAAGTTGTCGTTGCAACGCAGGTCGGCGGTTTTGTGATCCAGCCAGGCCCACAGGATGGGTTTTTTGGACTTCAGCGTGACGCGGAACGTACCGTTGCGGAGTGACTTTGTGGTGACGGAGATACTCGAGGTGGGCGCGATGGTCATCTGTTTGGGCCGTGCGAACAGGGCATAGTTTGTCGAGACCAGCTTGCCGTCGACAGTCAGCTCCAGCCACAGAATCACATTTCGATGGCCGTGGTCCTTGAGCAGTTTGTCAAACTTGAGTATCCTGACGCGTTTGCTGCCGCCGTTTGGCAGTTTCGTTTCCAGTACGCCCTCGTCGACCGTTTTGCCATCTGACGTTGTGGCAAACCAGTTTACCGTCGCCGCATCGCCATAACCCGGATCGGCCGTAACGTGTATCTCCGCCGTGCATGCTTCGGGGTCCTCGACGGCACTGACGAGTTGTGGTGCATAGAAACGGCGCGCGATATAATGCAGGGCCTTCCACCGGCCTTCGCCGTCAATGGATGCCCAGCTTGCCACAGGCCAGCAGTCATTCAACTGCCAGTAAATTGCACCCATGGATCGGGGCATGTTGCGGCGCAACTGCTCCACGAGGGCGCGAATTGCAAACGCCTGAAGAAGCTGGGACAGCCACAGCGTTGACTCGAAGTCTTTTGGCATGCGGAACCAGTCGAGCATATACGTCATGATCAGAGTATTGCCGGTGCCACTGCGCTGGTGGTGTTCCATGACGGGGCTGGTGACGTTGCGGTCTTCCGGCGACGTGTAACCTCGTACAGTGCGCGGATGGGGGAAGGACTGAAAACCGAACTCACTGACAAAGCGATGACGGCAGCCGTAGTACCATTCGAAAGGTTTGCGACCATGCCACACGTCCCAGAGGTGAGCGTCCCCGCTGTCAGGATTGTTCCAGTCCCGGCGATCGCCAACGGGCGTGTGGGGGCTACCGGGCCAGTATGCGGTGGAGGGATCCAGTTCTTTGCAGACCTGTGCCAGAAGATCGTCGAAGAGCTTGCCGTAGTCTTTCCAGCTCATCGAATGTTCGGTCCACGTGTCGTCGACGAGCCCCTGCTCCAGCTCGTTGTTTCCGCACCAGAGTGCGATGCAGGCATGATGTCGCAGGCGTTTGACGTTTTCGCGAGCCTCGGCCTCGACGTTTGCCATAAATTCCTCGTCGAATGACGGATACGTTCCACAGGCAAACATGAAGTCCTGCCACACGCAGATGCCAAGCTCATCACAGAGTTCATAGAAGGTGCTGTTCTCGTAATGGCCGCCGCCCCAGACCCGGAGCATGTTCATATTGGCGGATGCCGCATCCTCCAGGAGCCGTCTGTATTCAGTCTGTGTGACGCGGGCTGCAAACGTGTCTGCCGGAATCCAGTTGGCACCCTTCGCGAAGAAGGCCGAGCCGTTGCAAACGAACTCGAAGGACTCGCCCCACTGGTCCTTTTTGCGGGAAAGGCTGAGTGTTCGCAAGCCAACGCGCCGTTCCCACAGATCAAGCCGGGGATTTTCGTTCGACTTCAGTCGGACCGTCACGTCGTAGAGCGGTTGCTCTCCAAGTCCGTTTGGCCACCAGAGCTCCGGATTCCGGACCCTGAGCAGTGCCTTTCCACGTCCGTTCCGAAGACCGACATCTTCGTGTGTGGCCACGGTCTTGCCGTTTCGTGAGATGGTGACATCGGCTCTGAGGCCGACAGCTCTTTCGCCTTCAACGCCGATCTCCACGTCGAGTTCGATATTCTGTCTGGAATTGTGTCTCTGCTGAACGTGAACGTCGTCTATGCGTGCCTGTGTCCAGGCCATGATTCGAATCGGGCGCCAGATACCGCTTGTAATGAGCGTTGGCGCCCAGTCCCAGCCGAAATTGCAGTACTGCTTTCGAATGTAACCTCCGCCCCGATACCACCAGGCAGGCAGCGGGCGTTCCTTCTGACGCTTTTCAATGTACGGAAGAGGAGACTTGAAGGAAATCTCGATGGTATTTTCACCCGGCTCCAGAAGGTGAGCGATATCAAATTCCCAGGCGCGGAACATGTTGTTGGCGCTGCCCGCTTTCCGTCCGTTGACACGAATCTCGGCAAGAGTGTCCAAACCTTCGCACTGCAGGACGATGTAGTCCTCGTCCAGAATGACGGCGGGAACGTTGAACGTCCGGGTCCATGTATAATCCCCCCGGCCGATCCACTGTACATCCAGTTCCCGCTCACGATAGTACGGGTCCTTGATGGCCTTCTCCCGCAGGAGGTCCATATGGACGCAACCGGGCACCTGGGCGGGGACGCGACTCTTCAATGTATTGCCGGAGAGATGCCAGGGCCCTCCGAGATCGATCGTGACCATGTACCACGCTCCTGAGGAATGGTGAGGGGAAGGAATGCTGCGACTCGCAGGTCCCACGAGGTAGAGGATCATCCCGGCGGGTGCCAGAAGGAAAATGACGGAAAATGAACATGACACTCCGGCTGTTCAGGCCTATTCTCATCACCGGCTGATGCGAAAACTCCTCTCACCTGACCAGACTCTCGGAGGCGAGGGCTCGCCGTGGCTCCAATAACACTTCTCAAGGCGAATACAATCATGACTCGAATTTGCATTTGTGGTACAGGCCTGTGCCTCCTGCTCAACGGGAGCGCCCTTGCTGACATCATCATTACCGAGGTAATCCCCGGTGTCTCCACCGACGGTGTGGATGGAGACACGGTTGAACTCTACAATACCGGGCCGGGTGCCGTCGATTTGACTGACTGGGTATTGACGGATATCGATCCCGGCTCGGTCGAAAGCGATGTGTTGACGGAAGGCACCTTCGCCCCTGCCGGGATTTCCCTGCCCACTCTTGCGTCCGGAGAGTTTGCCGTCGTGATTATCGCGGACACGACAGGGACAGCGGGATATGTCTCCACGAACTACGGCCTGCGGATTACGGCATCGTTGACGTCCCCCGGAACGTCCATATTCGACGATGAGTATGAACAACTTCTTCTCGTGGACGACTTCGGCAACCCCATTGATTTCGTTGCGTGGTCAGTAGGGGCCGGCTCTCCCTCGTCGACCACTGACACAATCGAGGATCTGGAGGCGCTGACGCTTCCCACCGCAGGGTACGGACTGACTCCGGGGAATGCCGCCTGGGATGCTGATGACGACATCACCGATCTCACTCATTATCGGACAAGCACTGTGGATTTCAGTGGTTTTGACGGTGTTTCAAGCTACGGTAACGGAGCCATCCGTCGTGTCAGCACGAACGGAGTGTTCAATGTCGGTTCGCCCGACGGTCCGCTTCAGTGGGAAGCAATTGAGCGGCACGAGGTAAGGCTCGGAAATCCCTCTGACGACGTTGTTGGGGTTGGAACAATCGAGCCTCTCAAGTACGCGGATGACCTTGCCGCCTGGCTGGCAATGTCAGATTTCTCCAGTCACCCTGATCGGCGTATTGCGCGTGACGAGAGTGGAGGCGAGTTTCAGCCTCCGAATCCCATGGATCTTTCCGATTGGGAAAGCGTTCTTGCCCTGGCACTGGCCGGAGACTGGGACGATTGTTTCGACGCCGCCAACGATCTCAATTACGAGGTGGTGGAGTTTCTCGATACGGCAAGCGATGAGACATTCCATATTCTTCGTGACCGGAATATCCCCGGCGAGGCCGACTACATCGGTCAGGGCATCTTCGTTTTCCACAACGGAGCAGGCGTACGCGACTATTTCGTTCTTCAGGCACCTCATCCGCGCTGGGACACGGATACCATGGATCAGACCGCACTGGCCATACCGCAGGTTTTTCCCCGGGTTGCAATGATCTCCGGTACCCATCGCCGCAACGAGCCTGTGGATTCCCTCTGCGACGGTTCCCACTCCAACGGGGATCCCTATCGCATCAGCGACGTGGCCCACCATCCGGACAACTTCTTTCACCGGACACATCGTTATCTGCATTCAAACCTGACGGATATGGTTGCCCTGCAGTTTCATGGATTTTGCTGTCCTGGATCAGCACCCTACGGCTCCGTGACCGACGACTGCATCATTTCGAACGGCCACAACGCCTCACCGGGAGTGAATGAACTGACCACGCTTCTTGCAGCGCGCATCGAAGCACAGAATTTTCTCGCTGACGGGACCGATTTGACAACGGTTGCCGTCTATCCGGACGACACCTCGGTTCTTGGCGCCCGGACCAATGTGCAGGGGCGTATTACCAATGGTGTTTCGGCGGGTGACGAATGCGATACCTACGCCTCCGGTGCCAGTGGTGACTTTGTTCACGTTGAACAGGATCCCGATGTTCGTGACGAGCCACAGCACGTTATTACGGCGCTGATCGAAGCTCTGGACCTGCTGGAGTCCGTCCCTGTGGAGCTGGACGCCTTCTCCGTTGAGTAGCATCCGCCCGGTTGACGCGCCTCGCGGGCACCCTTAGAACCCCGGGAGTTTGAAATGCGGGGCGCGTCTTGCAGGACATCATACGCTGGCTTAAGTGGTTTTTCTCTTTCACGCTTCCCGCGGGGCGCCTGTTTGGCATTCCCCTGCGCGTCCACCTCGCGCTCCTGATATGGCTTCCCTTTCTCGCGTGGGCTCTCAGCGTACCCGGTGAAGGCATCGTCTTCAACCTGCTCTATGCCTTGCTCTACGCTGGAATTCTTTACCTCTCCGTTCTGGCTCACGAATTCGGCCACGCCTGGGGGTGTCGTCTCGTCGGCGGCAGAACCGATCAGATTATCCTGACTCCGGTCGGCGGACTGCACATCGGAACCGGTGGCATCGAGTCGCCGCGGAGCGAACTCATCGTGGTCGCCCTGGGACCGGCGGTCAGCATCGTCCTCGCACTCATTGGGTACGGAGCATGGTGGCTCATCGACGACTTTCAGGCTCCAAACCGCTGGCTCTGGCTTATGGCGACCGCAGTCTTTGTCTTTGCCGCCGTGAACACAATGCTGACACTGTTCAACCTGTTGTTTCCACTTTTTCCGATGGATTCGGCACGGCTGATCCGCGCGGGCTTCTCCCTCAGGAAGAATCCGCAACGTGTAACCCTTCATGTTTGCCAGTTCGGTATTGGTCTGGCGATTTTCGTCATGATATGCGCTTTCTTCGGGGTCAACCTGCCCTTCTTCGGGCGGGTTGGTCCGTGGCTTTTTCTTATCGCGATACTTGGTATTCAGGGATGTCTTGCGGAGAAGGAACGAATTCGGCACATGGAGGTCTACACTCACTCCGACGACTGGGGGAGCGGACCCGTTTACTACGACAACGATCTTGTTCGCGGAGCGAGGCACAGGGCGGAAGACGATCTGAGGTCTCTGATTCGCCGGAAACGCAAGAGTGTGATTCGCAAGTCAAAGCCCGTCGGACCCGCGAAAGTTATCGAAATCGCCGCCTCACGTGATCCCGATGAAATCAATGACCTGGGCGAACTGCGGACCATGATGAGAAAAGCCGCGGAGAGTGAGGATTTTCAGCAGGCGGCACGAATCAAACGCCGTGTTCGGGAACTGGAGAATGCCGGAGGCTCTGCATCCAGCGACTGATTGCACTCGTCATTCTCTTCTCTTTAAAATTTACAAATATCATTCTAAATATTTCTATTGCACACTAAAATGTCATTAGGCCTGAATGGCCAGAGGTAAGGACACCTGTGGGGTCTTGATTCCTGGCTGGCAGGGGGTGAAGTTGAGAGGGCAGGTGGATCCGTTTGGGGATTTCGAGGGGGTGGCTCAGCATCGGTTTTTTCTTGTGCGTTTGCGTAAAAGAGCGAGTTTTCAGAGATTATTGAAGCGCGTCAGTATCGACTTTGTGTTCGGAGGGAAACTCATGTTCATTTTCCATCGTTATGGCCTTGTTTTTCCGGCGTTTCTTTTTCTGGCGTCGTTCGCGGACGCCGCGGAACGTTACGTCATTCAGATCGGTGCATACGAGACGGCGGCGGCGGCGGAGGCCGCCGCATTGTCCGCGGAAGCGTACGCTGATCCGGTGCATGTGTTCGAGGAAGGCGGAACTCATCCCTGGAAGGTGACCATCGGCGAGTTCGAGTTTTACGCGGGAGCGTGGGCGGCGAAGGAGAAGCTGAACCGCCCGGAGCTGACGGGTTGCTTTATTGCGCGGCGGAACATTGCGCGGCCGCAACGCAACGAGCAACTTCCGGTGGATCAGCCCTTCACGCCTGAGGGTTTTCCGAACCGGCCCCGCAACCGTGTTCCCGTGGAGGAGCTGGAACCTCTGGAGTACATGAGAACCGTTGGTCTGGAGAGCGGCGAACGGCTGCCGGCGGAGCTTTCCGGATCGACGAGGCGGGAGGGCTGACATCGGAGACGGCGGCGTTCACGCTGGACAACAGAGCGCCGCTCTTCAGCGGTCTGGATCCGATCACGACGGTGGCAGAGTACGACGCGCTGACGACGACGGGTGATGTTGTTTTGAACTGGGGCGAGGGTCTCGATCACACCGGCGCGGTGACGTATCTGGTTTACACGGCGGATTCGTCGACGAGCGAGACGATCGATTACCGCATGCCATATCAGGAGGGTTTGACAACACAGACGCTGACCATCGCCGGTCTGGACACGTCGAAGACGTATGAGTTTGCGGTGCGGGCGGGAGACGCCACGGAGGGAAGCGTGTGGCACGGCAACCCTTTGCTACAGCCCTGGGCGACCGGTCAGGAAGCGGAATGGGACGTTGAGACAGGGCAGGGACCGGGTGGCGAGGACGCTCTGACTCCGATGATCAGGAGCACCTGGGCCACATATGGCACCATATGGTCGCAGGTTGGCGACGGCCTGGACCTTTCCGGTTATTCGGACTACTCAGTGTGGCTGAAGACGGACTCTCCGCACAGCGACACTCCAAAGTTTCAGATTCATTTCACGACGCTGAACAACAGCCTGCAGCCCGCACAAACGGAGCGGCATGTGATCGAATATCGTCCGTCCGGTTCGAGCACGGGATCCGGTATTGTCGGACTCGACGGTGGTGCGGACGACTGGGACACCGGCAGCTGGGTGAAGGTTGAGCGCGACTTCCTGAGCGATATCACAAGGGACGGTTCATGGAACGATCACGGGATTCTTGACGTCACGGGCATTCGGCTGGAACGAATAAGCTGGGGTTTGCCGATGTGGATGTACGGTCTGCGTTTTTTGAACAGTCCGGGTAACGTGGACGGAAACACGGTGGTGCGTCGGATTTACGACGACTCGGTGTGCTCCTTTACGATCGCGAACAACGCGACCCAGACGACGTCGAGTCCGGTGACGCTGGACCTTTCGTTCACTCATTCCGACGGTGCGGAGGTGTTTACCC
>JANQSL010000213.1 GCA_028284075.1 Candidatus Sumerlaeia bacterium | reverse complement strand
CCTTCTTCGACGGAGTTACGGCCCAGTGCGACGCCGATCACGGCGTGCCGATCACTACGGCGCCGGATTGCGAGATCCGTCCAGTCAGGGTAGCGCAAGGGTTGTTCCGACGAACTGGCATAGTTCATCAGGCTGTTCATGTCCAGGTAACCTTCTTCCATGAACAACGCCCAGTCCTGGTGTCCCTTGAGCCGCGGCTTTGAGACGTACCACTGCCATGGATCCATTTCCAGAGACCAGTTGAGCGTCGCCGCACTGACAACACAGCCCGGATTGACCTCCATGACTTCACCCGTAACGCGGCGCACGACGTCGGCAACCTGGCGGCGGCGCCAGGCGTTCCATTGCGGGTCATCAGAACCGGGTGTTCCTTCGAATCCCGTGCGTTCACGAAAGCGTTGAAGGCTGACTTCATTATGCCCCCAGTCGGAATCGTATTCCGGGTAACGAACATAGTCATGATGAATGCCGTCGATGTCGTATTGTTCCGCAACGTTGCGGAAAACCCGCGCCATCCAGTCCTGCGTCAGAGGGTGACCGGGATCGGCAAACATGCTGCCTTCGCCGGCTGTTTCTCCAAGGGCGTTGGTCATCATTGTTTCGGGATGTTCGTGGAAGAGATGTCCGTGCGGAGGCTCGCCGAGGCTCTCCTTCCACATTCGCATCGTGACAAGCCATGCGTGAACCTCGATGTACTGTTTGCCGCCGGAGGTGTCGTGACAAAGATCGATCAGATATTGCAACGGATCCCAGTCGTCCGGCCCCTTGATGTTGGATGCACGGGGTTCAAAGCCTCTCAGGTAGTACGCGTCGCCAACCTTTCGCACTTCGGGAAAGATGGCATTGAGATTCGCCTTTCGCACCCCGGCAACAAACGCGTCGCACTGCTCGGGCGAAAGCATTCCATCTCCCCATGTCGCGATCCACACACCACGAAGGAAAGGGCGCTCCGGATCGGATGGATCGATGCGCGTGAATGCAACACCCTCCGCCCGTGCGATGGTGAACAGGAAGACTGAGCAAAGCAGCAGGACAGTCCGTAAACGGCGAAGCATGACAGACGTCATTGTAACAACCTCCCGGGGTATTGTATTCAAACTGGATTTCTCTGTTTGGCGGGATTGCAGGATCGGGTGTGGTGGGCAAGGACTGTTACAGCACCGTCACTCCGATTCGCCTGCGGATCCGGAGAAACTCAGTCGCGATTCCGCCCAGGCTCGAGCCTCCGATTCTGCATTTCGCGCAATCCATTCCAGCATCCGGGCCCCATCAGCCGAGAGTGAATCCGCACTTTCGATCTTCAGTCGCTCGTTTTCATCGCCGAGTGTCAGCAGCGCTCGTATCGCATAAGGTCCGAGGCGGCTGTCTTCTCCATGGATTTCGAGAGTGCGGCGAATCGCGGGAACATGCTCGCGTGCGTTAAGTCGAGCGAGTGCATGACACAGATAGCGGCCCGTATAGCCATAAAACCCAAGCGCCGTGGCGTCGAGACTCTCACGTGGAATTGATCCGCTCAGGCGGCTCGCCATCATTGCGGCAAGGTCTTCCCTTGTGCCGAGGTGCTTCAGGACCACGGGCCCACAAAAGGCATCGTCGCTCCAACGCCGATGAATGGGACCCAGGACCAGGGCAACGTGACTCGGTTCATGAAAGGCCGTTCCTGGCGAGGGGGACCGTGTGAGCATTTCAACCATGAGCGGCAATGCGACAGCCAGGGCGCGAGCTGTTTCCTCGGGAGTGGAAAGACCCGTCGTGGAAAGAGGCCGGGTTACGGCGTCGATAACATGAACGGAGTTTGGGTAGAGCGGACGCCGCTCCTCCGGAGTCAATGATTGCCAGTGCCTCGCAATACGCTCAATTTCCTCCACTGACGTGTCATGGTTGAAAAAGCCATAGGCATAAGCAAGGCGATCCCAGCCGGTAAAACCCGTGGCGGTTTCCGTACCTAAAAATTTTTCACAGGCATCGTCCACAGCTTCGATTGTTTCTCTTGAAAGGGTCGAAAAAACGCTGGGACCACAAACTTCAAGAAGAGCCTCCTGAAACTCGTTCTGTCGCGTGCGGGCCTCTTCTTCAGAGAGTGCGGAGAGAATCTCCGCAATTTGCCGTATATTGGTGTCACGCACGGCTGCGTTCCTGCGTGCCTCAATCCCAAGGCTCCGAACGGACACGTTCGGCTCCGCCGGGAGGAATGCGCGGAAAACGAGCATCAGAGCGAGAAACGCCATGCCTTGCATCGTTTTGCCTCGTATGGAGAAGTCGACCGTCATGTGTCCGAATGCCTTGCCATGTATAATCAGTTGATTCAATCCTGAAACAGGCACAAGCGAATTGCCGTCACCAAAAGTCGATGATGTCGACGGATCCTGCCAGGCCGGGCCGATAAGGAGGTTGGCTGTTACAAACATGGCCGGACACACTCCCAAACCTCTTCTCGTTTTCGACGGCGACTGCGGATTCTGTAAATGGTGGGTCCGGCGCTGGCGCGGTATGACGGGAGACTCTGTCGAGTATCGACCATACCAGGAAGCCATTGAAGACCATCAGGAACTGAACGTCGAGGAGTGCCGGCAAGGCGTGCAGTGGCTCCCGGTGGATGGTATACGCACAAAGAACGCCGAAGCTGTCTTCAATCTTCTGGCAACCGTGCCGGGCTGGCGGTGGATGCGATCGCTTTATCGCTCCGTTCCCGGACTGCGTGCCACCACCGAAGACGTCTACCGTTGGGTCGCGAAGAACCGAACGCTCGCATGGCACGGAACCCGAGTGGTGTGGGGCCGGGACTTTGAAGGCTCGACATGGAATGTTTCGCGCTTCCTTTTTTTGCGCTTCCTCGCCGTCGTCTGGCTCATCGCCTTTGCTTCCTATGGCGTGCAAATGGAGGGTCTGTTTGGTTCGAACGGAGTTCTTCCGGTCGAGGAATATTTTCAACATGTCCGTGAAGGACCTGGTTCAAAGGGCTGGCTGCAAACACCCGGCCTGATGTGGGCCTCTCCCACCTTCGGATTTCTGCAGATGCTCGTGGTAACGGGAATTCTGGCGTCGCTTCTGTTACTGGCGGGAATCCTGGAACTGCCAATGCTGCTCCTGCTGTGGGCAACGTACCTGTCAGTCGTGGTGGCCGGACAAACATTCTATTCGTTTCAATGGGACTCCCTGCTGATCGAAACCGGATTCCTGGCGATCTTCCTGACACCCCTGCGCCTTGTCCTCCGCCCGGGACGCGAGAAACCCGTGTTTCTCCCCGCTCTCTGGCTGATGTGGATTTTGCTGGCGAAACTCATGTTTCTCTCCGGAGCCACCAAGCTCACCTGGGACTCGAACGGCGCGTGGCGCAACTTGACGGCCCTCATGGTGCACTACCAGACACAGCCGATTCCAAACCCTCTCTCATGGTACGCGCATCATTTACCGGAGTGGTTTCAAAAGGCATCCTGCATTGCCATGTATCTGATCGAGATCGGCCTGCCCTTTCTTGTCTTCGCGCCAAGACGCATTCGATTCATGGCGGGAGCTGGTTTCGTTTTGCTCATGATATTGATTTCACTGACGGGAAACTATACGTTCTTCAACCTGCTGGTAATCGTTCTGTGCGTACTGCTATTCGATGATCAGGCGTGGCTCAGTCTGATTCCGGAGCGTCTGCGAAGCCGAATTTCATCCCCGCGAACAAGGCGGCGCTGTCATGGATCACGCCGAATTGCCGTGGCTCTCTGCCTTGCTGTCGCTGTCTTTTTCACGATCATTCAAGGCTGGCGGGAGCTCTTCGGCTATCAAAGCCTTCCCGCCCCCGGCCAGGCTGCTGTTCGCGCAATTTCGCCGCTCCGCACATTCAACGGTTACGGCCTGTTCCGCAGCATGACGCTCGAGCGGCCCGAGATCATTATCCAGGGTTCCATGGACGGAAGCGCCTGGGAGGACTACGAATTCCGCTGGAAACCCGGCAAGCCCGGTGACCTCCCGCAGCAGGTGGCACCGCACCAGCCACGCCTGGACTGGCAAATGTGGTTCGCCGCCCTCAGCAATGCCCGATCAAATCCATGGTTCATCAACCTCTGTGTTCGGTTGCTCGAAGGCAGCGAGCCGGTTTTGGCCCTGTTCGAAAAAGACCCCTTCAACGGCAGGCCCCCGCGTTACATTCGGGCTCTCGTTTACAACTATGAGTTCACAGCACCGGAAGAACGCGCCGAAACGGGCAACTGGTGGAAGCGCACCGCCGGACCCGAGCTCTATCTGCCACCGATTTCTCTACAGCGGGCGGAATGAGACATGAGACTCACCGTGTCTCACTCCAGGTCCTTTGGTTTCCCTGAATCCCAATCTCCCGAGCCTTGTTTCCCGTTGCGCGGGGACCGGAGGTGCGCATAGCGCCCCGGGCATTTTTAAGGGATCATATGAACCCCTGCAAGGCCGGAGTAAAACCCCACGAAATTCAGGAGAAACCATGGTTGTCCAATGCCTAATGGCACTCGCAAGCCTGACGTGGCTGCTGGTGGTACTCATCATCGTCTGCCGAAAAGTACCTTAGTGTACGGTAATAGTCCGCCGGACATCCAAATTACGAGCCGACGGGGCAGCTTTCCCCGGACAGGATCGCACGACTCCCACTCGTAATTCTCAGCGCGGGAGTATACATGCAACTGCCTTGCGGTAGCAGCCTTGCGCATAGGGCGAGTGAATCTCCCGTTGCGCGGGGACCCGGGGCGCGCATAGGGCTCTTGGCCACTGAAGGGGCGACGGCAGTCGTCCCTCTTGCATTATTCACACTCCTCGACTTGGACCCCCAATGAGCAAAGACAGTTTCAGTGTTCATTCGTCCCTCGATGTGGACGGAAAAGCCTACGATTACTTCTCGCTGCCGGCTCTTGCAAAGACCGGCGTTGGACCGGTGGAATCTCTTCCCTTCTCACTGAAAGTCCTGCTGGAAAATCTGTTGCGCTATGAGGACGGCGTAAAGGTCTCGAAGGGTGACGTGGAAGCAATGGTGAACTGGGACCCCAAAGCGGCCCCTGACAAGGAAATTGCCTTCACGGTCAGCCGCGTGTTGCTCCAGGACTTCACCGGCGTCCCGGCGGTCGTCGACCTGGCGGCAATGCGCGACGCACTGAAGGAATTGGGTGGCGACCCGGAGAAAATCAACCCGACCCAGCCGGTCGACCTGGTAATCGACCACTCGGTGCAGGTCGATCAGTTCGGTACTGAAGCGGCTTTCCTTCTGAACGTCGAAAAGGAATACGAGCGCAACGTCGAACGATATGAGTTTTTGCGTTGGGGGCAAAAAGCCTTCGACAACTTCCGTGTGGTTCCACCGGGTACCGGGATTTGCCATCAGGTGAACGTGGAGTACCTGGCCGGGTCGGTCATGACGCGGGAAGAAAACGGCGGCACGATCGCCTATCCGGACACACTTGTCGGGACGGACTCTCACACGACAATGGTGAACGCGCTGGGCGTGCTCGGTTGGGGGGTCGGCGGCATTGAGGCGGAGGCGGCGATGCTTGGTCAGCCCATCTCGATGCTTATCCCTCAGGTCGTTGGCTTCGAGCTGGCAGGCAGGCTTCCCGCGGGGGCCACCGCAACGGACCTTGTGCTGACGGTGACAAACATCCTCCGCAAACATGGCGTGGTCGGCAAAATCGTCGAGTTTTTTGGCGATGGCCTCGACGATCTCCCGGTGGCGGACCGCTCGACGATTTCCAATATGTCACCGGAGTTCGGCTCGACCGCGGCGATCTTCCCGATCGACGACAGGACTCTCGAATATTTGCATCTCACTGGCCGCAGCGAACAGCAGATCAAGCTCGTTGAGGCCTATTGCAGAGCTCAGGGCATGTTCCGGCAAACCGGAGACAGTCCCGCACGTTATACCGACGTGATCAGGCTGGACCTTTCGACGATTGTCCCAAGCCTTGCCGGCCCCAAACGTCCGCAAGACCGCATCGAGCTTTCGAAGTCCCGGGACGCCTGGAAAAAAACGCTCGGAGAATTCGTTGCCGACAAAGAGGATCATTCGAAAAAGGTCGCCGTGCAAAACGGTTCATCCTTCGAAATCGGCCATGGCAATGTGGTGATTGCGGCAATCACAAGCTGCACCAACACGTCGAATCCCTCGGTCATGGTGGCCGCGGGCTTGGTGGCTCGCAAGGCGCGCGAAAAGGGCCTGACCCGCAAAGCATGGGTCAAAACGAGCCTCGCGCCGGGGTCAAAGGTGGTCACCGACTACCTGGACGAGGCCGGCCTGACGGAGGACCTGAACGCGCTCGGATTCAATTTGGTGGGCTACGGTTGCACAACGTGCATCGGCAACAGCGGACCCCTTCCCGGCCCCATTTCCGAGGCCATCAACAAGAACAACCTGGTGGCGACATCGGTGCTCTCCGGTAATCGCAACTTCGAGGGACGCATCAGTCCCGATGTGAAGGCCAACTATCTCGCCTCGCCGCCGCTTGTGGTGGCTTATGCGCTTGCCGGCACAATGGATGTCGATTTGCAGAGCGATCCCCTGGGTGAGGACGGTGATGGCAGACCGGTCTATCTGAAGGACATCTGGCCGACACCGGAGGAAGTACAGGAAACCATTCGCAAGTCCGTTCGCAGCGAAATGTTCAGCAACCAGTATAGCAACGTTTTCGAGGGCGACGATCGCTGGCGTGAACTGCCCGCGGGCGAAGGTCAGATTTATTCCTGGAACCCGTCGTCAACTTATGTGCGCCTTCCTCCCTTTTTTGAAGGAATGGGAATGAACGCCGAAGGCGTGACGGATATCGAGAATGCTCGCGTTGTTGCAGTTCTTGGAGATTCCGTGACAACGGATCATATCTCCCCCGCCGGTTCCATTGCAAAGAACAGCCCTGCGGCAGAGTATCTGAAGAAAAACGGAGTGGATCCGAAGGACTTCAACTCTTACGGCTCGCGGCGCGGCAATCACGAGGTAATGATGCGCGGCACGTTTGCGAACATCCGCATCCGCAACAGAATGGTGCCTGGCGTCGAAGGTGGATACACAAGACATCTTCCGGATGGCGAACAGCTTGCAATCTACGACGCAGCAATGAAGTACGGTACCGAGGGTGTCCCTCTCGTGGTGTTTGCAGGGAAGGAATACGGTTCCGGGTCGTCTCGCGACTGGGCGGCGAAAGGCACGCGCCTTCTTGGCATCCGGGCCGTCATCGCTGAAAGCTTTGAGCGCATCCACCGTAGCAACCTGGTGGGCATGGGTGTGCTCCCGCTGCAGTTCAGTGACGGCGACTCAGTTGACAAGCTGGAACTGACCGGAGAGGAAGTCGTCACCGTGCGAGGTTTGAAAGACGGTATCGAACCCCGCATGACGGTTACGGTTGAGGCGAAGAGCGAAGGCGGGAGCGGAAAGACGTTTGAGGCACTTGTTCGGATCGATACTCCGAACGAGGTGGAGTACTACGCCAATGGCGGAATTCTTCAGTTCGTTCTGCGCCAGCTTGCCCGTAACTAAGGGTCTGCAGGCGTCGCCACGGAGGTGGCACTGACATGACGAGTTCGCACGACCTCGAGGGTTCGGTCAATTCCTGGGAACCGGAATACATCGAAACCCTTTATGAGGACTACAAGCGGAACCCGGATTCCGTCGACGAAAGATGGCGCGCCTTTTTTCAGGGATTCGACCTGGGGCTGACACGGCCTTCCGCCGGCTCGAACGGTCATGCCGAAGGCGGCAAGGAGTACGAAAACGGTGAGTGGGCTCTGGCGCAGTCGCGCCTTGAACGCCTGCAGTCCCGTGTCGACTCCCTGATCTACCACTACCGTGATATCGGCCACCTGATGGCGAAAATCGATCCGCTCGGCAGGCGCCGGGATCGCCATGAACAACTCGAACTGTCCGCCTTCGATCTCAATGAAGACATGCTGGACATGATGTTCAACGCGGATCACTTTCCGTGGGGCGACGAGGACCTGACGCTGAGGGAAATCATTGATGCGTTGAAAGAAACCTACTGTGGTTCCGTCGGCGTGGAATACATGGATATTCAGGACACAAAGCAGCGCCGCTGGCTCCAAAACAAAATGGAGCCGACTCTGAATCAGTGGGAAATCCCCGGGGGCCAGAAAATCAGGGTTTTACGCCTGCTGAGGAAGTCGTTCGCGTTCGAGAAATTTCTGCACACAAACTACGTCGGTCAGAAGCGTTTCTCCCTTGAAGGCGCGGAGACACTCATTCCGCTTCTGGACACGATTATCGAAAAGTCGCCCCTCGAGGGCATTGACGAGATCGTCATGGGCATGGCTCATCGCGGCCGCCTGAACGTGCTGGCGAACATCATTCAGAAGTCCTACGAGGAGATCTTCTCCGAATTCGAGGATAACTATCAGCCCGGCGACATCATGGGCGACGGCGATGTGAAGTATCACAAGGGTGCCTCGACAGACTGGATGACGTATCACGGCCACAAGGTGCATGTGTCACTGACATCCAACCCAAGCCATTTGGAAGCGGTCGATCCGGTGGTGCTCGGCCGTGTTCGGGCAAAACAGCGAACCTATGGCGACACGGAAACGCGCTCCCACGTCATGCCTCTTCTCATTCACGGAGATGCGGCCTATGCAGGACAGGGCATTGTTGCGGAAACTCTGAACCTTTCCCAGCTTGCGGGCTACCGGGTGGGTGGAACCATCCATGTCATCATCAACAACCAGATCGGTTTCACGACACTGCCGGAAGATGCACGCTCGGGCGACTATTGCACCGATGTGGCGAAGATGATTCAGGCACCCATCTTCCATGTGAACGGAGACGATCCGGAAGCGGTCATTCGAGTAGCCGAGATGGCCGTCGAATTCCGTCAGAAGTTCAAGAAGGACGTCGTGATCGACATGTACTGCTACCGTCGACACGGACACAACGAGGGTGACGAGCCGAGCTTCACACAACCCAAATTGTATGAGGTCATTCGCAGCAAGAACAACGTTCTGGAGCTCTACTCCGACAAGCTCATCCACGATGGCGTCGTCACGGAGGAACAACTCGAGGACATTGCAAAAGAACAGGACCGCCAGCTCGAGGACGCACAGGAGCGGGCAAAGAAGGAAAGCATCAAGCCACCGACCAGGGCCTTCCAGGCGGAATGGGCGGGAATGAAACGGCGTTATTCGTCGAAGGACGTCAAGACGGCGGCTCCAAAAAAGCTGTTGCTGGAAGTTGCGGACGCCTGGACGCGTTACCCCAAAAACTTCAAGCTTCACCGAACAATCGAGCGCCTCATGAAGAAGCGTGTCGATATCATCAAATCCGGCAAAGGCCTGGACTGGGGAACGGCGGAGGGTCTCGCCATCGGTTCGCTCCTTGCCGAGGGAACACCAGTCCGGCTTTCCGGCCAGGACAGCCGCCGGGGCACCTTCAGCCACCGTCATGCCTTCGTGTGGGACATGGGTGGTGGCGAAAAGTACATGCCACTCCAGTTCATCCGCGACGGGCAGGCGCGATTCTGCGCCTACGACAGTGCCCTTTCAGAAGCGTCGGTGCTTGGATTCGATTACGGTTACTCGCTTGAAAATCCCGACATGTTGATTTGTTGGGAAGCGCAGTTCGGTGACTTCTGCAACGGCGCTCAGGTGATCATTGATCAATTCATCGCCTCCAGCGAATCGAAGTGGGATCGTGTGAGCGGAATTGTTCTCCTTCTGCCTCATGGATACGAAGGTCAGGGACCGGAACATTCAAATGCCTGGCTTGATCGGTTTCTTTCTCTCTGTGCGGAGGAGAATATCCAGGTCTGCAACCTGACAACACCCGCCCAGTTGTTTCACTGTCTTCGCCGCCAGGTTCGCCGGGATTTCCGCAAGCCGCTGGTTCTCATGACACCGAAGAGCCTTCTGCGCCATCCCCATGCAGTATCCCGCCTTGAGGAGATGACCGGCGGTCACTTCGCCGAGGTCCTCGATGACCAGGAGGTCGCTGCCGAAAAAGTAAAGCGGGTGGTTATGTCCAGCGGCAAAGTGTTCTACGATCTTTATGAACATCGCAGCGATGAAGGTATCGACAATATTGCACTGATTCGCCTCGAACAAATCTATCCGTTCGAGGATGGCGATATCAAAACGGTGCTGAACCGATATCCGAACGCGAAGGAATTCGTGTGGTGCCAGGAAGAGCCGAAAAACCGGGGAGCGTGGGGGTTTGTCAGTCCCGTGCTCAAGGAACGGCTCGGTCTGGACTTCACCTACGTGGGCCGCGCGGCGGCGGCAAGCCCTGCG
The DNA here is from genome assembly GCA_028284075.1 of Candidatus Sumerlaeia bacterium. Classification (GTDB taxonomy): domain Bacteria; phylum Sumerlaeota; class Sumerlaeia; order SLMS01; family JAHLLQ01; genus JAJFLJ01. The sequence goes on along the minus strand of JANQSL010000213.1, from coordinate 251 downwards.
GTGGGTTCACTCGGTATTCACAAACGCGAGCAGGCGGAGATCGTTGCAGCGGCGTTGTCTCCGTCGCCCGTTCGCGAAGTGGTTCTTGTGGGATAATCCAAACTCTCGAACGAAAGCGTTCTCTATGGTCGTCGATGTCGAAGTGCCCAGTGTTGGTGAATCTGTGACCGAAGGCGTTCTTTCCGCCTGGATGGTGGAAAGTGGCCAATATGTGGCGAAGGGCGACACGCTCTTCGAACTGGAGACGGACA
>JANQSL010000210.1 GCA_028284075.1 Candidatus Sumerlaeia bacterium | reverse complement strand
GACCTGGCGCCTGTTTGAAAATCCCGACAGCCGCCGGTCCGTAATCGCGTAGATGGTTTGATCAGGAATCATCGGCATGGAACGACTACGTGATTATTCGTAGACGGGCACGGTGTCGTCGACCTGCAGTGACCACGCGTGAATCCCGCCCTGAAGGTTGCGAATATTGGAAAAACCGTTTTCGCAGAGCCACGTGGCAACACGCATCGACCGCATTCCGTGATGACACATGATCACCAGCTCCTGGTCGCGCCAGGAATCCAGCTCGGCGATTCGCTCCGGAACCTCCGGCATGGGAATGTGAATAACATCACCAATCGAGGCCAGTGCGAGCTCCTCGTCGTTTCGGACGTCGAGAACCGCCGGCGCCTCGCCCTGCTGGCGGCGCCGCGCAAGCTCCTCGACGGTGCAATTGCCGGGATCAACGGTCATGGAATCCTCCCTGAGGTCAGCGGCCAACGGATTCGAAAGGAAGAAAGCGTTGCCACACACGGTGATCTGTTCCATTTTTGATTTGTGTTGGTCAACTCACAGTTCGGAGGACCCGGTCGTCCATGCATTTTGTACGCATCTCCCCGACTCAGCTGATTAACCTGGAACTCATCACGCGCATCGAGATCCAGTCCCAGGGCGACGTTCGATACACCACCCTGCATTTCACGGGTGAAGGTTCATATCGCTGCACGGAAGAGGAATCAGAGGTCCTGCTCCCCCTCCTCAAGGAGCACATCAAAAAGTAGTCACAAGACTGCCGGCAACAATGCCTGTGCGTTCCCGCGCCTCCCGAACGAGAGGTCTGAGCAACGGATCGTCGTTGGAACTGCGGGCCAGAATCTCGAGTGCGTCAAGGTCCTCACCGGCAAGGCGCATCAGTGCCAAACCGGCAGAGCGGCGGACCCGGGGCCGTGTATCCTCAAGAGCTTCGGCAAGCGCCACATAACCCTGTGGTCCCGCGATCAAAAACACCTCCACAATCGCACGCCGCACAATCCAGCGAGGGTCATCGAGATCCCTCGAAAGATCTTCAATCGCACGTTTCGAGTCAATGTTCGCCATGGCTGTGGAAGCGGCCCACATTCGATCCACGCCCGATTCAAGAGGCAGTTGCGAATCGGGATCCCTTTGTTCCCAGAGGCGCAGCAGAAACGGCCATGCGGGTTCTGACGCGGAGCCAATCTGGCCCAAGGCCCATGCGGCACTCAGTCGCTCCACCTGCTCGTCGCGCTCAAGTATTGAAAGCAGCTCAGGAACAGCCGGAGCAGCAACGGGACCGATTGCGGAAATTGTCCCCATAGCCACACGGCGCGTGTGACGATCCTCCGCCCGAAGCATCTTGATCAGATCCGGCAAAGCGGGTTCCGCAAGTCTCTCGTAGTTGCTCAAAATGCCTGCGGAAAGACGTCTGATGCGCGGGTCACGACTCGTATGCAAGAGGCGGAGAAGCTTTTCGAGTGTTTGCCTCGCGCTGAGTCCGGCCAGTCCCAGATCCCGCAGATTTTCATCGCTGATCCTGATTGCTTCGCGAACCGGAAGGTCCAGAAGGACGGGCTGTGTGTGGGCACGCACTTCCGTGTCCACCCTCTCCCGTTCAAACCGCGCCGCCTTCAAATCGGCAAGCAGGTTGGCGGCATCAGCAGCCAGTTCCTCGTTGTCGCTTGTCATGAGATCGTCCAAATAAGCCCATGTTAGGATGTCCCACCCTCGATAAATTTCGAGACCTCGTTTGCGGGTTGCATTGTCAGAAGCAAGTCCTCTCACTGTATCTCCCGCTTCCGGCCCCATCGACGCCAGTGCCTGCGTTGCAAAGAGAATCAACTCGTCCTCAGACTCAGCGACACCAACAGCAACGGCACTGGCGAGTTCCTCCGCCGCCTCGATGGCATCGGCACCATACCAGGAGAGAGCGACCGCTCCGGCAATCATGTGTGCGCGGTCATTGGAACGAAGAGCTTCCTCGAAAACCGGAATCGCTTTGGAACCCAGCCGAAAAGCCTCCGCTCCCATCGGCTGGCGTCCGAATCGAGCGCGGTGCGCATCTATCTCCACGATTGCATGGGCAGCTTCCGGACCGTGAGAGAGCAGATCGTCCAGTGCTGTTCGAGCGCCCTCATTTTCATCCACCCACAGGACGTAGCTCCACTCCGAAGGAGTTCGCCCATAGTAACGCGCTTCCTGCTCAAGCGCCTCGTCGCCACTGCAGGAAGCGAGAAAGAAAAAACATCCCACACAAAACAGCCTTGCCCGATTCATGACCTCCCACCTTCCACAGGATGTGGCTGACAAACTTGCGCAATTGAATCAAGAGCGTTCTGAAGAGTTTGCTCGGTCAACGAGGCGGAGATGGAAAGGCGCAGGCGGCTCGTGCCACGCGGCACTGTCGGCGGGCGAATCGGAAGTGCAAGAAAACCACGATCCTGCAATGTGCGCGAGGCGGCCAATGCATCATCCGGAGTGCCGGTGCGAACCGGTATGATCGCTGTCTCGCTTCGCATTGTATCGAGCCCCGCCTGTTGAAGGCGGATGCATGCAGTCGCCGCGAGCCGCTGCAACTTCTGAACCCTCTCGGGCTCGCGCTCGAGTACACGAAGCCCGGCCAAAGCCGACGCCGTCTGTGCGGGAGCAAGCGCCGTCGTGTAAATAAAGGTGCGTGCTTTGTTCACAAGCCAGTCTCGCACAACCGGGGCACACAACGCGGCACCGCCCTGGGATCCAAGCGCCTTGCTCATTGTGGCGATGATGACAAGACGCTCTTCGTGCTCGCGCGGGTTGACTTCGAAATGTTCGGCTGTCCCGCGACCGGTTTTCCCGATCACGCCCGTGGCATGGGCATCGTCAAGAACAACAATGGCGTCGTATCGATCGGCGAGAGACAATAGTTCCGGCAACGGCGCAATGTCCCCGTCCATGCTGTAAACACCATCCGCCAGAATGAGGCGTCGGCGGAAGGACTTCGATGATCTCAGCAATTCATCCAGTCGCTCGACATTGCTATGAGGAAATACACGCAGCTTCGCACCGGACAGGCGTGCGCCGTCCACAAGACAGGAATGCGCAAGCCGGTCAACAAACACGACATCGTCGGAGGACGCCAGTGAGGTCACAACACCGAGGCTTGCCTGATAACCTGTCGGAAACACGAGCGCCGAAGACGAACCCTTGAAATCGGCAAATTCTTCCTCGAGCTCTGCATGCAGTCGATTCGTGCCCGTAATCAAACGGGATGCACCGGTCCCGGCTCCCCACCGATGCAACGCTTCGATCGCGGTTTCCATGACTTCCGGCTCCTGCGACAAACCCAGGTAGTCGTTTCCGGAAAGATTCATCAGGCAATGATCATCGACTTCAACCGAGACACCATCAGTCTTCCGGAAGACTCGCAGTGTCCGGTGCATGCTTCCTCTGTGCAGCCGTTCCAGCCCGGTTTTCGTCTCTTCAAGCCAGCTCATGGCTGATCCCGCATTTCCGTGCTGTCATCGCGGGAAATGCCAAGCCTCTGCTCGACGCGCTTCAATCGTTCCGAGGTTCCCTCGAGCGCTCTTCGTCCCGTCTGGAAAAAGGACTCACGATCCATGTTCAGCGTCTGCGTTGTGATCTCCGGTTCCGAAATTTTCCCATGAACCCGAAAACGTACAATACGGTTTTTCAATTCGTTGAACACGCGATTCACAGTGGATAAAAAAGGAATGGGGTCGATAGCGGCATCCAAAACATTGACCGCCAGATCGAAATCGATCTGTCCGGTCATGATATTCACCGTCCCTGGCGACAACATCTGAATGTCCTCGCTCTCCACAACCATGTCAGGAAAGGTAATGACTTCATCCTCAAGGGATGCCGTTCCGTTGATTTCCGTGGCAGAGAGATTCTCTCGATCCCCAAGATTCAAAGCGACCGCAAGACGGTTGAACGTCTGTCGCCCGATGAAACCACTGTTTTGCACTCGAAAGACGCCGTCTCCCGCCCATGTGGAGTAGTCGCCGATTTCGCCTCCGAACTCCGCCGATCCCGTAAAGCGGCCGTTGAATTCCGACGGTTTCTTTCTCAGGTCCGTCATGAACGGCTGCATCCGAACATCACTCGCATCAAGCTTTGTGGTGAAACTTGAGAGACGATCATGCGTTCGTGGAAACACAACGCGCGCCGTTCCCCGCACCTGTCCATCGTAGGTGTCCGCGTCGTGCAGCGTCGCGTCCAACGTGTTTTCACGTCCGCGCCAGGACTCAAAACGCAGATCAACGTCCGTGTTTTCAGCTCGAACGGACAAAAATTCCGTGTGGCCAAGCTTCACGTTTCCTGCAATCTCCACCAGCTTGCGCTGTTCGTTCGGACCGCGGGGACGCGGTGGACGAACGAAGGGATTTTCAGACCAGGGCATCGATCCCCATCCGTGCAGCCACTCGTTGATATCGAGCTCCGGTGCTTCCGCCGTAAATTCGATTCGCGGCGTGCCGACATGACCGAGCGTCACCCAACCGGTCACCTCCACATCGTCGGCCTCTCCAAAGGAGGCACGGGCTTTTTGAAATTGAAATCCGCTTTCGTCAGCGGTGATATTGCCACGGATGTTGGTAATGGGATGAGGGAAATCACGGTGAAAGAAAACCGCGACATCCCCCGGACGTATTCTGCCGTCGATGGAGAGCTGCAGCGGAGCACTGTTGCGAACGCCAATAACCGGACCATCGATGTTCGAAAGATGCGCAACGTATTGCGAGTAAATATCACGTCCTTCCGGGAGAGCCGTTAACGGTTTCAGCCGAACTTCAGCCGTCGCGGCACCGGTGCCGTCGATCACAAAATCCTTCAACTCCTTCGGCAAAACATCCGGCACCACATGAAGCGGCGAAGCGATCTCGACGTTTGCAATGACACCATCCTTCGCAATGGAAGCGCTGCCTTCGACGGTTGCTTCATCCTGAATGATTGCTGAAAACCGTGAGACATCCAAACGCGAGGATGTGGCATCGATGCGCGCATCAAGGTTCGTGACACGTACTTCTGAGTAGGGAACGTCAAAGTGGCCGCTGGCACTTTCAAATTCCAGAGACGCGTTCCAGAGGGACGATGCAATGTCATTGAGTGGCGTCGTTGTCTGCAGATTGAAACGTGCCGTTCCTCCAAAACGATCCGCGGGAAACGGCAAATGAACGTAGTGTGAAACAAGGCGCATCATGGATGGAACGGGCGACTCACAAGCGGCTCTCATTTTCACAAGGGGGAAACCGGCAAGTATTGATCCATCTTCAGACAACGCCGTTCCTTCAATATCGGCGACAACATCGGCCCATTTCAGGCGCAGTCCGCTGAGGCGGGCGGCAAGAGGTGAGGCGGATAAACGACCAGGCGTGAATCCCACGGGATCCGCCAGATTCTCAATTTGCAGACTGCCTTCCGTCCAAGCGATGTTCGCATCCCAGGAGGCCGATTGTTCCCGCACAAGAATGCGAATCCCGTCCGGAGTCATCTCCACGGGCATGGTACCTTCGACACGAAACGAGATATTCGTTCGAATGTCGATCACGGGAGAGGTGGACACATCGAATGATCGAAGTGTCTTGATGACCTCTTGAGCCGGTGCATCGATGGAAATCCGGGTTTCAAACGGTTCTGTTCCTCTGTTTCGCGAAGGAATGCGGCCATGAAGACTTCCCGTCAGGTTCATTTCTCCGCAGCCAATGTCCATTACAGAGAGATTGAGAACATTGTCTTCGATTCGTCCGCGCAAATGGCGAACATCGATCGGGCTCGGAACATCGGGAGCCACGATCCGCCAGTCGCGAGCCTCGATTCCCCCATCAATACGCAACAGATCCGTTTTTTTCAGTGGTCCCGTTGCGACAAGATCCAGTGTCAGACTCGGAGATGTCGTTTCATCGACATCGAATCCCTCCCCCCGTGCGGCACGCCGAAGGATTGCAAACGTCAGCGGTGGGACCTGTACGACCTCCAGGCGCAAATCGGACTCAAGATCATCTTTTGCCTCAACACTCCCCGAGAGTCGCATGTCGATCTGAGACGAATCCAGACGCGCCGAAATGTCTTTGAATGCTTGTAACACCGGGTCGTATTCCGCACGCACCCGAAAATGCAATTCCTCATCTGTCCAGCGCTCTCCATTCAAGCGCGTCTCCTCGACGGAGAAACGATCAGCGCCTGCACGAACGACGACCTCATAGTCGCCATCCTCCTGGTGTGTTGCCGAGATTTGAAGTCTCATTCCTTCCGCATCGACGTCAAAGCCTCCAAGCTGCGGCACCATCAATGTGTGGGCGACGGCGTCCGCTCGTGAGCGCACTTCCAGGCGGTTTGCTTCCGGAACCCAAACGCCCTCTCCGCTGATCCGCTCGGATCCGCCTGATGTCACCACTCCCCTGTAAATAAACTGAAGAGGTTCGGAAGCACCTGAGCGAGAAGCGATTTCGATTTCCCGCAGGTCGAGCCTGCCGTCCGGAACTCCCTCACGTTCGGATTCCACGGACAGGATGACGTTTTGGGCGATGATGCGGGGTGTCTGTTTTCTCCGCGATCCTTTCGAAGGGTGATTCTCCCGGTTGCTCTCCAAATTGGCACCGACTCCGGAAACAGCATTCATCAATGTCTGAAGCGGACCGCCCGGTTCCAGTTTCTGTGTGGCCGATACGACGACGTGCATGGGGCTCGGACCGGCAAGAACAACCTCTTCAGGCCAATGACCGTCTCCCGCCAGAAGTTCTGACATCGCTCCCGAAAGATGCATGCTTTCGAGGCGGAATGGCAGTTCTCCTCCGGTTCCCTGCAATTCAACGCCGAACAAATGAACGTCGGCCGTCCACAATCGCACGCGAACACGGTCGATTGAGATGGGAAGTCCCGACTCCTCCCGAATCTTGCGCTCCACCGCCCCCGTCAGCCATGGCGGTGAAAGCGGCAGATAGATCGCCATGGCAAGCAGCAGCAAAACCACGAGCGGCAGATACAAACGTGACCGCCGATAGAGCTGCCTCCAGGTTCTTCGGGTCAGAACGGGTTTCATTCAATCATCCGATACGCCCGCGGTTGCCCTGCGGGAGGTCCGTAGTTACGGAGACAATACCGATTGCCGCAAGGTTCAACCCCGCGCCCATGCCCATAATCGCTTCCGTCAAGCCCAGGAACCGCCGCCGTGAGCGTTTTGTCGTCGCCTTTCAGGACGAACGGGAGGCGATTGAACTGGATGCGGAGATCACGGCAAGAGCCTGTCTCGCCGAAGGGCGGGAGCTGACGGAGCAGAGAATTCAGGACTTGCTGTCGGATGATGAACGCCAACGCTGCCGCACACG
>JANQSL010000199.1 GCA_028284075.1 Candidatus Sumerlaeia bacterium | reverse complement strand
GTCCAAAGGCTGGGGTGACCGCGTTGAGGTTCTCGGCTTCGTCGACGGCAACGCCTCCGTCGACTGGCTTCGCAAGGCTGGCTGCCGGCGTATGAATCTGCTGACTAAAGGCTCCCGTAATCACTGCGAGCGCCAGTTGCGCAAGACTCCCCGGCAACATCGCAACGACATCCGTGGCACACTCGACTATGCCACGAAAAAGGGAGTCACTGTTTCCATCTACCTCGAGGACTGGTCCAGCGGGATGATTCATTCCAGTGACTATGTCTATGAGATGCTTGACGAGTATGCAACGTGGCCGTTTGAGCGCATTCTCCTTCCCGACACCCTTGGCATTCTCAGCCCTGACCAGGTACGAGAGTTTCTGTCGGAAATCCTCGCACGTTATCCTCGCCACGAATATCCTGACGCGAAGTTCGAATTTCATGGTCACAACGATTACGGTCTGGGAACCGCCAACGCATTGATGGCGGCCCAGGTGGGTATTGACGGAATTCACTGTACTGTCAACGGGCTCGGCGAACGGGCCGGCAACACGTCGCTGGAGGAAGTCGTTGCAGCCATAAGGGATCACTCGAAACGCAAGCTGCGCATTAACGAGAAGGAACTGAAGGCAATCAGCGAACTTGTCGAAGTCTTCAGCGGCAAACGGGTCGCCGACAACAAACCGATTGTGGGTCGAAACGTGTTTACACAAACGGCGGGCATTCATGCCGACGGCGACCGGAAAGGAAACCTCTATGAATCCAGCCTGTCGCCCGCACGATTCGGGCGCGACCGTGTCTATGCTCTCGGGAAGCTCTCAGGTCGCAGCAACCTCGACTTCAATCTCGATGCCTTGAATCTTCAGCTCACAAAAGAGCAGCGAGCCACCGTGCTTGAACGTGTTGTTGAGCTTGGCGACCGCAAACACGCCGTCACTCAGGAAGACCTTCCCTTTATCGTCGCTGACGTTTTGAAAGCACCCAAGGGCGAAGCCTTCGAGGTACGCAACTGCGTCATCAGTTCCACTCTCGGAGTCTCCCCCTCCGCCGTCATTCGTGTCGCCTACAGAGGAAATGAGCTCGAGGCTGCGGGCACCGGTACAGGTGGATTCGATGCGTTCATGATCGCCCTGCGATCCATCGCCCCTCAACTCGGCATCGAAATTCCCCGTCTCGTGGACTACGAGGTCCATATCCCTCCTGGTGGCAAAAGCGATGCCCTCGTTCAGACCACCATCACCTGGGAGAACGGGTTGCGCACGAAAGCCGTCCATACCGACCAGGTACTGGCGGCTATCGAGGCAACCGAGCGCATGATCAACCTCGAGGCCTCCGGCGTCGTTTCCGGTCCGGCCAGGAAGATGGCCCGCAAGAAGCGGTAGGAGACCGTCCGCAGCCGCCGCTCCCCACTTGACGCCTCGTTTTCCCCTGCGAAGCTTCTTTTCAGGTGGTCCACGCACACACAGAAACAACCCTCACGGAGGCTTTCCCATGTTTGGACCGAAGCTCGAAGCACGTTCCTACACGACATTGCTACTCATTGCCGTCGCCTGCCTGCTGACTCTGAACCTCACGGCTCAGCGCAACGCCAGCGACTCCGAATACAGTGAAGCCGGCGCCAGCCGCGAAGTCGCTCGTTCGAATCAGGCCATCGCGGAGGCCACCCGCGAAGTTGCCCGCTCGAACCAGGCTATCGCGGATGCCATTGGCGACCTGGCGGATGCTGTGAAGTCTGTTGGTGACAAACTCGACAAAGATCAGAGCTCAACGGCGTCCGCATCTCGCGAGTCCAGTGAGCCCGCTTCCTACGAATATCAGGGTAAGTTCGAACTCAACTAGGCTCGGGAGCCGTTCTCCTTCTTGTACCGGCCATGTGGGCGTTCGCGTCCCGCATGGCTTTTTGTGTCTAGTCCTTCGCCACACCATGCGGGTCGAGTCATGACCATACATTCTCCCGGTGAAGTGGCTACGTGCCTTTCTTTCACATAAAACCTGCCGGGAAACAAACTCACCGCTTGCCGGAACGTCCCGGCTCCGCATAACCCTTTCGGACTTTTTGGGGAAAAACGTTATGCGTATACTTGTTTCAACGCTCCTGCTGCTGATCACCCTAACAGCCGGGGCATGGGCCAGCGTCGAAATTCCATCCATCTCGCGGGAGTATCGTGGTGTCTGGCTCTCGACCGTCAGTAACATCGACTGGCCGTCGCGGCCCGGCTTGCCAAGCCGGCAGCAGCAGGAAGAGCTCATCGCCATTCTCGATCGTGCGCAGGAAATGAACCTGAACATGGTTCTCTTTCAGGTGCGTCCTGCCGCTGATGCTTTCTATTTATCCGACATTGAGCCATGGTCGAGGTGGCTGACAGGGCAGCAGGGTCGCGCACCCGGCGTACCATGGGATCCTCTGGAGTTTGCCGTACGGGAGGCGCACGCGCGCGGACTCGAACTTCATGCATGGGTGAATCCCTTTAGAGCGGGAACGGACAACGGGCCGTACTCTGAAAAGCACGTCTCCCGGAAACATCCGGAACTCGTTGTCCAATACGGAAAGTATCTCTGGATCAATCCAACGAAGGAAGCCGCTCAGCAATATGTGCTTCGTGTCATCGAAGACCTGCTTCAGCGTTACGAAGTCGACGGCATCGTTTTCGACGACTACTTCTATCCCTATCCGCAGAACGGAATCGAGTTTCCCGACCATGGCGAATACCAACGCTTCAAGGCGGGCGGCGGAATGCTTTCCCATGCGGAGTGGCGCCGTGAACGCGTAAACACTTTTGTTCGTCGTGCGGCTGAGAAGACTCATCAAACAAGACCATCCGCGCGGTTCGGCATCAGCCCTTTCGGCATTTGGAGGCCGGGTCATCCGTCGGGCATTGTCGGCATGGACCCCGTGAATGAGATCTATGCCGATTCGCGTCTGTGGCTGACCGAGGGTTGGGTCGACTGGCTCGCGCCCCAGCTCTACTGGCGCATCGACAAAGATGGCCAGGAGTTCCCCAAGCTTCTCGAATGGTGGGCGCAACAAAACCCGATGAATCGCCATGTCGTTGCAGGACTCGGCCTCTATCGACTCGGTGAGGGTTCAGCGAATAATTATGAGGCTCAGGAAGTCATCGATCAGCTCGCAATTGTGCGCCGAACGCATGGTGCACATGGCGAAGTTCATTTTCCCATGAACGCCATCATGGAGAACAAGCTCGGCGTATCAAAGCAGATGAAGAAGAGCCACTACAACACCCCCGCGTTGCTGCCTCCTGCAACCTGGCTCGATAGTCGTCCGCCCACAGGTCCTCTTGTGAGTTTTGACAACAATGAGCTGTCATGGCGTCACCCTTCATTGAACGACGTGAGATTGTGGGTCGTCTACGCGCAAACTCACGGGAAATGGTGGATCGACATCGTACCACCACAGCAACAGAGTTTGAAACTTGGAAGCGGCAAGGAACCTCCGGACGTTATTGCCGTTACCGCTGTTGATCACCTGGGAAACGAAAGCTCTCCCGCGATGGTCAGACCATAAAAGCCAACTCAGTAAACCCGTGGATGCTGCTCCTCTTTCTGGAATGTCCTCGACAGCCGCCATGACCCATGCCATGAAACGGTTTCGGCTTTAGTTTTGGAGAGAGGGTCATGAAAAGCATTATCCGTTTTGCCGTCACCCCGCTGTTCCTTGCCGCGTATACTGTTTTCGCCAGCGGATCGGATTTTTCGGACTCCATCCGGCCGTGTGTTGCACTCACCGGCACGGACAGTCACGTGTTGGAACGAGCCTGGCATCGGATCACAAACGCTGAGGAGTGGAAATCAGTCTGGCAGAACCATCGCGGGAGGAGTTCCACCGAGCACCTCGATCCCTGTGGTGAGCCTGCTGATCTACCTCTTATCGACTTCGATCACTATACGGTCATCGCGATTTTTCACGGTGACGGCTTGAACAGTGCCGGCCTGAGGGTTGTGGAAACGATTGAGCAGTCCGAGTGCCTCCTCTTTCGCTATGACGACAAATCCTACTAGACCGGACCTGAGGGGGACCGTGTGAACGTCTATGGGTTCTTCGTTTTGCCGGCATCGGACAAGCCCATCGTGATCCAGGAAGACGTGCGAACATTGATCCAGGCGGAGCCGGTGTGGGTTGAACGAGCCACCCTGCCTGCACACCCCGACGATGCGCGAGAGGCATCCTGAATTTCACCCTGCCTCTTCGCCTTGCCGTCAGGCACCGGATATGCTTTTCTGCCGGTCGTGGCTTCGGAGCCACAACTTCAGGCAAGGCGGCACATAATGGCGGTTGTGGATACATCCACTGATACACACCGGGAACAGATTCAGGGTATTCTTGATCGGACCGTCAGCGGCGAGCGTCTCTCAGACGAAAACGCACTTTTCCTTTTTGAACACGCTCAGCTTCCAGAGCTAAGCGTGGCTGCAACGAAAATGCGTCAACGTCTCAATCCGGGGCGCCTGGTTACCTATATCATTGATCGGAATATCAACTACACGAACGCCTGTCTCGCCGACTGCGACTTCTGCGCCTTTTATCGGAAGTGGAACGACAACGAGGCGTATGTTCTCTCGAAGGAGGAGCTCGGGAAAAAGATTCAGGAGACCATTGACCTGGGCGGGCGTCAGATCCTTCTTCAGGGTGGCATGCATCCACGCCTGAAACTTGATTTCTACACTGACATGCTGTCATGGATAAAGAAAGAATTCGGCATTCACCTTCACGCTTTCAGCGCTCCGGAAATTCACGCGTTTTCAAAGATTAACAAACTCTCATACGACGAGGTTCTGAGAGCTCTCAAAGAGGCAGGTCTGAATTCCCTCCCCGGAGGTGGCGCCGAGATTCTGGTCGATCGCGTGCGGGATGAAATCACCCGCGGCAAGGTCGACACGGAAGGCTGGCTCGAGGTCCATCGTGTCTGGCACAGTCTCGGCGGCCACAGCAGTGCCACCATGATGTTCGGGCATGTGGAGACGCTGGCGGAACGTGTTGAAACCTTCCGCCGCTACCGTGAGCTTCAGGATGAAACGGACGGCTTTACCGCCTTCATCGACTGGACATTCCAGCCGGAAAACACGCGCCTCGCTCAAACCCATGATCTGCGTGAGGTCGGGTCCTGGGATTACCTTCGTACCACCGCCATCGCACGCCTTTACCTCGATAACATTCGGCACCTGCAGTCATCCTGGGTCACCCAGGGTGGCCGCATCGGCCAGGTGAGTCTGTCCTTTGGCTGCGACGATATGGGTTCCATCATGATCGAGGAGAACGTCGTAAAAGCCGCCGGTGCCAACTTTCGCATGACGGAGCAGGTTCTGCGGGATCTCGTTACCGAAGCGGGCTACGTGCCACGACGCCGAAATTTCTTCTATGAATTGCAGCCTGACGCAGACCTCGAGAAAAACGCATAGCGTCTCACCCTCGACCTGCTCCTTCCAAACAAACGGAGAGACGGAAGAAGCAGAACCATCGCGAAGAACACAACAGACGTCGGAATACGAGAGCGTGGAGCAAGGTGAGAACATTGCGTGTGCATTCAAATGGTAAATTCCGTTTCTCTAATCGGTGTTTTTCAGTCGGCCGGCACTCACTTTGACCGACTGCCGGTCCGGGACATCCCAACACACTGCCGGTTATTCGGAGTTACTTTCGTTTGATCGGCACCATCGAAAGAAGCACGCTGCTCTTGCAAGTAATTGAACTCCCTTGACTTCCTGCGCGCCGCCCGTCAATCGCCTGCTTTGATATCATTGAAAAGGCGGATAAGGACATGAAAGCACGGTTGATCGTATTGGCGCTCATCTGCGCCGTCTTTGCGGCAGGGACAGCTCCGGCACAGGAGTCCAAGCCGAAGAAGAAACGTCGTCTTGGAATCGTCCAGCAGCTCGAAAAGGATCTGAAGGAGTCCAACATCAAGAAGGACACGAAGGAAGCCGTTTCGGAAACCCGCGCTGAGATGCGCGGTGAGAACGATGACGAAAAAGCGGTGGAGGAAAACGCGGAAGAAACGGAGAAGACAGCGGAGGAAAACGCCAACCTTGGTTTCGCCGCGATTTTAGCGGACGTTCAGGCTCTCCAAAAGATTGCAAAAGATCTGAAGGCGGGTGGCGACGAGGAGACCGCGAAAAAGATCGAGGAAGTTGCCGGAAGCATCGAAAAGAAGGTGAAGACTTTTCGCGAGCGGGCACTTGATCGGCGTCTTGAAGTGCATCGCGTTTCTGTCCGAAACACGTCCGAGTCGGATGATGACAAGGATAAGGAAAAATAGACCGGACTCCCGGTCCCGGGTCAGGATTTTCTCTTTTGAAGAGATCTTTTTGCCCGGGACCATGCCCGCCTGAGATAGTCTGTCCGATGGCGAGGTTTCAGGCGTGAAGCGGGAATCACGTACCGCCCCGCTCCCTCCCGCTCGTTTTCGGTGGCATAGGGGCTGGTGCTTCCCTGCCAAATCCGATCATTGCCAAGGTGAAACGTGAATCCGCCATCTCTCAGCCAGAGATAGCGACTGCAGTTTCTTTCGATCTGAGTGTTGATGACTTTGCCAACGGGAGGGAAGCCGACGAAGACATTGCCGAAGTCCAGTTTTGGAACAGTGTTCCGTGCCAGGACGAAGCAGTCAAAGCCCCCGTGACGCTGTCCCTCCAGCATGAACATCAGTTCCAGTCTTGATTCATCGAGAAGCAGACCCTCGTATTCCTTTGGAAGATCTCTCCGGTTTATGGCCATGCCATCGTAGCCTTCCCGGATCAGATTCGCCACTCTCAGGTAGAACCATGGCAGCAGCCCGATGTCCGCATTTGTCATGATGAAGTAGTCCGCATCAGACGCCTCGTACAAGCTGGAGAAGATATCCGCAATTCGCGGGAGCGGTTTGCGCGGTTCCACATCCCGCAGGGCGTCGAAATGCTGCCATGCATATGTCTCAATGGGTGGCGCCCATCGGAATCCCGCGGGAATCGCGATATCCTCATCCTTGTGTTTTACCGCAATGAGATCCACATCAACGACGCTCGAAGCCTGCTCGCGAGCCACAACCATACTTTTCAGTGTCACCGGCTGGGCAATATGCAGGTACGAACCGTGTTTCGTCTCATTAAGTTCGGTCACGTTGACAATGTGAGCGAACCCTGGCCTCTTTGTCATCGGTTGCGACTCCTGATTTGTCAGGGATTGCGCGGCACCGTCGGTCAATTGTCCTGAGGGTCTCAAGCAGCAGTTCGACAACCATCGGGTGACAACGTCAAGGTCCCGCATTGCTATCATCACCAGAGCCCGGCTGGTTCCGGCAAAACCCGATATGGCTCCCAAGCCGACACCCCTCGATGCCCTGGGAGTCTTGCTAAAAGGCCCGGCTCTCCATGCAAACAGGAGAAAACCTCTGATCCGGTTTCGTTTTCAATGGACGACGGGGAGTCGGAATTGCCAGTCTGCGCAACCGCTTGCTCAAGGGGACTTTCGACATGACGCTGTGGATTCGCCTCATCGCAATTGCTTGCGCCGTCGCGCTTCTCGGCTCCTGCGCATCCTCACGGAAACACTCCGCCGCAGAGGTTTCGCGCGTCGGAGATCAAAGCCGTTTCTTTGCAATGAACGCCATCACGCCGTACCATCACTGGGTCGGCGGCGGCGAGGCACGCGCTCAAGCCGTTTCCGAAATGCAGATCAACCTGGACAGAGCGAAGAAGCTCGGCGCCAGCAGCGTCCGCGTGGACATGTGGTGGCACGTGATCGAGCCTGAACGTGGCGTGTGGGACTGGGAGCTGACGGATCAGGTCGTTGCGTCAATGGTGGAGCGTGAAATCGAACCTTACCCAATCCTTTGCTACCACTCAGCATGGTCAGAAAACTCAACTTCCCCTGCAACACCGGACGAGCGGACGGCATTCGCCAACTACGCCGGCAACATTGCGAAACGCTATGCCGATGATCTGTATTACTACGAGGTCTGGAATGAACCGAACATCAGCCCTTTCTGGAATCCCGCGCCAAACGCAAAGGACTACGCTCTTCTCCTGAAATCCACCTACGAAGCTGTCAAGGAAGCGGACCCCGATTCCATGGTCGTGGCCATGTGCACGGCCGGTCCGGACTACTCTTTTATCGAATCCGTCTATCGCGAAGGCGCGGCTGACTACTGCGACGCCATCTCGTGGCATCACTACAGCAATCATTTCAATGAAAGCGAAATGGAACATGAAATCGAGAAAATCCGTGAAATCATGGGTCGCTATGGTGATGGAGACAAGCCACTGCTTCTGACTGAGTCCGGACTTTCAACAGGGCCAGGTCCCGTTCTGAGAGAAGTCACACAGGAGGAACAGGCGTCCTGGATCGTGAAGAAGCACCTCCTCGCCAAAGCCCGCGGAGTTCACCAGTTCTACCATTTCAAACTCCAGGACGATCGTTCCGAGACCAATCCAGACGGCTATTGGGGTCTTGTTACACATGATCGGAAGGACAAACTTTCGGCATGGACCTATGGCGCGATGACAACCCTGCTCAAGGAAGCGGAATTCCTTGGCTTTGCCTCCAATACAGTCGCTGAACCGGGGCGCGAAGGCGATGCGGAGGTTCAGGTTTATCGCCTGCCGGGTGGTGAGATCGCAGCTGCCGCATGGGTTCGAGGAGATGGCGACGATCTTACCATACGTCTTCCTTCGGAAACAACTCTTCGCGTTGAAAATATTGTCGGAGGGTTCGTTGAAAACGCCCCGACGACCGGAAAGCACGCAATGATCAGACTCGCCCGGGACCCGCTCTATATTCGCGATCTTGGTCCGCCGGGCGAACGCCTCGTCGGAGTTACGTTCGACCCACCGGTCGTCAACCTTCTCCCGGGCCGCAGTCGGCCCGTTACGGTGGAAGTGCGCAATCCCGCCGGCGACCCGCTGAAACTGGACCTGAGCTCTCTCACAAACACACCGGAAGGTAGTGGAATCTCAGTCAATGGACTGCCATCAACACTCGAAGTGCCGGCCGGCAAAACCGTGCGGCACAGCTTCAACATCTCACTCGCATCTCATGCAGAACCTTTCCGTCTTGCACGTCTCCGCCGGAACCAGGACGGGAATGTGGTTTGGGGACTGGACATTCGCTACCAGGAACCTTTCAGCGTCGATATCAGGGGGAACGGTTCCACCGGAAACGTCGAACTGACCGCTGAGGTGAGAAACAATCTCCGTGAACCACTGGCCGGAACAGTTTCCTGGCGAATCAACGGCATTGCTGAATCTGTGGAAAGCGACTTCGGACCACTCTCTTCAACCCGTGTTTTCGACAACGAAACATTCTCTTTCCCGCCCAACGAGGGTGAGAATGTGGTCACCTGCGTTGCATTCGACGATGAGGGTGGTCAGGGCACAAAGACCTATCGCGTGTATGGCCAGGAAATGGTTGAAGAACCACCTGTCATCGACGGGCAGTTCGGCGACTGGAACGACCCGCCGGTCGTTCGTATGCGTTTGTCCAAACAAGACTCTGAGCAAAAGCGCCACATCCCTTTTGCCAGCGATGAGGATTTCAAGGGCGACATCCGCGTCCTCTGGACGAACACACATCTCTACGTTGGCGCAGACGTCACCGACTCCACTCCTCTTCTGAATCCATACGAAGGCACCGATGTCTGGAAGGGCGATTCACTCGAACTCTACATTGGATTTCCCGGCCCCACAAACATGACAGCTTACCCTCCAGGCTATCATCAGGTTGTCATATCTCCGGGCAATGATGGCAGGGATGGCTTTGCCTGGAATTTCAGGGCACTTGATCGTGAGGCCCTTCCCGACGGTCACAGGATTCCAGGATCTGAAGTCGCGGCTTCGCGCACCGACAACGGCTACATTCTCGAAGCTGCAATCCCTCTCGAAGAATTCGGTGTTACCGCAAGGGAAGGTCAGGTCGTTGCCTTCGACATGCATCTGAACAACAGGTTTTCCCACGCATCCGGCTCAAACGACGCTGTCCTGATCTGGAATGGTGACCGCGACAACTGGCGCGACCCAACGGACTGGGGCGCGGCCGTGATCCTTCCCGATCCCTCAAAACGTCCGCGCACGTCTCGTGGACAGTTGCATGGCGGGGAAACGACACTCATTATCAGTCCCGATGCAACGAAGGACGTGGCATACAAAACACCCCTGCCAGTCGAGAAATCCGAGTACGCCACCAATTTGCCGGACTGGCTTGAACTCTCCCTTCCCTTTCGAGGTTCCCATGATGTTGCCACCGGCTATGGGTTTGAGAGTGATTCCTGGACGCACCAGACGATCGGCAATACTCGCAGTGCCAACGACTTCTACTGCATTGACGTCAACATGCCGGAAGGCACGCCAATTCTCGCCGCAGCACCGGGACGAATTGCTCAGTCGAATCGCCGCGGCGACTCCTACGGCCATTACGTTGTGATCGATCACGGCGGAGGTTATCAGTCAATCTATGCTCATCTCAGTTCACGGGAGTTCGATGTCGACCTCGGTGAACCCATGACTCAGGTCGAACGCGGTCAGGTAATCGGGCACTCCGGACAAAGCGGAACGTCCTGGCCACACCTGCACTTCGGACTGCATAAAGACGCTCGCGCCAGCCACAGCGGCGCCAACGTGGGCGGTAAAACGGTCTGCCCTGAACCTCTCGGCGGATACTATGGCATCCGTAAAGGCCATGTGTTGAGTTCGAACTGACAGAGGCAAAACTCGAGGGAGGCGGTTTGAGGTCTTAACGTCTGCGCCGTCCGCGACGTGCCTGTGCCAACAAGGCCTTGGCCGGCGCGGCTTCACCCGATGAACCACCTTTTGATTCTTCGATCGCGTCCTTGAGCCGCGTACGATAGGCATGAGCGAGGGCACATGCCAAAGCATCCGCCTGATGGTCTGACATCGGCTTTTCCGCCAGTCCCAACAGCATACGCACCATCTGCATGACCTGATCCTTCGAGGCCCGCCCTTTTCCAACGACTGATTGCTTGATTTCCAGTGGTGAATACTCAAAGACGGGCAGATTCGCGTCTGAGGCGGCCAGGATTGCGGCACCCCGCCCGTGTGCCATCAGTACGGCTGACTTCACGTTCTCGGCAAAAAAGATCGTCTCCACGGAAACCACGCCCGGTCTGAACTCACGTATGGTTTCTCCAACCAGATCATGAATGCGTTTTAATCGTTTGGGCATCGCCATGCCGGGTGATGTTCTCACCTCGTGTGCCTCAACAACACGCCAAGTGTCGTTCCTCCGCTCGATCACTCCCACACCGGTACTGGCGAGGCCGGGATCGATGCCAAGAATTCTGTCCGGGGCCGATTGTCGGGTTCGATTGGACGTCAACTCTGAGAGCTGGCAAAGGGTTCAGTCCGCGATGAGAACCGGTCAAGCCGCGGTTCGTACCAGCCTTCCTCCTCCTGAATACGGGCAATTTCAGCCAGTGCTGTTGCAAACCAGACGGGCGGACGTAATACGGTGCAGCCTCGATGCGGCTCGAACACAATAACGCGAGCATTGCCGCCGGCTGTGCTGTCCGCCATCCATTCAAGGTCATAGGTCGAGTAGGGAAGAATGAGATCTCTGTGAAATGCCTGCCGCACGATCATGGCATCCCGTGTGAATCGAACCTCCCGCGCCACCGTGATGTGCAAAAGCCCCAGCGAAATCAGCCCCATGGAGCCAAACACTTCCAACAAAACTCCCGATACCAGAGCTTCGTGGGTTCGCACCGTCGGCCAGAACAAAACCGTAGCTCCACAAAGAAAGAGAGCCAGACAGGCAATGAATGACACTCGATTCAGCCGTACCAGATGCCGCGGCCAGTGATAGACCTGTGTCGACCGTGGCAACCCTGCTGAAAGGGAAGAAGTGCGGGAACAGACCGGGTTGAGCAACGACATAATCCGTGGAAGCGGTGCACGCCGCCAATACTCAAAGCATGGATAATGCCCGATGAGATCGCAATGCCAATCAAGGTGTCGCCGGTGAATTGTATTTTGTTTCGGTAACAGTGTTGCCGAACTGCCAGATATCCCCAACTTCGGTCACTTTCAAAACGCGGCAATCGGCCGGTACGGTTTGAATTTCGCCCGCCGCAACAATCACAATCCGTATCAGGCTCTCCTCTTCTCCGGGGATCTCGATACGCAGCGTTTGCATCCCGGGTTCCACTTCCACCAGGCCGAACCAGCCTGTTCCGTCTGTGTAAACCGAGCGATCAGTTCCCTCAAGAAAGACCTGTGCGTGGTCCACCGGCACACCGTCACAAACCACTGTGCCCTGCACAATCACCATCGTCGGATCGGAAAGCCACGGTGAATCCGGCGGGTCCACCCACTCCGTGAAAACCTCCGTTCGCAGCGCTTCGAAAAAATCGCTCCTGCTTGCCCCGAAATCGTCAGCACTGACCTCACTGCCCCAGTCGTATATGTTCAGACCTGCGGCGCCATTTTCACGAGCGTACAACAATTGCCACATCGAATCCTCGAGTTCATCCTGCAGGTAGGCGCCGATTCCGATAATGCTTCCGCGGATATCGTCCGAAGCCAGCGACAGATCCGTCCATCCCTGATATCGATCGGGAAACTGATTCTGATTCGAGTAGTTCATCAGCGCATTGTAGTCGAGAATCCCCTCTTCGAGCCAGCCCTTCCAGTCCTGAAAAACCTGGGAGTAGGCCGAGGATGATGCGAAGTTGTTCCAGGAGAATCCCCAGTTTACCGTATCCGCCGTCAGCACAACGTGACGCTTGAGTTCCTTGAGCTTCACGTAAATCTTCCTGACTTCCTGTGTCACCATTCCGCGGCGCCATGCGGCCCATGCGGGATCGCTGGATGAAGGCTGACCCGCCTGTCCCGTGAACGCGTTGAAACGCGCAATACTGGTTGGGTTATAGCCCCATGAGCCTGCCGTCTCAGGGTAGCGAATATAGTCCAGGTTCACACCGTCGACGTCATACTTCGACACACAGTCCAGGATCACGGCGAGGTTGTGCTCCACTGTTCCGGGATGACCCGGGTCCAGATAGCGATTCCCCGCACCGATATTACCGGTGCTGTCCACCATCTCGTATTCAGGATGCTGCGAGAGCACATGCATCGGACTCAGTGTTTCGCCGCGGGAGATACGGTGCATGACAAACCACGCATGAACGTGGATGTATTCTTTCCCTCCGCTCGTGTCGTGGCAAAGATCGATCAGGTACTGTAGCGGATCGTAACCCGGTCCGCCACTGATGTTTGTGGCTCTTGGCTCCAGATCGGAATCGTAGTAAGCATCGCCGATTTTGCGAATCTCGGGAATGATCGTGTTGATGTTGTTTGCGCGGCAGGTTGCGACGAGGTTCTCCGCCTGCGATGGATTGAGAAAGCTGGAATTCCACGAATCGATCCAGATACAGCGATACTCCGGGGGAGGACCCTCACCGACAAGGTACTCCTCCACCATGCTGAAGGACACGTTATTTGCCGTGTCCCGCGCCTCCACATGAAAACTGACAGTCTCATCGTCTCCCATACCGGGAATCACGGCATTGTACAGACCCGAGCCCGTCATCGCAACGGAACCGGATACTCCTGAGGGACTCGCGCCGTAGTGCAGGGTCACCTCCGCCAGACCCCGGTCATCCGTGACCAACGCAGTGACCGGCACCGGTTCGCCAGCGTCAGGATAGTCAAGCTCGCGCGTGAGGGATTCGATCTCCGGCGGATCGTCCACAGCTGTTTTGAAGCGAATCGCATCGGCAATGTAAGCGCCAGGACCGCCGGAGTTGCTCAAGCTGACCGAACCGTTCGTTCCTGAATCGAACTCAAACTCACCGATAAGGATCTCATCGATCTGGTTTGGCCCGTATTGACTGACGGAAATTTCTGTTATTCCGTTCGCGTGTTCAACTGTGTATGGTGCATTCAAGGCGCGGTTGCCACTTGTCCGCAAAATCGCGGACACCTCACAAAGCCCGCTCTCTGGAATCGTCGGACGCCAGGTCGCTGTCCCGACCGGATCTTCATCAAGAAGAAACTGATAGGCTCCTCCGTTATAACCCGTTGAACCACTGGTCTGCCATGGCTCTCCCGACTCGGAGTAACCTGGAGTTCCATCGTCGTTGTCCACCACGATGTCAAAATCCGCTCCCGCCGGTTTCAACGTCATACACCCGGCGGCACAACAAAGCACAAACGATTTCCAATGAATCATTGCAGGCCCCCCACACTGGCAACGTGGATGGCTCTTCCCTCCAGCCCGCGCTTTGCGCAACCCATTTCACGCCTCCTCTCCTTCCGCGTTGCGGCAGCCACCCTGCCTCGCGAAATTATCCGCATGAGAGTCGACGATATCATTAACCTCCTGGCTGTACCAGGTACTGATGAGCCACTCGCTCTTTCAGAGGACGGGACCCGGCTCGAATCATCTGATGGCGTGGTGTTCAATGTGCAGAACGGCGTCCCCATTCTGCTCACTGAAGAAGACAAAGCGGTATTCCGCAACGTTCTCGAGACCAGCGGACAGGCCATGGCTGCGGAATACGATGCCATGCCGGACGACGTTGATGCCTGGCAGCCCGCGCCCGACCGGCCGTTCCCGCCTCTTGGACTCCCCACTGATATTATCGATGCCGGCTATTCAAGAAAAGGTGATACAACTCGCATCCTGAGCGTTGGTGGCGGTCCGACTCGCAACTCTCCGAAGGATATCAATCTCAACATCGCTCCGTTCCGCGGAGTCGACATCGTTGGAAGTGCCCTTCGCCTTCCATTCCATACCGGCGTTGTCGACGGCATCTGGTGTAACGCGGTGCTCGAACATATAGCTGACTTTGCCCGCGCTATCGCTGAGATGGTTCGTGTAACCGAACCCGGTGGCATGGTTCTCGTCCAGGTGCCCTTCATGCAACCCGTCCATGGTTATCCGTCGGACTTTCAGCGCTTCACTGCCGACGGCCTGGCGTTTCACATGCGTGAACTTGAAATCATTGCGAAAGGTGAAGCCGTTGGAGGTTCCTATACCACATGGCAAATTCTCAAGACCTACCTCGATGGTCCCGGCCAGAAAACTCTTCCACGCTGGATTCGCGGGCTTGCCCGCAGAACGCTTCTTCCGGCGCTGCAAAAATCCTCAATGGAGAGGACGGACCTCACCCTTCCAGACGATCTGAGGCTCCTCAGCAGTGTTGTTTACTGCTTCGGTAGAAAACGAAACTGAGAACCGGCATTATTCTCCTTTGTCGACCATCAGACTTCCCTCCGCTCTCAAACCGTTTTCTTCAAACGTCAGAGCAAAATCCATGTGCTCGATGTCAGACAGGGGCGTCAGCCTCTCGCTCCATCCCGACTTCGGACTCCAGGGACTGCCAAAGTCCGTCGATTCCCATGTCTGAAGCTCATTGTTCCACACGTACGACCCACCGCCTGGCGACACGGGACGTTCACCCCACCATTGTTCCACAAAACCGACCGCATCCTCCACTCCGCAATCCCGCCTGAGTGCATTCAGAATATGAATGTTGGCCCATGCCGCCGACTGCGCCTTGCCAAGCATCTCGGCTCTTCCCGCGAGTGCCATGATTTCAATTCCCGCCCGGCGCGCCGCGAATGCCATGCTTGGTCCATCCGCACTGTGTGATCCCTCCGCATCTTTGGCGTTCTCCGCCTGCTCTTCCGCTTCCTTCTCGAGCCGCAGAATCATCGCCTGGATCGCCTGCTCATTCAGACTCAAAACAAACGCTTCCGGCATCACGGAATAGTAAACCGCCGGATCCGTCAATTCAGTGTCGCTTCCCGTCATACTCCGCTGCGCGCGTTCCGTCGCACCGATTCGCACATAGGGCACTTCTTCAATCTGCCGCGGTTCCCATACCGTCATGCCAGGTGACGCCTGTTCGACGAATCCACGCAACGCCGTCACAAAAGCTGTCAGTTTGAGCGCGTTCGTTGAACCGATACTTATGACCAGCGGAAGCTCCGTAAAGCGGTCCTCCATGAAATCCGGAACCGCTTCATTTCTTTCAGACTCAGCCGCCACTTTGAGTTCGTCCCAGAACGGGTGTGCCTCGGTTTCGATGGAAATCCAGCCACCCACCCAGTTCAGAGGGTTTGCTCCCAGCGTTGGTGCCATACTCGTTGCAAAGCCGGTTGCCTGACCAATCCACCTCGATTCCGGATCAAGCGCCATAACGTATCGACCGATGGTATTTTCCTGCATGGAGGTCCGGTTCTCCGTCAGCCGCCGTGACCCCGCCAGTTCCATCGACCACCGATAATCGCTTCGCACCATCAACGGCCGCACCGTCAAGTCAGCGGCCAGTTTCCCCTTACCAACATCGAGTTTTAAAGCGATGGGGTCGAAAACACCCTGCCACCGGCCTTCGTATCGCCGCCGGAACTGTGAGTAAGCGTCCGCCTCGGACTTCGTCACCTCGTCAAGTTCCAGTTCCGCGACCGGCGTCAAAAACGAAAGCGTTCCGTAAATCGACGAGGCGATCGCTGTTTTCAACAACCGCACCCTGCCTGGATCAAAACCATCCTGTTTCAGATCGAGTGGTTTCTCTTCCGTTGCAAACTCGCTTCCCTTTGCGTCCAGCTCCGCCGTCAGCAGATTCAGCATGACAGCCGCCGCACGCGTGCGGCGCGATGCCGCAATACGCCACTTCGGTCCCGTCCACTTGCGAATGGCCGCGTCCGTTAAAACGACCAGCGCGGTTTCCTCTTCATCGTCTTTCGAATACCGGTCGCGGAAGAACGTGTACTCCGGCGTGTCGGACACCGATGGTTCTTCCCCTTTTGCCGTCTTTAGAATACGCTCCATCAAGTCCGGTGAGTTCGAAACAATCACATGACCTTCCGCAACACCGACATGGGAACATACTGATCGGTCCTCGTTTCGAACGCTGTGCACAACGAAGCCCTCAACCTCTGAAACCTCCGCTGTCAGTGATGTTATTCCGTACTGCGTCAGAACCGCCGCTTCGAGCCCCTCCGCACTTTCGGTTTCAAACAGCACGGCGATACTTGTACCGGTTGGAAAGAACGGGTCTTCCGCGCAGACCGCCATACGCGTAATCATGTACTCGCCAAGCCGCGATGTGAATTCGTTCAGCGGAAGCGCCAGCTGCCGTTCATACCAGCTGAAAACGGACTGATCCGTGGGACGGATCGAACTCATCGTCCACTCTGTCAGTTCCGTCTCCAATCCCTCGTCCACCGCCACCTTCAATGCGCTGAAACTCGGCAGGAAAACCGCAAGACAGTCCGCCGGTATCAATTCCGCCAGTGCATCCTTTTGGGGCGACAAACTCTCAATCTCATCCCCCCAGTCGTATTCCGGAATCGTAACGCCCTGGACATCCTCCAGCCTCACTGTTTCCGTTGAAGCGGCGTCTGCCTGAAGAACCTCATCCAGCGCGAGATTCTCAGCAACCGCCCGTCCTCCCGCCATCATCTCCATCGATTTCGCGATCTCGCTCTGTGAATCCGTGGTCCGCCGGAACCTGTCCCGCTCTTCCGCTTCTTCCCGGCCAAGTTCACGCCATGCCTCCGCCGCCTGGTATCGAAACCATGAACTCCCGGTGCCATTGATCCATGCAAGTCGCTCGTGGTGCTGCAACTTCGCCTCAAGAACGGATTCGCGTGCCGCTGCCGCGTTGTCGGGAAAACTTTCAATGCGAAAACCAACAACAGCCGCCTTTTCCCAACCGTCCGACGGAAGCAGCATACGCCCTTCGATCGGTGGCTCCGCGTTTGTGCGAATGGCCAGATGAGCCATCGAGGGATTAATCGGCCGGCGCGGCATCCAGCGCTGGTTGTCACCGAACGTAATCCACCCCTCCGATTCCCTGTTGTCGAAAATCACATAGGGCTGGAAATGCTCCGCAAGCGCACGGCGTTGTGGAGCAGGCATGCCATCCCAGACTCCCGTATCCGAAGTCGGAACTTCTCCCTGAATTACCGGAACATCGTTCAGAGGAATATAAAGAAAGATCTCTTCGCTCTGTGCAAATCCGCAAAGAGTAGTACAGCTCAGAAGACTGAGCATTCCACGGAACTTGAACCTCATGGCAAAACCTCGTCCGAATCCTTTGAATCAGACAAGCGGATGGCATGAGAAAACACAGGTGTCGACCCACATCTCATGTGGAGGCGACCGGTGTCCGGCTGCCTCGAAGCACACTCTCCCATCCGATCCTTCAGCCCTTTTCAGGAATCATGAGATGCCTGGTTTATGGCTCATGGTCAGGTCGCGTCCGGAGGCACAGGGCGAGTTCTCCGATGACCGGATTGACCGGTTATCGATTCGCCTTCTCACAAACTGTCCGGAGGATTTCCCCGAGTGAAAGGAAACCGAATTTACAGCCGGTGGTTGAGGGTCGAGCTGCGCCGCCGTTGAAGTTCCTCAGCATGCGTCTCCACAGAACCGCGGTCCGGCTCCGGCTCCATCATACCGCCCTTGGTCCGCCCCACCAGCTGGAGTGCCTGCGCGCTGCTAAAGCCCATCTCCGCCAGATAGGCCGTAACGATTGTGGCACCGCTTGAGCCCACTGCCAGAACTCTGCGGCCGGCCCGCAGGCTTTCCCGCAGGAACTCGATCCCGTCCCGCAGCATCTCCGGCGAGATCGATCCATCCTCGTTTGAAGGACGGTAATACAGCTTCAGATCTTCAGGAAACAGACCTCCGACACCAAAATACATGATGGCTTCGATGTCGTGCTGCTGGAGAAAAAACGGATCGTTGGCCTCAGCGAGAGAGGAAAGAGCAAGTCGGTCAAGAATCGGGCGCATGAGCAGGTGCCTCGGCGGCGTTAAGCATCCGTTACCAGCGGATGGAAGCAGGAAGACCGTCAACTCCGAAGTGCAGGGTGGGAAAGGGTTTTTCCCCAGATTTTCAATATTTGAAGAAACGGCACTTAATCCGCCCAGTTTTTCTCGATCTCCTCAACCGCCCCCTCGGCAATCACACGACCCTTTTTCATCAGTACCGCCTTTTCCGCCAGCATCCGGGCGAAGGGCAGGTCGTGTGTCACGAAGACGAATGTCGTCTTTGTTCGCAGGTCTTTCAACATGCTTGCCAGAGACTCGGTGGTGTTCTTGTCCAGCGCCGATGTCGGCTCGTCCAGCAGCAGGTACTCGGGTTCCAGCAGCAATGCTCTGCCGATAGCGACCCGTTGTGCCTGTCCTCCACTAATCTGGGAAGGGAAGCTGTCCGCCAATTCCCCAATTCCCAGCTGTTCCAGCATTTCCCCGGCCCGCCTGTCGGCTTCGGAAGAACTCTCGCCATAGACAGTCCTGGGTGACAGCGTCATGTTCTCAATGATCGGGAGATGAGGGAAGAGGTTGAGCTGCTGAAAGACAATACCAAGCCCCCGCCGGAAGTCCTCCCGCGAAATCGCCTGGATGTCTTTGCCATCGAGACGGATAGAACCGGAACTCGGCTCCAGAAAACGCCCGAGACATTGGAGAAGGGTCGTCTTGCCAGCGCCGCTTGTTCCCAGAATGGCAAAGGGAGGACCAGGAGGAATTGTGACGGAAACGTCTTTAATGCCGACACTGCCACCTTTGTAGACTTTCGTCAGGTTTACAATTTCAAGCACTCTCTTCGTACCCCCGTTTGCGGATACGGTCCTCGAGGCGCTGCGACGCCTTCATAAGGGGCCATGCCACCAGAAAGAACAGGACGGCGGCAAAAAGGTAAAACTTCATTGGCTGATACGTGATGCTGATCAGTTTCTGCGCCTCCGTGATTACTTCGGCGACGCTGATCACCGAAAGCAGAGCTGTATCCTTCAACAGGGCGACAATGCTGTTCATCAGCGGTGGAATCATCACGCGAAACGCCTGGGGCCAGACAACGTAACGGAATGCCTGGACCCTTGAAAGGCCGAGTGCAAGTGCGCCCGTTGTCTGTCCCGCCGGGACGGCAAGGAGACCGGACCGGACAACTTCCGCCATGAACGCCGCGGCATTGATCGTTAGCGTCAAAATACCCGCCTGCATGGGCGAAAGACGAAACGCCTCCGCCGGCAGTCCAAGAGCCACACCCAGCTGCGGTGCGCCCGCGTAGACAAACAGCAGCTGTACCAGCAGCGGCGTCCCACGGACAAAGTCGTTCAGAAACTGCAACGCTCCGCGGATGCCTTTGGGGGCGCTTTTGAGCGCCACGCCAAAGGGAATTGCCAGAATGAATCCGATGATAATAGCGACGCCGGCGGCGAACAGCGTCCGGGCAAAGCCTGCAAGCATGCGCTTCATAACCATATCGGTTGAGAGACGAACGGGTTGCCGGCTGTCAGCGCCCGTTGTTGCCGCGTCACCGAACCATTTGCGCTTCAAATCATCAAGCGTTCCGTCATTCTCCATTGTCCGGAGTGCATCGTTGATTTGATCAAGCAGTTGCCTGTTGTCTTTGGTGACGGGAATTGCGATCCGTTCGTCATACATGAGCGAACCCGCGGGAATAAAGGCCTTGCCGGCTCTCTTTGCATTGTAAAGACCAACGAGCTTGTCCGTCACAAAGCCGTCAATGCGGCCGGCGGTCATGTCCTGAAAAATATCCGGATCGCCCTGGTAGGTTCTTACGTCGATTTCCGGGTATTCGGATTCCACCGTATGCTGGTATGTGGTTCCGGTGACCGCGCCGATGGCTTTGCCGTTCAGGTCCTCAAGAGAGGAATACAAGCTCCTGTCTTCTTCGCGAATAAAGAGCTGCGCGCCGGAGATGTAGTAGGGCTCGCTGAAGAGGACGGCTTCCTGGCGTTCCGGCGTGACGGCCATTGAACCGACAATGGCATCGTAACGCCCGGCCTGCAGCCCCGCGAGGATACCCGCCCATTCCGTCGTGATGATTTCCACGGGACGGCCGAGGCGTCGAGCAATCTCCTTCGAGACTTCCACGTCATAACCCGTAAGCTCGCCTTCCTCGCTGTAGAAGCTCATGGGCGGATACTTGCCCGTCAGTGCCACGCGGAAGGGACTGCCGGAATCCTGCGCCGAAGTCACCGCCGCCATCCACAGAAGCAACGTCGTGAAAATGAACTGTCGCCAAAACAATCTCATGAGAGCCGGAGGACCCGAATTTCCTGATTTCAAGCCAGTCAATTGCGTTTGGAACCATGAGTCGTGCCTCCCGGCCCATGGACCGTCAAGCACTTGATCCGGATTCGGCGAGCGGGTGAAAATTCACAGCCTGGCCCGTAGTTTGTATTGTCAGGTTTCCCTTGTGCGAGCCATTTCAAAAAAGGACTCCGGTTTCATGGGCGACTCTCTCTTTGCGGATGCCAGTATCAGACTGGAAAACGCCATCCAACACACCAGTCTTTCAGACGATGCGCTGGAGCGGCTGAAGTATCCGAAGTCAGCGCTGAAGGTTTCCGTGCCCGTTCGCATGGACGATGGCTCACTGAAAATTTTTCCCGGCTACCGGGTACGTCATGACGATACGCGGGGCCCCACGAAAGGCGGCATCCGCTTTCATCCGAATGTCTCCATCGATGAGGTGCAGTCACTGGCCTTCTGGATGACATTCAAGTGTGCCGTGCTGGATCTGCCCTATGGTGGTGGCAAGGGTGGCGTAACGGTGAATCCGAAGGAACTCTCGCCCATGGAACTGGAGCGACTCAGCCGGGGCTACATCCGGGGTATCGCGGATTTCATTGGCCCCGATCGCGACATCCCGGCCCCGGATGTCTATACCAATGCGCGTATCATGGGCTGGATGATGGACGAATTCAGCGAAATTCAGCGCAGCATCCAGCCTGCAGTGATTACGGGAAAACCGTTGAGCATGGGGGGAAGCAGGGGGCGTGAAACCGCGACAGCAATGGGTGCGTTCCATGTGATTCAAACAGTGATGAAGCGCGACCGCAAGGAACCAAAGGAGACGACGGTTGCAATCCAGGGGTTTGGCAACGCGGGTTCGATTCTGGCGGGCCTGCTCTTTGATGAAGGCTACCGTATTGTTGCCGTCAGCGATTCCCGTGGTGCCGTTTACCGAGAGGAGGGCCTGCACATTCCAAGCGTTCGTCAGGTCAAGAACTCCACGCGGGAACTGAAGGCCGTTTACTGCAAGGGTTCGGTGTGTGAAGCGGAGGAGCACGAGACCATCAGCAACGAGGAGCTGCTCGAGCTGGATGTGGACATCATTGTTCCGGCAGCACTGGAGAATCAGATTACCGGCGAAAATGCCTCGAGGATTAAAGCGAGGGATATCTATGAGGTCGCCAATGGTCCAACGACATCAGAGGCGGATGCAATTCTCGCCGATTCCGGGAAGCGCGTGTTTCCTGATATCCTGACCAATGCGGGCGGTGTAACCGTCAGCTACTTTGAGTGGGTTCAAAACCGTGAAGGGTGGTACTGGACGGAAAGCATGGTGAACGAGCGCCTTCGTGACCGTATGATCGAAGAGACGGAAAAGGTTTTGGCTGTTGCCGGAGAAAAGGAGATTCCACTTCGCACCGCCGCTTACGTCCATGCACTTCGGCGAATCGAAACAGCGACTGAAGACCGGGGAACACGACGATACTTCTCGGGCAGATAGAGCGCCCGAACAGGCAGGCGTTTGCACTTGATACCGATTCGCCGCCTCGGTCACCGTTTCGTGTTCGTCGACACCGAGACGCCAGAAACGGCTGCGAATCATTGGCGCTGACAAGTTTCGAAAAAAAGCTGATTCGCAGGCTGCTTAAACGCAAGCACCTGAACGAAGACCAGGCTCTTGCCGCCACGAAAGAGGCGGAGCGGCAGGGTGTGCCCGTCCAACAAGTCCTGGTGGGCGAAAAACTGGTGGATGAAATGACGATAACACGGTCTCTTGCCCGAATCCAGGGAAGCGACTTCCTGGACCTTGAGGGACTCGAACCCAGCGACGCGGTTCTCAAGAGCCTGAATCCCGCCCTCGCCCATCGCTACCGGGCCATTCCCGTTGGTGAGGTGGACGGAGTCCTAGTCGTCGCGGTGGATGACATGTCAAACATCATCCGTCTCGACGAGTTCAAAGCCGTGGCGGGCCGGCCGGTGCGCATGGTGCTTGCCACAAACTCCGGACTAACGGACGCGCTGAGGAGATTTTACTCCGGCGAGCGAACGTTTCATCAGGAGGAAACACGGCTTGAAACAAAGCAGCCACTGAAACCGGAGGAAGAGGAATTCGAGAGCGACTCGACGCTTCATTCGGTGGAGACGGTGAGCGATACGGAAGCGGCCGCTGCAACACATGCATTGCGGCAACGCCTGCAGCGCGAGATTGCCGAGGCTCGCACTCACCACGATTCCGCGGAGACCGTCGGCACGGGCGCACGTGAAGCCCGCGCTCCGGCCGCTCAGGACGACAGTGGCATGGCGGCAGCGGACGTGGCGCTGCGGGAGCTTCTGGAGGCGGCTCTGGCAAATCGTGCGGAGGAACTTGAGTTTCCCGTCCCTGCAGGCAAAGGACCCCGCACACGAATTCGCCGCGAAGGGGCGTGGACGCCGTTTCGCACTTATGCCACGCAGCATCATGAACCCATTCTTTCTCTGATTCGCGACCTTGCGGGAATTAAGGGCGAAAGCGAAGAACCCGTTGAGCGCCACTTCAAGTTCACACGCAAGACGGGGCCGATCCTTGTTGTAGCGATCGTGACGAAGACTTCGACAGGCAATCGGGCGCTGCTTCGGTTCCCTGGCAATGTCCCGATCCTCCAACAACCGCTGCGGCTCCTGAACGCGGGACGCAGCGAAACAGATCGCATTGGCGGCCGGTTAAAGGGCATTGGTGGAGGGCTGTTTCTTCTCACGTCCGGCAATCCACGCATCTGCGCCCAGGTGTTCAATTCGATGCTGTTCGAGCAGGCCGGCGAAGGCCGCACGGTCATGTCGCTGCATCATCTGGTGGAACGTGAAATCCCCGGCGTTAGCCAGGTCGTTTGTCGTGATGACAGGGCTGTGGCACAGGCCCTCTCGGGAATGCTTGCAGAGGAACCGGATCTCATCGGCGTGTCGACTGTCACGGATTCACCAACGCTGCGAGACCTCTTCGCGGCAGCGATGAAAGGGTCTGCCGTTCTGGCGGCAATGACATCGCCCGACTCCGCAACGGCCCGGGCGTCACTTCAGGCGGCGGACATCGACAAAATGCATATTGTCAACGGCCTGATTGCTCATGCTCACGTGGAACGGCTGTCCCGGCTCTGCCCGGACTGCCAGGAAATGATCGAACGCAGTCTGTCCCGTTTGCCGGAGTGGGCGGAAGAAGTGGACTCGACACTTTTCTTCGAGGCAAAGGGTTGTGCGTCCTGTGGGAACACGGGTCGCAAAGGTTCCGTATGGGTGCCGGAAGTCTATACAGCTGACCCCGACAATCCCGGCGCGCTCAAGGTCCTGCGCACACGCGAGGAATCTCTGCAGTCCCTGGTGGAAGGCGGACTGATCGACGTGCGGGAAGCTGTGTGATCCACCCTCAGTCTTTCTTTTTTCCACCTGCAAATTCAGAAACAGACAAAGCAATGTATCCCTGTTTTTTCAACCACTTGCGAGTCGTATCCGCGAGAGTCCTGTTGATATAAGGACCCGCGGCTACAAGAAGATTCAGACCATCCGGTGAATCCGGATCAAGGGCACATACCAATGGAACCCCCTCTGTCTCATTAGCGAGCATAACGTCAGATTCATTCCAGCTGAGATTCTCGCCAATAACGATATACCACCCATCCTCCAGGCTGGTAACTTCGCGGAAAGGAAATTCAATGATATCGTTTCCCGACTCCTTCCTCCCCGCGGAGGCTGCAAGCGATCGCTGAGCACTATTATTAAGGATGCGCAGCTTTACCTGTCCTTCACCAGGCGTCGCTGAGGGCTGGATGCTTTCGGCAACGATACGAAGCCGCCCCTCTGCCACGAATTCGTCACGGAATTCCTCGATAGTCACGTGGTCAGTACCGCTGGAATATCGGACAAGAAGCTCGACGTCATCGTCTCGTTCATTCTCGGCATCGTTCTCTTCCACACGAAGCACGCGAATCAGAGTTTGACCCGTTTCAAGCTCCGATCCGACGGCGAAAGTGTGGACAATTCCGACGGTTCTTGCGTTTTTCTCGTGCCACTGATCGGCTTCCTCCTCTCTCACAATCCGGACGATGCTGGAATTCTCGACAATCCATCCAAAACCATAGACGTCCAGTACGGTTGTCAGAGCCTGAGACACGGTAATGCCATCAAGACGTGCCGTTACAAGACATCCAGTCATAAAGTGGTTGTTACTACCGATCATTTCAGGATTGTAGACGATATTGAGTGCATGGGCATCGGCCATCCGCTTCAAAACCTGATCCAGGCGTTCGTTTTCAAAGTCAAGAAGATGAACAGGCTCCCCCAGGATCTCTTCCAGAGATTTGTCCGAAGGCACAGACCTTTCTTTGCGAAACAAAACGGTTCTGCGACCCTGACCGTCGAAACCCGAATCGACAATTGCACCGACCGATGTCGCCATGACCTCTGCCGCCTCTCGCAGAGACGTATTATCGAAATCAAATCTCACGCTTTTTTTCCAGTGTTCCTCGTCCGCGGGATCGAACTCGATTTGAATACCGGAAAGAAGAGTGATCTTTTCGGTGGCCTCTTTGAAACCCACACCCTTGACAGTGATCGTGAGCTTCTGATTCCAGAACGCCTTGTCCGCCGCCTGGGAAATCATCTGAGCCGCGATGATTTTGGCTCGCTCATTGTCGACCCGGTCAGCGTAAATGACAAGTTTGCCTTTCTCTGCATCGTAAACCGCCTTCGATCCTGTTTGCCTGAACGCTTCCTGAATCGTGGCAACGATTTGAGAGACAACGTGTTCCCGGTCGCGGTGGGGAACACCGCGACTGTTTGCGTCCGCCAGAAGACTCATCGTGTTCGTCAAAGGCAGATCGGGTGTGAAGTTCAGGTCTGACGGCTCAGCAACGACAGCGATGGGAGTGAGAGTTGGAACGGGAACAGGTTCAGGCAGAGAGTCAGAATCTGTTTGAGTCCTCTGTTCCGGTGTTGATTTCGGTTCTGATTGTGCCCTGGCAACCCGCACTCCTCCGACAAGACCGCCCGCTGCAAGAATCACACAACCGAACACGATGACGGAACGGCGACGGAGAGCTTTGGAGCCAAAGGTCTTCCTGAGGCGGATGAGCCGGCTGCAGACTTCCGCTCGGGCGGCCATGGGAATCGCTCCCTCCACACGGGTCGAACCGGCGGCTTCGAGGGCTACCTGCGCAAGAGCGCGCTCATACATCTCACGCGTGCCGGTCATGTCAGCAGCGATGGCATCGGCAACCTCTTCGCAGGTGCTTTCGTGCAGACTTGGAGCAAGCCAGAGAAGTGGATGAAACCAAGCCAGTGCCCTGAACGAATGAAACGCGGCATACCATAGCAGATCATGCGACTTCAGGTGTGCCATTTCATGAGCGAGCACGGCGAGGCGCTTGTCAGAGGATGTGCTTGTGGCAAAGGCTTCCGGCAACAGGATAGCCGGCTTTTGCAGACCACAGAGAAGCGGCGTGCGCGTGCATTCGGAAATACGCACGTCGGGCACAACCGACAGGTCAAGAGTTCGCGATACCGCCATGGCATCGCGTTTCCAATCATTGCCTGCAGGTATCGACGCTGCCTGCATCTGTGAGACAATGCGATGTCCTCTAAGAAGACGCACCGCAAAAAAGGCAAAGCCGAGCACCCAGAGAAGAAGGAATGAACGGGAAAAGAATCCTGAGGACTGTTCTGTCTTTGCGGAAACCGGTATGATTGTAACCGGTACGGCTTGTATTTCCGAGGCGATTGGGGCGTGCACCGTGTTAATCTCTGGTGAAACGCCATCGATTGTGAATGACTCCTGTATCGCTGGTGCAACGGGGAGTTGAATGCCTGGAAGGAAAAGCATCGCGGGCGGCAAAAGGATCGCCGTGACAAGACCCGCTCGCCACATGACCACGCGCCAACGTGGATTCAGACTAACCATGACCACATGCAAAGCATGACATGCGATGAGAACCAGAGTGACCTTGAGAATTGCGTCAGCAAGGAGAGACATGCCAACCAGTGCGCTCGTCAGATTACCCATCATTCGTCGTCCTCTCCACCACCTTCGGCAATCAGTCGCAGTTGCTCGATGTCATCGGACGACAGTTTTTCCGTTCTGACCATCTGAGCAATCAGGTCACGCGTCGATCCGCCGCAGAACAGCTCGGCAAGCCTGCGCGTCATACGGCGCAACTCACGATTCGAACGGGTCTTCGCATCGTAGACATATGCACGACCCTCGCGGCGGCGTTTGACGTGACCTTTGTCCAGCAGCACCAGCAGTACGGACCGCAAGGCGGCGTTTCGAATGGGGCGAGGAAACTGATCCTGAATCTCCGAAGGTTTCAGGGGTCGGTTGGAGCTCCAGAGTACCTGCATGACTTCCAGCTCGCCTGGAGTGAAGGATTCCATGGTGCGGGCCTCCCGAGGGATGTGTGGACATACCCACACTTCGAAGAGCCCGTCAAGGCATTAAGTGTGGATATTTCCACACATCGACTCGCCGGAAATCCGGAGAAGCTCCCAACCGCCACCCACTAAACTCCCACATCGCCGTCGTCCCGCCGTGCAACTTCCGATTCCGTACCGGTGGACTCCTGCCATTCCTGATAACGGGTAGCTTCCGCTTTTGCGAATTCGTGGAATATTTCAAACTCTTCGTCAATTTGTCCGTACAACTCGGTGGCTCGCCGAATGCTTTGCCATGTGTCCTCTCTCCAGACGGGAGTCACGGCCATTTCATCATAGGGTGGCAGACGGTAGAGCAGCCATGCCTCATCCTTGATGAATGCGATATGGCGCAGCGAAAGGAAGCAGTAACCTTTCCCCCTCATGTGCCACAAAATGCGAAGGGCACTTTTGCGGGATCCCGCAGTAACCCAGGCAGCGGCAAGAACCACAGCCACGACGATTTTCTCCCAGCCTCCCGGCGTCAGAAAGAACACCCCCGCGAAGACTGCCGCCCCGAGAACACGAAGTGCGAAGGACAGCCCGATGGACCTCTGGAAGCGATTGCGTTTCACCCCGGGCCAGCCCAGTGGGAATGTGTTTTCATCTGACTCCATCCATGGTGTGATTCATGAACTGTTCTTTCAGTCTACAGACGGCTCAAGTCGTACTTCTCTTTCTTTGCACGGCGATAGCGAACGGTATACATGGTAATACTCAGCTCGATACCGTTTTTGACGCCGCAGGGGAATGGGAGCCTGCACTGAACCGCTGGGAGCGGCACTATATTGATCGCTGCGCTTTTTTCCGTGACGAAAACAAGGCGCTGAATCCGGAAAAGCAGTACATCGTTTTTGTTGGTGACTCATTAACAGAAGACTTCGAGCTGGATCGCTGGTTTCCCGAAAAAGACGTTTTGAATCGAGGGATAGTTTCCGACGGAATCGCGCAATGGCCGGACCGTGTGAGACCTCGCGGTCTCACGAACCGCATGAATGCCTGTATCCTGGGTTGTCGACCGTCGACCGTATTCCTGCTGCCGGGAACAAACGATCTTCCACATGCAACTGTGCCATTGGAGTATTGGCTGGAGCATTACGAAGGAACCATTGATACCACACTCGAAGCATTTCCGGATGTGACCTTCGTGATACAGACATTGCCACCCACAGGAACCAATTACAGCCGCCACGCGTTTCTGAATCCCCGCATCGAGGAATTCAACGTGGCGCTGCGGGAGCTTGCGGCACGGAAAGACCTTCCGTTGATCGACCTGCATGCACTCTATGCGGACGAGCGGGGCATGTTGCCGGATACCATGACCGGCGACGGGCTCCATATGAATCAGGGTGCTTACGAACGCTGGGCCGAGGCCGCGCGCGCCCACTTTCCCTGAGACTTTGCCCATTCGCCAAATCGGGTTGACGCACTCGCCTCCAGCGCCGAGCAGACTCTTTACGGTCCATTACCAAACAGGGCGAAAGGCTATACCATGGCGGACGAGAAGAAAAAAGTCCTGGCAGTAGATGACGAAAACGATGTCCTCGTGATTCTCAAAACGGCACTGGCGGAAGAATATGAGGTTTATACCGCCGGCAACGGAATCGATGCCATCGCCATCGCCGAGGACGAAAAGCCCGATCTCGTCATTCTGGATATGATGATGCCCATGATGGACGGCTTTGAGACGCTGGCGGAAATGCGGGAAAAACCCGGCCTGGATACGGTTCCGGTCATCTTCCTGACGGGTGTTTCCGACAAGGACAAGATCCGCAAGGCGCTCGACATGGGAACGGCATACTATCTGGTGAAGCCCTTCGATTACATGGAGTTGATGGAAAAGGCTGCGTTGGCAATCAGCGACAGAAAAGCCTGAGGAAAACCGGCGAACAAACCCACAATCGAATGTTGCGGCTCGTTTACCGGAGAGAGGCCAGCCCTCCGGAGGAACCCATGACTGCGGTACGCCGCCACTTTGTTTCCGCCCTCTACGTCATCATCACCGGGGTCGTGGTCTTCTACGCGGCATGGCAGAGCCGCTGGACACAATTCCCGCCACTGGCGGCGGCGGTGGGAATTATGTGTGTTGCCACGGCGTTTCTTCTGCCGTTTCGGCTTCATCCGACACTTCGGCGTCTGGCGGGCCGGGAGTGGCGTGAACAGTTATGCATGACCGGCCAGCACCCCGGTCCCTTTCTGAGAGAGCGCTTGAAGCCGATACTCACGGCCACGGCGGTGCCCGCGATAACGGCAGTGGTTCTTGGCTGGGCCTGTGCAATTCCGATGATCGATGGGCTGGAGGAATTGTGGGCAATGAGTGCCATCACGGTAACGGGATTCATGTTCATTGGTTTCGCAATTTGCAGCACGCTCAAGGAATTTTCCTGCCTGTGCTCAACGGGAGTGGTCTCCTCCCGCGGACGAATCATCCTCTCCATGCTGGGCCTGGCACTGGTTACGGTTCCTTTCTTTATTCTGTGCTTCGCGCTGCTGGTGGCCGGCATTCTGCCGGGTGTTTTGGTCGCCCTGTGGATGTATAGCGGCATGATGCGCCGAACGAATACCTACTTCGCTGAAGCCTGCCATGCTTACTACGAGTTTGGAGAATGAGCCGCCGCTCAACGATGCCAAACTCTGTACCGCAAAAACATCCGCTCAACTGTTGTTGCGTCGTTTCTCATCAAGCTTGACGCGGGAAGACAGGTCAACTCTCGTCAGACTCGAAACGCGCTCCCATGATAAGTGCCATGAAAGAAATCAGATGTTTTTCCTGCGGTGCCTCGGTCCCTGAAACGAATGGTCCGGTGCATCGCTACATGGACTCCGCGCCGGGATGCTGGGCCGCTTATGGAGAAGTACTCACGCGGGAGTACTCGGACGCACTCTATGCCGGGAATCACAAGCTGACCGTCGATGCATATGCGGTTCAACATCCCGGCGGCACTTCGCCACAGGCCGTTCAGTCAGTCGCGCTCCACCTTGTTCGGCTCTGCCTGATCCTTGAGTATGGCGTTAATCAGCCCTTCGCCACACGGTTTCTGCAGAAAATGGCGGCAAACAAGTCCCGCTACTTCCGGCTCAATCCCCCCGGCAGCATGGGAAACGTGACGGTTCGAGACGTGCTCAATGCCGAAGGTCCCGGGGAACATCAGCGAATGGTGCGCGAGTGGGCGGAATCGGCATGGCTTGCGTGGAAAGACTCTCATGACCGGATTCGTCAGTGGGCGGAGCCGGCTTTGCGATAGTTTTTCCCATGAGGATTGTCACGGTGAATGCAACCCGGGGTAATCAACCTCGTCGGCATGCATGAGAGAAAGCGCGCCGGATGTGCCGTGAGCATGATTCAGGTTGTGATGCGGTCTCGGAATCTCTGTAATATCTGCGGGAGTGAGATGTGTTCACGGGGAGACATGTGCCATGACACAACCGGACGCCAGCTACATTATGCAGATCGCGAGCGGCTATGGCGTTTCCAAGGCGGTGATGTCAGCGGTGAGCCTGGGACTTTACACGCGTCTTGCCGACAACCCGATGACGCTCGACGAGATCATGAAGGAGTATGGTTTTCTGCGGCGGCCGACGATGGATTTTCTCGATCTTCTGGTTTCCGTGAACCTCCTGGAGCGCGAGGGTAACGGTGAGGGTGCGCGCTACCACAACACCCCGGCGACCGCGGCCTTTCTGGACCGCAACAAGCCTGATTATATCGGCGGCATTCTGGAACTCTGGGACAAGCGCAACTACCGCTTCTGGGGGAACATCGCCGATGCTTTCAAGACCGGGAAGGCCCAGAACGAAACCAAAACAGGTGGAGCGCCGTTCTTCGAAACACTCTACGCCGATCCGTCCCGTCTGGAAGCGTTCATGG
>JANQSL010000198.1 GCA_028284075.1 Candidatus Sumerlaeia bacterium | reverse complement strand
CGGGATATCCGATCCCGCGGCCGTGTCCCCCTCTCCTCCGTGCCTTGAGCAATTGACGCCGACCCCGGCACGGCCAAACTCGTGACCGCCCTCCGGGGTCTTTTGAGCTCTTGCCAGGAGTGTTCTCTGTGAAGCGTCTGATTCATGCCATCGCCGGTTTCGCCTCCCTGGGGCTGGCAATTCCTTCCACCGCACAGCAAACCACAAGGCCTTCATGGGAAGCCGAACTGCCTTTCACTCCGCAGGCAGCGGTGGCACAGGACGGTGTGCTGAGCATCGCCAAACTGGTGGACGGCGAAGTGCGCGTTTCAACCGCATCTCTTTCACTGACAGGTCTCTCGAAAAGCGAAGAGCTGGAGGTCGTGTGGGGAAACGGCTCCTTCGCCGCGCCGATGGACGCAGACACCTTGATGTCGGTGGACGACTACTGGGTCCTGTACAATCAGACGACACGTGACTTCGCCATGGTACAGGCTGATGCACCGACGGAGAGCATGACCAGTGTCGCTCCCGTGACCCGTTTGGATGCGGTGGAAATCGCTGACGGTTTTGTCTTTCTGCTGGGGGAAAAAAAACCGGATACAACCGTCGCGTCCATTAGCCTCGAGAACCTTGCCGCTGGCGAAAAATGGATACTCAATCCGCCGGTACCGGATCCGCGACGCAACGCCGCCTTGATCGGGACATCGAAGGAACTGTATATCATTGGCGGAGAGTTTGATCACCCCGCCGGCAGTCTTTTCGAGCCAACGGAATGTTACGCCACAGGTTACGGAACGGACGGTCACGTGTCCTTTTGGGAACCGGCAACGGCGATGAGAATTTTCGAAAGGCCAGGAGCCCTGCGTGGCACAAACCTGAACGGCCTGCTGGTGTTCCTGCCGCGGGAGAATTCCTCCGAATCACTCCGGTTTCTGACAATCCTGGATCGGCAGGACGGAACGTTTTCTCTGATGAAGGAGCTGTCGCCGGGAACACCGGCTCTCTCGGGCGCCTTTGTGACTCCTTACAGCGAGGAGCACCTTATTCTGATCGGCGGGGGAACGACAGCGGATGGAGCCTCCAATACCAGACTTTATGGATGGCGGCTGCCGGAAACCACCTCCTTCAGGCGCCTCTCTGATAAGCGGAATCGTGAAAAGATCGCTGCAAAACGTCCCGGGCATTTCAATAATGAGAATCGCCCGCGCTTTCAGGCGGGCCTTGGGCGAGCCAGCGACCGGAACCAGTACCATGTGGCATTGTTACTGGACGACAGTGACGAGAGCCGCAAGTTTCGGCAACGGATTCTCAGACGCCACAACGTGAAACTTATGTTCAAGGACGTCATCGTCTCGCAAACGTGGCCGGAGGAACTTGAGGAGGCAAAAACCGTTGCTGGTACCGAGGAGATTCCGGCAATGATGCTGCTCACACCCGGCGGCAAAAAAGTCGGTGTTCTGACAGGAATGCCGGCGGATCAGGAAATCTTCGAATTGCTGAAGCCCGTGTGGGCACCGGCAAATCCTTCGCCCAACACCGTTGATCAGTAGAACCCGCCGCATACCGGACCGAAGCCCTTGGCAGAGGCTTTTTTTGCTCCCGGACAAAGGGATTCGTGATCCAAAACGTAAAAACAGCTCCTCCCTGGTCCCGCTCATATGAAGAAAGTCCGAGCCGCTTCAGTTCAGTTCAATCATCTGCCAGGCAACAAGTCTGCAAATCTCCTGAAGATTCGTGACTTTGCGGAAGAGGCTGAAAAGAAGAGCGTTGAAATCCTCGTGTTCCCGGAAATGTGTATTACAGGATACTGGCACGTTCGCAACCTTTCAAGAGAGAGCATTGCGGATCTTGCCGAACCGGTTCCGGATGGAGAATCAACCCGCGAACTTCTTACACTGGCACAACGACATTGTATATCCATTGGTGCCGGCCTGATCGAAATCGCCAACGATGGCAGGCTCTACAACTCATATGTCGTTGCCATGCCGGACGGGTCTTTTGCATGCCATCGCAAACTTCACTGTTTCATCAGTCCTCACATGGAAAGCGGGTCCGACTATACCGTTTTCGACACACCGCATGGTTGCCGCGTCGGCATTTTGATTTGCTGGGACAATAATCTGGTGGAGAACGCGCGCATGACGGCCTTGCTGGGTGCCGACATCCTCCTGGCACCTCATCAGACGGGTGGCTGCGATTCGAGAAGTCCGGAAGCGATGGGGCTGATTGACCCGGAACTCTGGCACAACCGTGAAAACAATCGCGAAGCCATCGAGTCGGAATTCAGAGGCAGGAAAGGCCGTGAATGGCTTCTGCGCTGGCTGCCCGCCCGGGCTCACGACAACGGGATGTTTCTGATCTTCAGCAATGGTGTCGGTGTTGACGACGACGAGGTAAGAACGGGCAATGCCATGATTCTCGATCCCTACGGAAGAATGATCGCGGAGACATGCAAGGCGGAAGACTTCATGGTGGTCGCGAATCTTGACATGGGGCTTTTGGAAATGTGTACGGGCAGACGCTGGATTCGAGGAAGACGGCCCGAACTCTATCGGGCGCTTGCAGAGGCAACGGGCGAAGAACTCACTCCCCGGGCCGCGCGTTTTTCAGAAAAATAGCCGGAGGGCCTTCAGACGGGAAGCCGTCAGGCCGTTGGAGAACACGGCTGGGATGCGTCCGTGCATACGAATTGCGCGACCATACCGGGAAAATCGTGAAGACGGCTTTCGCATCTGAATGAATAGAGCCACCCGGTGTTTGACCACGTTTCTGTTTCGATGTGATCGACAAACCGGAAAATCCTCGCATCGGTCGATGACAAGACAACGCCTGTTGCGCACGGGCGGTACAGAGTGTGTCTTGCAAAAAGTCCGGGTTTGTCAGGAGTACGTCCGCTCGTGAAACCTCTCAGTCAGTTCTGTCGTGCATTTTTACCCGCCGCCCTGTGTCTGTTCTCCGCGGCCTGCAGCGAAACCGTCACCGCCCAGGTCCCCGCGAATCATCCAGGAGCCGCGCTGTACACGACCTACTGCACGGGGTGCCACGGCGTGAACCTTCACCAAAGCGGCAGTGGTGGAAGTCTCCTCGCGCGCAATCTGAAGCATGGCGATTCTCGAGAGGAGATCCATCGCAGTATTGCCGATGGAATTCCAAAAATGGGAATGCCTGCGTACGGAGAGACACTGAGCACGCGGCAGCTGAACGACCTGGTGGAATACATCGCGGTCAGCCGATCGGGCGATGTGGAGGCACTGCAGCAGACCAAAACGGTTGGCAAGGTGCGCAGCCACGATCGGATTGAGACACTCGACTACAACGTCCAGGTCGATGTCTGGATCGACGGATTGTCCACACCCTGGGCCGTGACCTTTCTTGACGCAAACACGGCTCTGGTCACGGAGAAACGCGGAACGCTCCGGCTTGTCGAGAACGGAAAGTTGCACCCGAAACCTGTTGAGGGAACACCCGAAGTCACGGACGGAGGACAGGGAGGCCTGCTGGAAGTCGCACCGGACCCCGACCACGGGACAAACGGCTGGATCTATCTCTCCTACAGTCACAGGCTTTCGAACAACAAGGCCATGACGCGGGTTGTGCGGGGCCGCATTCAGAATCATCGCTGGACGAACGAGCAGGTACTCTTCGAAGCGCCCCATTCGACCTATCTCAACACACGGCATCACTATGG
Source organism: Candidatus Sumerlaeia bacterium (assembly GCA_028284075.1). GTDB lineage: Bacteria > Sumerlaeota > Sumerlaeia > SLMS01 > JAHLLQ01 > JAJFLJ01. The sequence goes on along the minus strand of JANQSL010000198.1, from coordinate 9,233 downwards.
CAGCCGATTCGTTTTCGATGACGAAAAATATCTCTACTTCGCCATCGGCGATCGTGGCCGACAGGACAACGCCCAGTCGGTGAGACTGCCAAACGGCAAGATTCATCGTGTCACACGGGACGGAAACATCCCGGTGGACAATCCGTTCGCGGGACAAAAGGCAGCCCTGCCGAGCGTCTTCAGCTTCGGCCATCGCAACCCGCAGGGTCTGTCGATACACCCCGTCACCGGTGAAATATGGTCGAGCGAACATGGACCAAGAGGAGGCGATGAACTGAATATCATCCGGCGCGGCGTGAACTACGGCTGGCCGGTGATTTCCTACGGGATCAATTACAATGGCAGTATCATCACACGCGAACGGGAGCTGCCGGGAATGGAGCAGCCGGTGTGGTTCTGGCGCCCGTCAACAGGCGTGTGCGCCATCGAGTTTTACACGGGAAGTGAGTTTCCCTACTGGCAGAACCACCTTCTCGTGGCGGGACTTGCGTCACGTGATCTGCGCCTTCTGACAATCGAGGGTGGACGGGTGCTGCACGAAGAAGTGATTCTGCAGGGACTGGGGCGCGTGCGCGATGTATCCAACGGTCCGGACGGCGCAATTTACGTGGCATTGAATAGTCCGGACGAGATATTGAGGCTGTCCTCAGCGGGGGAAGCGATCAGGTAGGCTCCGGTTCCCTGCAGTAGCGCCAGACACTCCAGAACCAGAATACGCATGCAGGAATGGCTTTGGAGCCTGTGAGCAGGGCCTTCGCCACGAACGAATCGGGAATTCCGGAGAAAATGAATGTCGTCGGCACTGACAGCAGCGCCCAGAAGACAAAAACATCTGTACGCTGCCGAACGGCAAACCACCAGGTCAGTGCCGGTAACGCCATGACATAGTGGTGTTCCCAAACGTTTGAATAGAACACAAAATACGTCGCCATCCACAGAGAGATGTGAGCGTTGATATCCTTGGCGGGGCGAATCATGACCAGACTCAGAGCAACTATCACAAAGCCTGCCGTGGCTTTTTGGAGAACAGGCAGAGGAATGAGAGTCATCAGCGCCCGGAAACCGAAATTTCCGGAGTAATACGTCAGTTCCTGCGGCTTGAGATTTCGTTCGTAAAAAGCTGTCCAGTCCGCAGGATAGGCGAGGTAGTAAACCAAATTCGGCAAAACAAGAAACGCCATTCCAGCCACCAGAATTCCCCATCGGCCGCGGCGGAGAAAACTTGGAGCAAAAAGCAGCGTATTGGTTTTGAGAAGAAGACTTGCGGTCCAGGCGGCGCCTGCGGTGCGGGCGCCTCCGTTGTTGAGCGCCACCATCAATGCAAAAATCAGCGATGCCTGAGCGAAATTAAACTGACCGATGAAAAGCTCCACATAAAAGGGCGAAAACACAAGCCAGAGAGACGCTGCAATCGGTGAGCGCACCGAGTCGTTTGCAAGGCGCCATGCTCCGCGGGTACAGAGAATCAAAAGCGCTTCATTAAGAACCCACCATAGCGCCAAAGCGGCCTTCGGCGGAAACAATGCCAAAGGCGCTCCCAACGCATAAGCAACAACCGGTAAATAGCGATATGCCATGACAATGGGAACGCCGCTCTGCCCGGCAAGAGCGGATGTGTCGTGCAGACTGACGCCATGGAGTGCATTGTAGCCCGCCTGATAAATGGCGTAAAAGTCCATCCCGGGAATATCGCTGTTGGCATAAGCGTCCCGGAACAGCAGTTCATAAAGGCCCGTCGGCGCGGCAAGCAGCGCCAGAACATGAACGACAGTCGCGCAGATAAAAACGCGCCTTGCCAAAACGGGCGTGAAGTTGAACTTCATGGTGATGATGGATGAAGCGCCCCCGCGGCAGAGCAAGAGGAAGTGATGCTCTACCTTGATCGGATGAAAACGTAGTACTCTTCCGCGCGGCGCCGCGCCGTTGCGGCATCATCGGATCGACCGAGTTGATCGAGCGCCTCCGCACGCAGGAGATGGCAGTCACGGGCAACGGGACTGTCAGGGAAGGACCGTGCGGAGAGCTCCAGCAACCGCAGCCCTTCTTCCGGCCGTTCACCACGAACCGCTTCACGCCCTTCCACGAAGTTTTCCTTCCATCGGCGCGCCTCGTCGTTCATTCGTTCGGCCTCCTGGAAAACGGTAAAGGCGGGAATATCATCCGACGAGTCTTTGGAAAGAACCGGAGGAGTTGCGACGGCAAAGTATCGTTCGATGGCCCGCAGGTACGCCTGCGCCTCGCGACGGTTGTAAGCCGGATCTCTGAGACGAGCCTCCTCATCGGGATTGGTGAAAAAGGAAGCCTCGCCAATAACCCCCGGAATCCCATAGGAGTTGCGAAGCACGGATGTGCCGGAGTTCGGAAAGATCGTCCGGTCGGACACGACGGAAACAGGACCGTTGCCGTTGAACAATCCGGCGCGCAGCTCTTCCCCAAGCAAACGAGCGATCAAAACGCTCGCCTGGTTTTCTGATGCGCGATTGTGATAGTAAACGATGGGAAAGTTAACCGATGGGTCGGCGGTCGCGTTGTGATGCAGCGAGAGAAAAAGATCCGCATTTTCGGCCAAAGCAAGATCGGCGCGATCCTTGAGGCTAACGGCAACGTCCTCCGTGCGAGTCATCACGACACGGGCTCCGGCCTCTTCCAGCATGTCCCGGAGAAGCAGCGCAACGCGCAGGTTGACCCATTCCTCGCGCTCTCCGGTCGGGCCGACGCGAAACTGGTCCGTCTCCGCCGTCCCGCCGTGTCCCGGGTCGAGGCAGACGACCCGGCCGTCAAGACTGGTGGAGGTGCGGCTCGTCATGGCACAGGATGTACCGAGAATGACGACGAGGGCGACAACGAAAAGACTAACCAATCTCATGGGGGCACCATTTCCAAAAAGAGGTTCCTGTTTCGAGATACACACACCACAGCCGTTCACGAAATCTCTCCCCAACCGTTTCCGGAGGAACCGTGGATACTCAACCGGAATGGCCACCGGAGGAAGCTGAGCTTGACCTTGAGCGGGGGCACCGAAAGCTCGCGCCATGACGTCTGAGGGGCGATCCACTCTCTACTCTGCCGTGCCGTCGCTGATTGCCGCCGCGCTCTTGCTCGCGGGCGTGGGAGTCTTCTATGCACAGGTTCCCGCCCTCTGGATTCCGTTCGCCGTGGGAGTCTGTGCGGGTGCTTTTGCTTTGGGAGTCTTGAGGCCTCTGACAGGACTGCGGCTGGCGTTGTTTCTTGTACCATTGACCGGAGCCCTGCCCCTGCAGCGGTCGACGGGCTGGTTTCCCTTGATGGTGGTCCTTTGGCTGTTTCTGTTTGCGGGATGGCAGGCGCGCCGCATTTGCAACAGCGGCCCTGGACTGCCCAAAACACCCCTGACACCCCTCACGCTGGCATGGATTGCCGTCGTCACTCTTTCAGCGGCAGTGGCAATGCTCCGTTACGTGCGTTTCTGGCCACTGAGTGGCGCACCGCTCGTTGAATTTCCGGTTAACGGAATGTACGACATGAACTTCGCTGCGGTGAAAGGCGTGTTCACACCGCTGGGTATTTTTCTGGCAGGTCCGGCGATGGCCTGGATGACGGCAGCGCTTCACGACTCGCGGGAAAAAATACCGCGAACCTTCGAATACGTGCTGTCGGGAGTTGGTGTCGCGATGATGTACGGCATCTGGCAGTCAATGGGAAACGAGGCATTCGGAAACACACCGCACTTTGCGGTACGCGGCCAGATCAACGCGACCTTCATCGATCCGAACGCATTGGGAACATGCCTGATGCTGACGCTGCCAATGGCAGGAGCATTGATGTGGCAAACACGATCGCCGGCAACACGCATCACCCTGGGCCTGTTGTTGACCGTATCGCTTTATGTCCTGTTGCAGAGCGGTTCACGGACCGGCGTTCTTGGCCTGGGGCTGACGGTGGGAATGCTCGTCGTCGTGGCGGTTTTTCAGGCACCGAGCCGGCGGGAGCTCGTGCTTCGGGCGGCGATCAGCTTCGGAGCACTGCTTCTTCTCGCGGCGGCCGGGATGATCGCATTCACGGCAACGCCTTTGCAGGGGTCGTCGCTGGGCAGGCGAATCGGTGAAACGTTGCAGCGTGCGGAGAGCGTCGGCCTGCTTCAGGCCGTTTACAGCGAGCGCTACGGATTGTGGTATCGGGCCGTACAGGTCGTGAAAGAATGGCCACTGACCGGAATGGGATTCGGCACATACTGGACCGACATACCGAACATCATGGGTATCGGCCAAAACGAACCCTGGTATCGGGACAACGCGGCGAGTTTCTATCTGCAGGTAGTCGCCGAACAGGGAATCGCCGGACTTGCCGCCGCCGTGGCAGTGCTGATGTGCCTTCTAGCCGCGTGGTTTCAATGCGCCTGGGGCAAAAACCGCGACCCCTTCTCCGCCATTGCGTGCTCCGGAATCCCGGCCATGATCCTGTTGTTTGTGACAGGCCCTCACACGGGAACCATGGAAGTCGCGTTGTTGTTCTGGTTCGTGGCGGGACTGTTGATAGCGCAGGCGGGAACAGGATTTGTCTGGACAAAAACCTGGAGAATTGCGGCAGCCGCCTGGTCCCTTCTTGCGGTCGCACTGACAGGATTGTTGATCCATGCCTCCACCACATCGCTCTCCATCGCCGCGATGCAGGAACGCGCCAGGATGTTCTATGTCCAGGGCGGATTCCATGGAATCGAAACAGACAAAAACGGCTATCCGAGAAGATGGACGAAAAAGAGTGCTTTCGTTTTGATCCCACGAGTCGCCGATCAACTGTGGGCTGACGTCTATTGCCGCCATCCTGGCCTTTCCCCGGAGAATCCCCTTATCTTTGACATCCATGTTGAAGGCGAGCACGTCGCAAGGCTGGAATTTCCCGGTGAGGGAACCCGGCGGATCGCTTTTGATCTCCCTCCCATACGACGATATCCTTCCGTGTCCATTGACATGACGGTGGACCGAACCTGGATTCCTGCGGATCATCTGGAAGGAAATGACGACCGGCGCGAACTTGGTGTTCTGATCGAAGACTTCCGTTTGGGTCAGCCTCCCGAGTGATATCGATGCCTGGAGTCACACGGACACAACGCGGCATCCTTGCAATGCTGTTCGTGGCATTATGGCTGCTGTCCCTCCTGTGGTGGAAAAACAACGCCAATCGTGACATGCTCCTGGCGGTCCATCCCGAGTGGGAGAACCACGGCTTTGTTCTGTACGATGGCTACGGCGAGTACGCCCGTCACATCCGGGACCTTTTTGTGTCTCCGTCACGAGAATCCTGGAAAGCGCTCGAATCCTTTGGACAGAGTTACATTCACACTCTCCGGCCCGTGTACCCCCTCGCCATGGCGGTTGTGGACATCCCCGTCGGCAACATGGCCGTCAGTGCCAGTCTCGTTAACCTGGCGGCGATTGCGGGATTGTTTTTTCTCTGGAACGGCATTCTTGTCCGGTTCTTCCGGTACGAGGGAACGGACCTCTTTCTTCTCCACCTGCTCCTGCTCACCCACGTCTCCACCATTGGTTCTCTGGCGCGGCCGGTGGCCGATGTCCTCGCCATGGGCTTTGTACTGGGAGCAATGTGGGCAACGCTCGATTTTGAACGGACCGGCCGGGTGCAGACCGCCGTGCTCGCAGTGACACTGATCATCGTGGGAACCGCAACAAAGCTGATCGTGGTTCTTCTCCTCCCGGCGATGATTCTGACCGTTGCAGCTTACAAACGCCACTCACCTCACGGGAAAATCGTCATGATGCTGGGAGCCGCGGGAGGCATACTTCTGCTCGCTGGAATGGCCCTGTTGCTGAGCACCGATATTGCCGCCGCGCAGTTCCTGCGGGCCGCGTTTTCAGGAGTCGCGGCATTCTTCACGAACCCGGACGTATTGCCGATGTTCCTGAAATCCGGCGTGGTGTTTCTCGCACTAAGCCTGCAAATATGGCCCGTGTGCGTTCTCTTCAACAAATCGGCCCTCAGCAGCCCCGCACGGCTGTTCCTGCTGTGGACCGTGCTCTATGTCCTGCAGCGGTTTCTGTTTTACGGGTTCAGCCTCTGGCACTCGCGGGCCCGATATGGATTTCCGCTGGTTGCGGCCGCCATCGTCCTTGGTTATCCGGGACTCAAGCGGCTGGTCGGCGAACGAGCCGCACGGTACGTTTGCTACGGACTCGCAACTCTGAACATTGCGGTCTGGCTGGCCGTTTACATCAAGGAAACCTGATTCCATTCATGACGCTTCACATTGCCCTCGTTCACTACCCCACTGTCGACAAGCAGGGGGACGTCGCCGCCACCTCCGTCACAAACCTCGACATCCACGATTTGTCGCGGGCGGGACGCACCTACGGTGTCGACGGTTTCTGGATCGTTCACCCGTACCAGCCAATGCACCGCTACGTTCAACGGGTGTTGCGGCACTGGAAACAGGGCTGGGGCTCAACCTACAATCCGACGCGCAAGGAATCGCTGCACGTCACCAACATGGTCAACGACCTGGGCGAAGTGGCGGCACACCTCGAGGCGGGCTACCCCGGCCGCGAGGTGGTCTGGGTGGCGACGAGTGCCCGCCGGACCGCAAACCAGCTCGAGTACCGCCAAATGCGACAGTGGCTGTCGGACCCCGGGGACGAGCGGATATTTGTTCTCCTGTTCGGAACCGGCTGGGGCCTGCACTCCTGCGTCATGGAGGAAATGGACTACATCCTGGAGCCCGTCTGTGGACCGACGGACTGGAACCATTTGTCGGTCCGGGCGGCCGCGGGCATTATTCTGGACCGCCTGCTTGGGTTGGGACGCGATTTGGTCTGACAGTTTGGAGCAGGCGTCTTATCCTTGATCTCAGAGTGCATCCCGGCCACCCTCTCCGGCTGGGAGGGCGAAATATGGAGACCGGTTTGATGTCGGAACTTGAAGGCGGAATCACCGAAGAAATGGCTTCGCCGAACTCATATAACCTCACCGAGGAGACAGCCGACCAGGATTGGGAATCGGCACTCAAAGAGCTTGAGCAACTCGAGGCGCGCCAATCGTCTGCACGCAAGCTCGCGGCCAACGGCAAAGTGGTCCCCCCCCCGGCGCCGAAAGTGGTGGCGGAGGAGCCGGCTCCTGAACCGGAGCCTGTCGATCTGAATTCGCCACAAGTGATAGTCGATCGTTACACGGACATTCTGTCGGCAATCAACACCTCGATGAACCAGCTCAGCAAATTTGAGGAAAGACACCCCTACCTGATTGCGCCGAACATCTATCGCGTCATGGAAGACGGTCTCAAGGAATCCTCCCTGGTGATGTTCCGGGAGTTCCATCGTCTGCGGGAGCGGTTGCGGAACGAGACGGGCGAGGAGGTCTGAAAAATGGCCGCCAACGGGACAGACGACAACCCTCAAAAAGAAGAATGGCTGGCACTCCTGAACGAAATGGAGTCAATTGAGCCGCCGTCCCAAAAAGCGGCGACCGCCACGCCTCGTCCGGTCGCGGAGAGTGAGCCTGCCGAATCCGGCAAGGACTCACCCGTGCAGGAAACCCCACAGGTGGAGCCCGTTGCTGAATCGGAGAACTCTCCCGAAAACGAGCCGGCGGACCTCGGAAACATCGAGGGAGCCTCGCGGGTACCCGATGAAGAACGGACCCCGGAAGAAAGTGAACGCGTCAAAAAGGCTCTAAGCCGTTACGACGAACTCCGCAAAAAGCCCTCCATGCAGAAAATGACCATGGACGACCTCCGCACCTGGGAAGAGTTGTCCGAAATCATGGGGGCGGTCAACCGGGCGGCGATGTTGATTGATCACTACCGGCGGGACTATATCGACAAGGTCCCCGTCGACAAATTCGATCAGGTCGAGGACAACCTCAAGGAAGTTGCCGCCATTATGTTGCGGGAGTTTCATTCCCTTCGCCATGGTAAACAGGCAAAACAGTATGATAAACGCAACGTGTGCACGGTATGCCATGCCGTTTATCTGGTTCCGTTGCCGGACGGCGTCTGTGACGAGTGCCGAAGCCGCAATGCAACCAGCCGCGGAGAGTATTGATACGTCCTCCTCCCCCCCCGTTTCCATATCTTCCATATCTTCCATATCTTCCATATCTTCCAAATTTCCCAGATCTCCCAAATCTCCCAAAAAGCACAATGTCGTGAATTTTATCCATCCCTCCCATAATTTGAATGGATTCCTGAAATCCATCCGGCATTTCCGATACACTCCTTCCGTACGGTAACGGAGAAAACCGCCGGCAAACACAAGCGAGACCCTCGCTTCTCCGTCATACCGTTCACTCATCCCCATAGCTCGGGAGATCCTGCGTCCAATGAAAGAACCGCAATACAACCGAGGTCGTTTCGAAATCGCGCCGGAGAGGCGACGGCAAGTGGCCGGAGGCAATGGCCGCTTGTCCGTCGCGACTCCGGGAATGAAGGTTGAAAAACCTCAGCCCCGGGTCCTGAGGCACTTCCCGCAACACTCAGGAAGAGCCCGACTCTCCCGCCGCGGCTTTGAAACAATCCCTCACCACATCGTTCCACAAAACGCTGTGGCCGGAAGACCATGACAACAACCGATCAAATCAGAGAGAACCTTGCAATCGTTCGCGAGCGCATCTCGCATTCCTGCGAACGTGCGGGCCGCACGGTTGACGAAGTGCGGCTGATTGCAGTCTCAAAGTACAGACCGCTGGAGCAGACAAAGATCCTCTACGATCAGGGAATCCGGGACTTCGGAGAAAACCGGGTCCAGGAAGGCCGGGAGAAAATTCCCGAACTGCCGGACGATATTTGCTGGCACCTGATCGGTCCGCTCCAGACAAACAAAACCAAATACCTGCCAGGAAAGTTTTCGCAGATCCATTCCGTCGAACGGTTGAAGGTCGCGAAGACACTGGAGAAAGAATACGCGGAGTCCGGCCTGAAAGTCACGGCATTCGTTCAAGTCAACATCGCGGGCGAAGACCAAAAATCCGGATGCTCTCCGGACGAGGCGGAATCGCTCGTGAAACAAGTCGTTGCGCTGGAACACGTTGAGCTTGCCGGCTTGATGACAATGGCTCCGTACTATGATGAACCGGAACGGACGCGGCCCGTCTTTCGCGCACTGCGAGAGCTGCGGGACCGCATCCGGGACGCAACGGGGGTCGCACTCCCCCGCCTGAGCATGGGGATGACAAACGACTTTGAGGTGGCTGTTGAGGAAGGCGCGACGGACGTCCGCGTCGGAACGGCACTCTACGAAGGAAGGTCT
>JANQSL010000185.1 GCA_028284075.1 Candidatus Sumerlaeia bacterium | reverse complement strand
CGGCGCGCCGTCCCCACCAGGCGGAAATGCCACCGAGGGTTGCGAACAGCTCTGTGGCCACGTCGTTTTTCGTGGGAGGTTGTAAATCGTTAATGATCCCCTGAATGATTTCGTGTACATCCACCTCTGTCGGAGGATCGCCTTTCACTTCGGCTTTCGGAGGAAGGCTCACGGTGGGATCAAAACCAGGTGCGATCTGAATTGGCTCATTGGCGAGTATTTCATACTCTCCATCGATGATGAAGCCCTTGAAGAGGAGCGATTCGCCGACATCGACACCTGTGGTTTTGATTAACGAAGACCAAAGGAGGAGTGGCTCGGATGTGTGGAGGTTGAGGTTGATGGTGGAGGAGCCGGCGCTGACAGCGATCTCGGGTTCGGTTTCCTCGGACAAAAGGCGTGTATGGTGACCAGGAACGGCATGGACGAGAGATGCGATAAATAAGACTAACACTGTCGCACAGGTCGCAATACACGGACGGACACGGGAGTTTCCGCTCATGACGAAATCCTTTCTGGAATTGTTCGATCCGAAATTGACTATGGACCGATGATGCTTGCTCTGCAAGGGAGAATGTATTTGAAATATAGAGCTGGAAAATTCCAAAGAAGCCAGACTTCTCATCACTGCCGGTTGAGAAGAAACGATTGGCAATGCCATGCGCAAGTCCACCGAACAGGTGGTTTTTTCGGGCGGCAAGGGAGCTTGCCTGGTCCGGGTCTTTCTGATCCTGGTGTGCCTGGTCATCGGAGCCCTCGGTAGAGTATCGGGGACGGAACTCACCGTGGAGGAGAGGGAGTGGCTTGGAAGCAACCCTCAACTCACCTTTATAAGCCAGGAAAACTACCCGCCCTTCGAGTTTGTGAGTGAGGGGGGCGAGTCCAGGGGCATGACCATTGAGCTCGCGCGGTGGGTTTGTGAATTCTATGGGATTCACTGCGAGTTCATGCATGCGCCTTTCGCTGATGCGCAGGAGGCCGTTCTCAAGGGGGATGCGGACGTTCTCACCAGCTTTTTTTACAGCCCGCAACGAGCTGAACGATTCCGGTTCACAAGCATGATGTACAACGTTCCCGCGCTGATATTCATTCGACATGACCGGGATGACATCAAACAGCTTGAAGACTTGCAGGATCTCCGCATCGCGATGCAGGAGGGAGACTACGCACGGGAATTTCTTGCTGAGAACAACATCATGTATGAGAGAGTTTCAACGGAGAGTTTTTCTCTCGCGGCGGATGTTGTTGTTTCCGGCGGAGCGGACGCCCTGATAGGGGACCAACAAATCGTTCTCTACAGTCTGGCGGTGTCAGGAAATACGGATACTCTCAAGACGGTGGGTGAGCCACTTTATATCGGACGCAACTGCATGGCGGTTGCGAGAGAGAACTCCGTTGTCGGATCCATTTTGAGCAAGGGAATCGAGCAGGCGCGGCGAGAAGGAGTTCTGGATGATATAGGGAACCGGTGGATTGGACCGGAAGTACCGCATCGTCATATCTGGTTACTGGACAATGCACGCTATGTGATTTACGGGGTCTCGGCTCTGCTCCTGGTGCTTGTGATGGTCGCGGTATGGAGCGCGCAGCTTCGGCGTCTCGTGGCCCACAGAACCGAGGAGCTGAGAGCAAGCCGACAGTTCCTGGGAGAGGCGGTGCGCATCGCTCGAATTGCACGATGGGAGTACAGTCCGCAGACGGGCGTCATCAGACTGGATGAGTTCGCCATGCGGCTGCTTGGGCTGAACGATGACCTCCGGAAGCAAACAACGCTCTTACTGGCAGAGTATGAAAAACGTTTCGTTCTTGAAAGCAGTCCTGTCTCAACAATCCGGGGACTTGAGGAGCTGGCGAACGACACGGGGCCGGAGCCCGAAAGACTTCTGCAACAGACTTTAAGATGCGGCGATGGATCCATACGCGCATTCCGAGTCATTCTTCGAAAGACAGAGGTGGCCGGCTTCGCAGGCAAAATCCTCTCCGGAACCATTCAGGACACCACGGAAGTCGAGCGGGCGGATCGGGAGCGCCGGGAATCGGAACGCAGGCTGCAACTGGCGCTCAGAGGTTCACGGATGGCGTTCTGGGACTATGACGTGGCCTCTCAAACTTTCACCACGGATGATCGGTGGCCTGGCATACTGGGTTATGATCGGGAGGAAATAACGCCGGAGATTGATTCGATTTCATCTCGCATTCACGAGGAGGACCGTGAGCATGTCCGAAGTGCGTTTGCGAAACACCTGGCGGGCGAGGCTGAAACCTATTTCGTGGAATGTCGCCATCAAACCAGACAGGGATCATGGCTTTGGGTACAAAGCACGGGAAGTGTTGTCGAGCGGGATGAAATCGGAAAACCCAGGCGCATCAGCGGCACCTATCAGGACATTTCGGAACGCAAGCGCCAGGAGCGGGAACGGCAGGAACTGGATTCACGGCTCGAGGAAATTGCACGTCTTGAAAGCCTTAGTGTGCTGGCGGGTGGAATTGCCCATGACTTTAACAACCTGCTGGTCGGCATGCTGGGCTCCGCGGGGATTGCTCTTTCCGAACTGCCGACAGAGTCGCCGGCTCACGCCCATGTCGAGCTGATTGAAAAGACCGCACGACAGGCATCAGATCTGACACGGCAAATGCTGGCATACTCAGGAAAAGGACGCTTTGTCGTGGCACCCGTCAGCCTGACGCGGCTCGTGAGGGAAATGACTCACCTCCTCGATTCAGCTATCAGTACCAAATCAATGCTGCGCCTCGATCTTGAAGAGTCCGTTCCGGCCGTGGAAGCGGATGTGACACAACTGCGGCAAGTGGTGATGAACCTCATCATCAACGCCGCCGAGGCACTTCCTGACGGAGAAGGGTTGATTACGATCCGGACGGGACTTCAGGAAGTCGATGAACACTATCTTCAAAACACTCGCTTTGGTGACGGCTGCACAGAAGGCCCCTACGTGTTTGTGGAGATTTCCGATACGGGAGTGGGCATGACTCCGGATGTCATGGAACGAATCTTCGATCCGTTCTATACGACAAAGAACTCGGGCCACGGTCTGGGGCTCGCGGCTGTTCTGGGAATCATACGCGGACACAGAGGGTTTCTGAAAGTCTACAGCGAGAGAGAAAAAGGAACCACTTTCAAAGCGGGGCTTCCCGCCAGCGAAAAGGCGGATATCGTTGCACCGCCGGAGTACGAGCACAAGAATATCTTCATGTCAGGCATCGTGCTGGTTATTGACGATCACCCAACGGTTCGCAACGTCGCTGCTCGAATGCTTGAGCACATTGGATTCGATACGCTTGAAGCGGACGGCGGCAGAAAAGGACTCGAGATTTACGACCAGCATGCCGGCGAAATTCGGGTCGTGCTTCTCGACATGTCGATGCCCGACATGACGGGCGACGAGGTGTTCGCGCAAATTCGTCAACGCAGCGAAGATGTGCCGATCCTGCTCATGAGCGGATTCAATGAACAGGATGCAACGAGCCGCTTCGTGGGCAAAGGGCTGGCCGGCTTCCTGCAGAAGCCGTTCACGATCGAGGATATGCGACGGGTGATCGGAGAGGTTCTGCCGGGAAATCAGCCAACCGCTTCCTGATCGATCTTCGACTGAAGCTCCTTGAGACGAAAATGCAGGAGAACCTCGACATCCTCGGGGGTGTCCTGACGAAGGGCCTCGGCAGCGATGGCTTCAGCGTCGGCACAGGAAATGTTCCGCAGCACCTGTTTGACCGCGCCGATGGATGAGGGCGACATGCTGAGGCTGCGAATACCGAGGCCCACCAGAAGAACCGCCAGCCTGGGGTCTGATGCCATTTCGCCGCAAACGCTGACTGGAGTGCGAGTCTCCCCTGCTCCGTCGACAATCATCTTGATGAGTTGCAGGACTGCCGGATGGGTTTGCTTGTAAAGCGTCGCAACCGCCTTGTTCGTGCGGTCGACGGCAAGCGCGTATTGAACAAGGTCATTGGTGCCAATGGAAAGGAAGTCCGCCTCCTCGCAGAGCGTTCGCGCCTGAAGAGCCGCGGAGGGAATCTCGACCATGGCTCCGAGATTCACCTTTGAAGGGAGATTCAGCCCTTCCCTTTCAAGTCGATCAAGAATGTCTTCCAGAATGTTTCGGCTTTCGCGAAGCTCCGTCAGTCCGCTGACCATTGGAATCATCACGTTGAACTCGCGGCCGGCGTGGGCGGTCGCCATCGCCCTCAGCTGTGCCCGAAAAAGGTCAGGCCTGTGAAGGCACAGACGAATGGCGCGCATTCCCATGAAAGGATTGAACTCGTGAACGGGCTGATCGCTTGGAAGCTTGTCGCCGCCGATGTCGATGGTGCGCATGATGACGGGTTTATCGTCCAGTTTGGCCAAGACATGGCCATATGACCGAAGATGGTCGTCCTCCGACGGAAGACTTCCCCGGTCGAGGTACATGAACTCCGTTCTAAAGAGACCAATGCCTTCGGCCCCGTTCAGGTCAACGGTGTCAAGTTCCCCGGGAAACTCCAGGTTCGCCATCATCGCGACATGCACACCGTCGGTTGTCACCGCGGGCAGGTCCCTCAGTGCCCGCAACGAATCAACGCGCTCGCGCCACTCATCCGCCTTCTGATTGTAGTATTCGATCTGATCAGGAGTGGGGTTAAGGATGACCTTTCCTTCCTGACCATCGAGAATCAGGACATCTCCCGAGCGAATGTAATGGGTGACAAACTCAAGGCCAACGCAGGCGGGTATTGAAAGCGCCTTTGCCATGATAGCGGCATGACTGGTCGCCGCCCCCTCGTTCGTGCAAAGACCAAGCACATGATCTTTGCTGAACTGGGCGGTCTCGGCGGGCCCCAGGTCGTTGGCCACAACGATGCAGCCTTCGCGCGGGAGAGAGGGGTGACTCTGTGCGTACAGCCGAAGCAAAAACTTGATAACGCGGCGGGAAACGTCGTAGAGGTCGTGATTTCGCTCGGCAAAATAGCTGTCGCCGAGAGATTTCATCATCTCACCGATCTGTTGTGTCACCTCCCAGAGAACGGCCTCAGCATTACGGCGCTCGCCACGAATGCGGGCGATGGTTTCATCAACGATCTGAGGGTCTTCCAGGATGAGAAGGTGAGCGTCGAAGATCGATGCCTGCTGGCGATCGATCTTTTCCTCCACCTGCTGACGAATATCACGGAGTTCAGCGGCGGCAAGCTCGACCGCATCGCGGAAGCGCTGGACCTCCCCGTCGACTTCCGATTCCCCGATTTGCCATGATTCTGTTCGAAAATCCTCGGACTCTATAACGTACGCGGGACCAATGGCAATCCCGTCAGAAACGCCAAGACCTTCGAAGAAAAATGTTCGCCGACCTGCCAATGTCAGGTGTGTCTCCGCCCGATCGAAATTCTGTCAAGTGCATGTTATTCGCCCATTAACTCTTCGCCGAACCCCGAATCCACCAGCTTTTCGAGATCCTGACGAAGCTCCTCCGCTCCTTCTCCCTCTGCAACAATGCGAAGCGTTGTTCCCGCGCCGGCGGCAAGCATCATCATCCCCATGATACTCTTCCCGTTCACCGACATTCCATCGCGGTTCACGGTCACGTCGCAGTCCGGAAACTTGCCGGTTGAACGGACGAACTGCGCGGCCGGCCGTGCATGCAGTCCCTGACGATTCCTGATAACGACTTCAAACTCGACGCGTGTTGATTCCAACTGTATATTCCCTTTTCAAGTTCTACGCTACCGCTCCAAGCAGGCGGCAACCGCGATTGCGGTCGCGCTCGGAGAAGACTTCATTATCTTTTTTTGCACATGCCGAACGGCATGAGCCACCCGTTGCGACAGGGTGATCTCCGGATGATGGCGCAGAATTGTCAAGGGGTCATTTCCCATGAAACAAGTCCATGAAGAGGGGCCACCGAAGACAGACGAGTCTGAGGTATTCTGCTCCCCCAGGGAGACTGCAGGATCCGCGAAACGTGTTTTCCTGGCTATCGATCTGCCGGAGGAAATGCGCAACAAGGTCGCGGATCTATCCGTTCGTTTGCAAAAGGCGGCCCACTTTACGCCACTCCGGGCAAACTGGGTTCCGCCAGCCAATTTCCATATCACGCTGCATTTTCTGGGTCCGGTCCCACGTGATCGAATTGAACGAATTTGCGATGGCCTTGGCAATGCGACCTCCCTTACGTCCTCACTTCGACTCTCTCTGGCCAGAATTGGTTATTTCCCCGATGAGAAAGCCCCCAAGGTTCTTTGGGCGGGACTTGGAGGTGAATTCCGAACCCTGCTGGGTCTGCGCAACGATCTGGGCAGGCTTGTGGAGTCCTGCGGCGTATCTCTCCAACATCAGAATTTTCACGGCCATGTCACTCTGGCACGGTTTAAAAGTCTGAGAGGAACAGGAGCATTCGTGAAAACGGCGACATCCTACGGCGCCTGGAAGGGTGGCGAGTTCGATGTGGAAGGGGTGACGCTGTTTGAGAGCGTTTTCACAAGTGAGGATGGAGTTCAGTACCTGCCTCTGAGGCGTTCGCCCCTGGGTTCGGGACGGGATTCCACGGGATGATAATTCCGTTGCCTCCGCGGGCTTCTCCTGCGGGACTGACCGAGCGTCAGTAAGTCACTCAAATCCAGAGATTCGTGTGGGCCCGTCGCCGGGCGTTTCGCGAATGACGGAGTTCCAGGAAGCCATGACGATACTTCGTTTGCGTTTTCTCGTTTTTGCATTGGTTGCCTGTGCCGCTTCAGCTGCAACCACCGGTTGTGCAACCAAGATGGTAACGGACGACTTCCCTGATCAGGAACGGATTTCCTACGATGGCGGGTTCGTTTCCACGTACGTCTGGGAGAACGCAGACAGCTTCGATGCTGAGAATCCGCCTCGCAAAGAGTGGCGATTCACGTGGCTGCTGCCTCTGAACATCTACCAGAAGCTCGCTGAATTCGAGAGCAGTCACAAGCTCGCGGTTCGTAAAAACACCTACAACGGGCTCGGGTTCCCGCTGTTGTTTCTCCCGCTCAGATATTCAAGCCAGGAAAGTCTCTATGGGCACGAGGATGTGTACCCGATTCATCGTGCCCGCACGGAATGGAATCTCCTCTATGCGAAGAGCCGTGTTTCGGAGGACTGGCCTGAAGGCCGTCCCAGCCTCTACGCACAGGGGTATCCGCTTTTCTTCTCGAAAGGAACGCTCCGCGATCTTGGCACCTACTCAGGCCGCAGGTCAGACGTCACAGGCTGGCAGACCCTGTGGAGCATCGGTCCTGCTTATCTGAAGTACAAGAGTCGTGAAGCGGATCGGTCCGAACCCCGCAACGAACAGCGGGCCACCGTGGGAATGCCGCTGGCTCTCGGAGGCTTTTTGGGAACGATTCTCTGGCTCGACACGGATGCGGTGGATCACAAGGAATACACTCGGGAGCGTCTCCAGGTGCATGGTCCCCTTTTTGGCATGCTGGGCTTCTTCCGCACGGATACGCAGTCGCGCTGGAACCAGGTGCCAGAGATGTCCGGCGAGGACGATCCGCGGCGACTGGGATATCGCGAATACAGCCAGGGATTGCTGGCAGGGTTGCTCTGGTATGACCACGGTACGGAATACGTGGCTCTTCCGGAGACCGAGAACTCGGGCCACGGCCCGATCTGGAGCATGTTCGGATGGGGTCGCAAAAACGGGGAACAGACAATTCGAGTTTTCTGGATTCCCATCCGCGTCTAGTAAAAGCCGGAGTAACACGGGCTCCGGTCGCATGATTCTCAGCCATCGCCATCGCTTTATTTTCCTCAAAATGAGGAAGACCGCGGGAACAAGCATTGAAATCGCTCTCTCGAAGTTCTGCGGACCGGAGGATATCATCACTCCTCTGGAACCTCAGGATCAGGCGATCCGCGACAGGCTGGGTTATCCCGGCCCTCAAAATCATCTCAAGAAGCCCGGCGAGTATGGTGCCGGAGATATCTGGCGGCTTGTGCGTGGCAGGAGGCGGCAAGTCCGGTACTGGGATCACATCGGCGCAAAACAACTCCGGCGTCATGTGTCACCGGAGATTTGGAACAGCTACTACAAGTTCTGTTTTGAACGGAATCCCTGGGACAAAGTGGTATCTTATTATCATTACATTCGTGACTTCCACGCAAGGGGGGGAGGCAAGTCGGTACCGGATTCGATTGAAGAGTTTGTTGAATGCGGCTGGGCGGGACAGGTGTCCGACTTTGACCGGTATACAATCGATGACAGCCTGGCAGTCGATCATGTCGGGCGTTACGAAAATCTGAATACGGAGCTGGGAGAAATCGCGAGGCGGTTGAATCTGCCGGAATCCCTCACTCTCCCCAGTGCGAAAGTGGGAATACGCAAACAATCAGGCAGTCTGTCCAACACTCTGGCACCGGCGGTGCGGGAGAAAATCAGGGAGATGTTTTCGCGTGAGATCAGAATGTTCGGTTTTCGATTTGAGGATGCGCGGTGATTGTCAGCCACAAATATCGGTTTATCTTCATCAAAACTCGTAAAACCGCGGGGACGAGCATCGAGATCGCTCTCTCGGGGTTCTGTGGACCCGAAGACATTATCACCCCTATCGCCCCGGAAGACGAGAGACTCCGCCAGGAACTGGGTCACAGAGGACCGCAAAACCACTTCAAACCCGTCCGTGAGTACAGCCGACGCGACTGGTGGTGGCGCATTCGGGGAAGGCGCCGGGCACTCAAGTACTGGAACCATATTACAGCTTCCGCTGTTCGGAAACGTGTGGGCGACGACGTCTGGAATACTTATCACAAGCTTTGCGTTGAACGGAATCCATGGGACAAGGTGGTCTCCTTTTACCATTATCTCAGGTATCGGGATGGTGAAACGCGCTCACTGGAACAATTTATCATGGATGGAGGTGCCGGTGGATGCAGCGATCTCGACAAATACCTTCGCAATGGAAAACTGGAAGTCGATCACGTCGCTCGATACGAGAACCTCGATGAGGAGATAAGAGACTTTGCTCATCGAGTGGGACTGCCCGAGGTTCCAGGGCTCCCTCGCGCGAAAGGTGCATTCAGGAAGGACAAGCGTCCCATTGAAGAAGTCTTCACCACCCCAATGCGGGATCGGGTTGCAGCGGATCTGGCTCAGGAAATCGGATTGTTTGGTTATACTTTCGAAGATGCAATCAGAAGTGAGTGCAACAGGCGCAAGGCAGCGGGTACCGCATGATTATCAGTCACAAACACAAATTCATTTTCATCAAGACACGCAAGACCGCCGGCACAAGCATCGAAATTGCGCTGTCGAAACACTGTGGCCCCATGGATGTCATTACGCCAATTGCCACGGAAGACGAAGAGGTGCGCCGCAGACTGGGATACAGGGGCCCACAGAACTGGGAAAAGCCATGGTACCGATACGGTCCCGGCAATCTGCGCAAGTTTCTTCGATCCGGCAGAAGAGCCGCGCGCTACTGGAACCATGTGTCGGCGCGAACGATACGCGAAAACATCAAGAATGAGATATGGACCGGTTATTTTAAGTTCTGCTTTGAGCGAAACCCCTGGGACAAGACAGTCTCCCATTTTCACTATTATCGCAACAAGACCGGAGCACGGTCACTCACACTCGATGAATACCTGAAACGAGGAATCGAGAAAACCATCACGGATCATGTTCTTTACTGCCTCGACAACGATGTGGTGGTGGATGAGGTATGCAGGTTCGAGGATTTACAGAACGACTTCGCACGCATGGCGAAGCTCATTGGCCTGCCGGAAGTGCCGGAGCTGCCACGTACAAAGTCAGGGTTCCGAAAAGACAAGCGGCCCCTTGAGCAGATACTGACACCCACCGCGCGGGATCAAATCGCGAAATCCTTTGCGAAGGAAATCGAATTGTTCGGATATACGTTTGAGAACAGGAATTCGGGGCTGAAAGCTGAACGCGGCGGCAGTCAATCGCCGTCAGAGCCTGGCGAAACGCCGCCGCAGGGTCCTACGTCAGCGCCGCTTCCGTCTTCGGATCGAAGAAATGAATCTTCGACAGGTCGACAAGGAGTGCCTTAAGGCCATCGACTTCCGCTTCCGCATGGGGCTGAACACGGGCGACGAAGGGTGTTTTCCCAGTGGTAAGATAAAGGTACAATTCGGCACCCATGGGCTCAATGATCTCGACCCGAGCGGAGATTTCCGCGTGGTCCGCGGCATCGTTGCGCTCTGAGGGGTCATGGATATCCTCAGGGCGGATACCGACTGTAATCTGACCGCCGGTGAGATTTGCCTCCCGCAGTTTCGCTGCCTTGTCGTCGGGAATGGAAATGCGGAAGTTACCTTCGTCAAAGAAGAGCTTCCCACCTTCTTCCGCCAATGCACCCTCGATGAAGTTCATGGGCGGCATTCCGATAAAACCAGCCACGAACTTGTTTACAGGGTGATCGTAGAGCTGGATGGGTTCATCAACCTGCTGAATAATGCCGTCCTTCATGACGCAAATGCGGTCACCCATGGTCATGGCTTCGACCTGATCGTGGGTGACATAAATCATTGTGGATTGCAGGCGAGCGTGAAGCTTGCTGATTTCGACACGCATCTGGACGCGGAGCTTTGCATCCAGGTTTGACAGCGGTTCATCAAACAGAAAGACTTGAGGCTTGCGCACAATGGCGCGGCCGACGGCGACGCGCTGACGCTGGCCGCCGGACAGAGCCTTGGGCTTGCGATCAAGAAGGTTCTCAATACCGAGAATGCCCGCTGCGTCGCGAACGCGCCGGTCGATTTCCTCCTTCGGGTATTTGCGGAGCTTCAAACCGAATGCCATGTTCTTGTAAACAGTCATGTGCGGATAAAGAGCGTAGTTCTGGAACACCATGGCGATGTCGCGATCTTTCGGCGCAACATCGTTCACGACGCGGTCGCCGATGCGAATGGTGCCCTTCGTAATTTCCTCAAGGCCGGCGACCATGCGAAGGCTGGTGGACTTGCCGCAGCCGGATGGGCCGACAAGCACCATGAATTCCTTGTCCTTGATTTCCAGGGAGACATTATCGACGGCTTTAACGCCACCGGGGTACACTTTGTCTATATTTTCGAGGGTAACGGATGCCATGTGCAGCCACCTTCGGAGAGGATTGCGCCAAAATCCCGACGTCCCCCGCGCTCGTCAGGCCGAAACCTGGTCAAAAAACGTTGAGGGCCGCCGTAGCTACCTTGAAAAGGCTGTCTCTCTGTCAGAGGGGCAAGAAACTTCCGCAAGAGTTCGATGATGCCAATCAAGTCCATGTCATCCCCTTTTGAGCATTTCAATGACTGGTTCGGAACGGCTAAAACAGCAGACATTCAGGATCCCACCGCATGTGCCCTCGGCACAGCGACAAAAGACGGCATACCGTCGGTCAGAATGGTCCTGCTCAAAGGTCATGATGAGCGTGGATTTGTTTTTTATACGAATCTGCAAAGTGACAAGTCGACGGATTTGAAGGAAAATCCCAGAGCGGCGATGGACTTCTACTGGCCGCAACTCGGACGTCAGGTTCGTGTCAAAGGCCCTGTGGAACTTGTCAGCCACGAGGAGGCGGACAGCTACTTCGCATCACGACCTCGTGCAAGCCAGCTCGGCGCCTGGGCGAGCATCCAGTCGCGTCCATTGACTGCGCGCACGGATTTCGAGAACCGGCTCGTGGAGTACGAAAAAAAGTTCCAGGGCCGGGAAGTTCCGCGCCCGCCACATTGGTCGGGCTGGCGGATTAAGCCCGTTCGGATCGAATTCTGGCAGGAGGGCGAGTTCCGCCTTCACGAGCGACTGGTTTATCTGCGGGACGGCGATGCATGGCGGACGGAGATGCTATATCCGTAGATTTCAACGGCGAATCCAGAACTGGCTTTGCCGACACCCCGCATTAGTGAGGCAGGGCTTGAAAGCCCTGCCTCTTGCTCGCACTCACCTCATTCAAACCCGCGGGTATCAGGCGATAGTCACATCGTCGCAAAGATAAACATCCTGAATCGCATTGAGAATCTTCACACCTTCATCCATCGGACGCTGGAAGGCCTTGCGTCCGGAGATAAGGCCCATGCCGCCGGCGCGCTTGTTGATCACGGCGGTGCGAACAGCCTGAGCAAGATCATTATCACCACTGCCTCCGCCACTGTTGATGAGTCCGGCGCGTCCCATGTAGCAGTTTGCGACCTGATAACGTGTCAAATCGATGGGGTTTTCGCTGGAAAGTTCGGTGTAAATACGCTTGTCGAACTTGCCGTAGCTGCTGTTGCCCATGTTGAGGGCCTCATAGCCTCCGTTGTTCTCGGCCTGCTTCTGCTTGATGATATCCGCCTCGATGGTCACTCCGAGATGATTGGCCTGGCCCGTGAGATCAGCAGAGACATGATAATCCCTGCCGTTCGCCTTGAAGGCACCGTTCCGCAGATAGCACCAGAGGATAGTGGCCATGCCTTCGTCATGAGCCATCTGAAACATGCGTGAAACTTCAACGATCTGACGGGCGGATTCGTCACTGCCGAAGTAGATGGTGGCACCCACAGCCACACAGCCCATGTCTTTCGCCTGCTTGATGGATCCAAAAACGATTTGATCGAAAGTGTTGGGGACGGTCAGCAGCTCATTGTGATTAAACTTTAGAATAAAGGGGATCCTGTGTGCATACTTGCGTGCAACACTGCCAAGAACGCCGAGGGTTGAAGCGACGGCATTGCACCCACCCTCGACTGCAAGTTTCACGATGTTCTCGCCGTCGAAATAGATGGGGTTTTTTGCAAAACTGGCACCGGCACTGTGCTCGATGCCCTGGTCGACGGGCAGAATCGAGACGTATCCCGTCCCTCCAAGGCGGCCGTGGTTCAGGAGCTGCTGGAGACTGCGCAGAACCGGAATTGAGCGATCCGAGGCCGCCCAGACGCGATCAACATAGTCGGAGCCGGGAAGAGCGAGATGGTCTCGCGAAATTTTGGGATTGCTGAAGTTAAGGAGGGATTCGGCGTTCGCTCCGAGCAGATCGGAAATCTCGGTGATTCCAAGACTGGCTGGAGCTTCGAGCGTGGCAGTCATATAAGTACTCCCTGAGGGGTGAGATTTTTCATCGGATTCAGAGGATATTATTTATCCTATTTGTTGGCATGAGCTACGGCTGGGCGGGCCGGATTGCAAGAGGAACTGCCTTGTCGCGTCCGGCAGCCGTTACAAGGACCTTCTTCCTGCTCGGTTGCGAAGCCGTGAGCGTTACACTTATGGTCGATTCCGGTTGTGCTTTTGTTCCCCGCCCGCTCACGCTTTGGCTTCTTGAAACTGGGCGCCAGTCATGAGCTCTTTAGACGGTCATTCTGAGGAGTACCAGGCGGTTTCTGATGCCACGGAAACCCGCATCCGGCCTGTGAGAAACGCCGCGATCCTGGCAATCGGATTTCTGTCAGTTTCAGCAGCCTACGTTCTGTTATCAGACCGATTCGTTTCCGCGGTATTGTCGGATCCGAAACAGATACAGCAGATTCAATCGGCAAAGGGTCTGCTTTTTGTCGGCCTGACGAGCGCCTTCCTTTTCGTGGTGGCATGGCGATATCTCGGACGCATCTGTCATGCAAACGAAGCTCTGACGCATCATCAGGAGGCGTTGTTGGTCTCAGAACAGCGAGCGATGGCGGGAATTCTTGCAGCCTCGGTAGCGCACGACATCAACAACGCGCTGACGGGTATTGGTGCGGAACTGGAGCTCCTCCTGGAAAGCGATGATGCAGCTTCACCGGATGTGCGTGACGCCATTATCCGGGTTGAAAGACAATGTAACGGACTGGCGAATCTCAGTAGACGTCTTATTTCCACTGGTCGCGAAACGGTTTCCGGTGAATTTCAGGCATTTGATGTTGTGGAACTGTTGCGCGAATGCGGTGACGTTGTTCGTATCAAGAACCGGAGCCAATCGTTCGAATATACTATCGCCGGCCCTGAAAGCCTGTCCATGAGCGGCAACCCGGCGATTCTGAGACAATTGTTCATAAACCTGTTCCTCAATGCCTCAGAGGCCTCGGAGCAGGGGGTAAAAATCCGTGTGAAACTACGGCGCCTGAACGATGAGCTGGAAATTGAGGTAGAGGATAACGGGCCGGGAATTCCGGAGAATCATCGGGGTCGCGTTTTCGATCCCTTTTTTACAACAAAGGAAAGCGGGAACGGACTGGGGCTGGTTTCGGTTCGTGCCTGTGCGCAAATGCATGGAGGACGGGTTGTGCTACTCGAACCCGAAGGAATCAGGGGCGCGTGTTTCGTTATTACGCTGCCGCTGGACGGATCGCAAACCCCGGTTCCGCCCATGTCTTCTCCCCTGCCCGTGAAGGAATCGGTCGGCCTGCTCTAACGACGGTCAAGGACTCTCCAAACGGCTGAAGATATCAATCAATGCAACGAGCCCGGTTACTCAGCTCGCCGGAACAACCTCGAACTGACGGAATGCAAGTCCCTCCTTTCCGGTAAGAAGTGACCGGCTCACGGGAATCCGTGAGGCATATCCGCCGGCTACTTCAGTCCGGTGCGCGCAATGCCCTGAATGAAGAAACGCTGGAGCAGGAAGAAAAGGATGACGACAGGCAAAACGGCCATAGTGGAAGCGGCCATGAGGAGTTCAAACTCGCTCCCCGCCTCCTCGTTAAACGTCTGAAGCCCCACCATCAGTGTTCGCATTTCCGGAGAACTCGTTACGATCAGGGGCCAGAGCAACGCGTTCCAGTTGCCCAGGAAAAGGAATATACCTGCAGTGATGAACACCGGCTTGGACAAAGGTGCAACAATCTGCCAGAGGAATCGAAAACGGCCCGTTCCATCGATCTGAGCGGCATCCCACAGGTCGTCAGGAATCGTCATGAAAAACTGACGCATCAGGAAAATTGTGAAGACCGATGCAAGAAACGGCACAATCAGAGCAAGATAGGTGTCGAGCCACCCAAGTGTTCCAAGCGTCAGGAAGTTGGGAATCAGCAACACCTGGCCAGGTACCATCATCGTCAGAAGCACGATGTAAAAGAACAGTCCTTTCCCGGGAAAGGACATCTTTGCAAAGGCGAAAGCGGCCAGTGCACTTGTGAGCAATGTGCCCGCCGTCGAAAGAATCCCTGTAAAGAAAGACACCCAGAAATAGCGGCCGAAGTTGACGCTGCCGCGGGTTGCGGCTTCGGGAGCATACCAGGCCTTCATGAAGTTTCGCCCGTCGATCCGCATGACAATATCCTGCGAAAGCTGCGTCGGATCGACTTGATAACGTGGCGCATTCTCGTCGGGAGTTTCGCGCGTGACACTGAATTCACCGGTGTCCACCCGGCGGAAGTCCATCGCCGATTCCGGTACTGCGGTAACAAGCTCGCCCTCGCTGCGCTGAATGCCCAGCAGGCGAACTGATATGTCTCTGCCGGCTTCAGAATCCTCATACAGATACTGGTTTCGAGACGGCGTCCAAACAGGCGGAAAGGTGAGTGCGGTTTCCGAATCCTTGAAGGAGGTGACAATCATCCAGTAGAATGGCAGGAACATGAAGACGGCACCGATCAGCAAAGCTTCGTAAACGAGAGCCATCCCCAGGAGACGAGTCATTCTGAGAGAGGCGCCGCCACGGTCGCCGGACATGCGCTGGACAAGCCAGCCGAAGAACAAACCCCCGTTGATCAGCAGAAAAAGAAGCCCGACAATCTGAATTCCACTCATGTGCCGTACTCCACCTTGCGGCCGATCAACTTGTTCTGAAGGACCGTCAGCGTGAGAATCATGAATGTCAGTATGTATGCCAGGGCGGATGCGTAGCTCAATTCCCACTGCCCGGTGAAGCCTGCATTGTACATGTGAAACACCATCGGAGCGGTACCGTAATCGGGGCCGCCGTCAGGTGTCATGATGAACATCGGCGTGAATTCCTTGAATGCATTGATGCACGAAATGATAAGCAGGAAAAACGTGACGGGAGAGAGCAGCGGGAACGTAATGCCCCAGAATTTCTGCCAGGGTGACGCGCCGTCGATATCAGCGGCTTCGTAGTTCGATTTATCGATGTTTTGCAGTCCTGCCAGAAAGATGATCATGAAGTAGCCGATATCTCGCCAGATGGAAGTGATCACAATGGAGAAGAGCGCCAGACTCGGCCCGCGAACGATCTGGTCAGCATCACCAGGCAACTGAGGCAGTGTAATTCGAAGAGGATCGAAAATCATCATCTCCCAGACACCTCGCGGTTCAGCCAGCCATGCGTAGGTCACAACGTCTCCGGTGTGCCACGGCATGGCCTGTTGAATAACGGTAAGCAGCCAGTTTGCGATGCCGAACTCACGATGATAGACGTAGTTCCAGACGATAGCGATGGCCACCCATGTCGTCACATAGGGGAGGAAGAACACCGTTCGGAAGAATGCACGGCCCCGGATTTGTGTATTGAGGAGCATCGCCGCGAGCAGGGACAGAGCCAGAGTAATTGGAACGCTGTAGATTGAGTAGTTGATCGTGTTCCATATGGACCGTACAAATTCGGTGTCATTCAGCAGGGCGCGCTTGTACTGTGCAATGCCCACAAAGTTCAGCTCGCCGGGGGGTGCCAGGGCCGTGGCGTCGAAGAAGCTCACAAGAAGAGCCACGATCACGGGAGCAAACCAGAACACGAGCAGCACCAGCGTGGCCGGGGCCAGGTAGGCATAGGCTTCCAGCGCTTCCCGATGCCGCCGCTGTGAGAGGAGTTTCATGCCTGCCTGTGAATAGATGCGAAATGTTGAGCGAACGCGTGTTCGCTATGGGTCAGGGTGGTTGCGAAGACCGCAAGGAGAGAATGGCGGAGTACAGCCCTTCGTCCCGAGACGCGGCCGGCTCAAGCAGGCCCTGTCTCACGGTTTGGCCACACAGGATTAATCGAAAAGCAACGGAGCCATCACCGACCAAGAGAGCGAGGAGGGCTTCTCTGTGCGAATAGCGGAATTTGCGCTTCATTGAAGGCTGTAATATAAACAAGGGGCATAGAGGTTTTGTGACATGCCAAACCTCCACGAAGCTCCTGGAAGAAAGCCTTGCCTGGTCGCGGTGGACTGCTCAGGATTCAGTGGTCAATCACGACACTAAGCCGGGTCAGCCGGAAGAGGACGTGTGAATGGCCTTTCGATCCCGCAAGGATGACTCGACGGACGCGCCGTCGGGAACGCGGGGAGGGGGATCCGGACGGGCGGGACATCGTGTCCGCCTTGGATACTTTGAGGACTTCACGACCAAGACGCTCACGTACGCCATCGATAAAAGCGTCAAGATGGCGACTGTCCGACGCGGATCGGTCGATGACGTTCGCGAATGGTTTCAGCTGGAAGAGATCGATGTCGCCCTTCTTCCGGCATGGGATTTCATGAAAGTCGGCCGTCTGAGCATGGTGCCCGGCTCATGTCTTTCAGTCGTTGGACCCTCCAATATGTTTCTGCTGTGCTCGAAGGTTCTTCCGACAGAGATCCGTGGAGTTCTTGCGGATCACGAGTCCTACGGAGGGCGCAGCCTTGCGGAGATTTTGCTGCCGTCCCAGACTGGAATCCATCCCGAGTTCACACGCTCCAGTGAACCACTGACACCCGAGTTCGACTTTGAAGGCAGCGAATACGATGCATTTCTCCTGACGGCTGAGAATGCCCTTCTGGCGGACAAGTCACGCTTCACATGGGTCTACGATCTTGGAGGAGCATGGCATTCGACAACAAACGCACCCTTCGTTATGCACGTCTGGGGCTGTCGTCGCGGCATCGATCTTCGAGGCGTGGAAAAGGAAATCGTCGATGCGGCACGCGCTTCGATGACCTTCCTTGCAGAGGTCGTCGGCAAGGAACAGGAGCGTCTTGGAATTGCCAGCGGCCTTGATCTGGTTTATCAAAAGCTTCTCAAGACTGACTGCGGCCCCACGGAAATAGCGGCCCTGCGCCGTTACGCTCAGGAACTTGCCAAAGTGCGCCTGTGCCGGAACCCGCAGTTTCAAACCTATCGACCGCCTGCGGCGGTGGGAGGTGCGGGCTTCGCCGTTCGCTGATCCTTCTTTAGTTGAAGTCCTGCACGCCCTCCTTTGGGGGGCGTGTTTGCTTTGTCACGGGTTTGCGCTGTGGCGAGTGGTGGAATCGTGCCGCAAACCGACGGTCCCGTGGAGCGTTTGTTTCGCAATCGGCTGTGCAGCGGCCATTCCGCTGCTCGCCGTTGCATCCACCCTGGGAATCTCTGGCGCTGTATCGTGGCTGATGATTGCCACGGCTCCCGCTTCACTCTTCATTGGTGTGCACAGAGCCGGAACGCCGTTGCTCAGCAACTCTCCTCCGGCCCGCCCCTCTTCGATCACGGCATGGGTTCTCATCACCGGCGCGCTGATTGTCATGGCGCCGGTTGTTATTCGCCTCCAACTCTCCTACGATGTACTAAGCTATCATCTTCCCCTTACGACTCATCTGCGAGAATCGTTCGGTTACATGGCGGGAAATTACTACAGTCGTCTCCCCGCCGGAGCCTTTCTTCTTTATGCCGGTGCCGGTGTTGGAAACCAGAATCAGGGCATCGAGGCGGCCGGCCTTAAGGTGATGCTGTTATTCTCCGTGCTTGCAGGGGCCAGCCTCTGTTGCCGGCTGGCCGGCCAGGCGGGCTGCCGTCGGCAGTGGCGAGGTTTTGCAGGAGTTCTCTATGCATGGCATCCCATGGTCTGGAACTGCGTCCTGAATTCCAACAGCGACCTGCTCACATCCATGTTTGCTCTGGCCGCTGTTGAACGAGCCCTCTCCGGTGCACGAACACACAGAAAATCGTCTCTCATGCTTGCCGGGTTTCTTGCATCAAGCGCAGCGGGAATAAAGTTCTCGGCACTTGGGATTGTCGTTATACCTGTTGTTGCCGGAGTTGTGGCAGCGACGATTCGTGAGCGGAAAAAAACACGAGCGGTTGTCGTTGCAGCCGTATTCGTCGCCATCGGAGCAATCGCGGGATATGCTCCCTGGTTGCTGAGATCGTGGATTGTCGGAGGGCACCCCTTCCACCCCTTTGCAGGGCAAACAGAAGGGTGGAGCTCGGAACAAAACGAGTTTCTCGTTTCGCAACACCTCCCCCGCAGCCTTCTTGCAAGAGAGTACTGGTCTGCAGCATTTTCGCAGCTACAGGTCTTCGGGTATAATCTCACCCTGAGTCCTTCTGATGAGATGACAGGTCGAGGAGGCGCTCATCTCAGCGTGCTCCTGTTGTTTGTTGCAAGTTCCCTGACAAGATTTCGCCACTCGGGAACCCGCCTGTTGCTTGTGTCGATTGTCGGAGGCTATTGTGCGTGGCTGACCGTTGGCCAGGCTCCAGCCCGATTCGTCCTTCCGGCGGTGGCTATGGCGATAGCACTCACAGTAACAACGATCTCCAAGGCGCCCATGAAAGGCCTGCGTATCGCCGCTTGCGGGTTACTGGTATTGGCGTTCGCCTTTACGTCGGCTCGCCAGTGGAGCAACGGCACGTTCATCCTTCCCTGGGTTCGCGAGGCATGGCAACGAACCGGCGCCATGCCGGAAAGCGTTCACAAAGCAGCCTGGGAGAACCATGAGGGCACCCGGCTGCTTTTACTTTTTGAAGCGCGGAGCCGATGGTTCCCCGACGACTCCATTTACAACACGGTATGGGACCTCCCGCCCTGGGCGGACGACCTGAAGGCCTCCAGGGATTCATCAGACTTTGCAACGCGGCTGCGTGAGGCAGGCTATACGCATGTCTTTGTTAATGAGTTCGAATGGGGACGCCTGATCAATTTCTACGGTGAACTTGAACGACCTGTTCCGTTCGGCGACGTGGGAGCGAACGAATATCTGCCCGATATCATCGACTGGCTGAGCGCATATCCTCCGTGCCGATTTGCCGGCTTCACGCGGGAGAATCTGCAGGTCCTGGCGGAATTCCTTGTCCTGACACGGGAAACGCCGTCAGATGCGGCTCCTGCGGGGCGAGTTGCCGAAATTCGCCTGGCCTCCATTCCAAACTGACTGATCGCACCACGAGGCTTCATGATCCAGCGTCTCTTCCTGTCGCTTCCAGCAGTTCCACTCTGCCTGACACTCCCCCTCACCGCCCAAGACGACATCGTTCTGAGCGCACGGGCTTTGGAGAACCGTCACAGCGTTGTTCACGACGACAGAACAGTCGAGGTCACAGCCCATCCCGTCGGAGTGTCCGGCCTGCCACCCCATTCCGTGGAACTTCAGGCGGAAACGGCAGCCACCCATACACCGGACAACGCACTTCAGGTTCGCATCACCTCAGAAAAACCCGTCCTGGTCTGGATGACGGCCTACAGTGAACCCACGGCCGGCGAAGTCTATCCAGTCCGGAAAACAAGCGGTGGTGACAAACCCGAGTATGTCCGATGGACCTTCGATTCTCGCATTGGGTCTGCGGGCGACCCATCGGTGTTTCGGATTGGAATCGGAACGAAAGAAGGTATACAGACGGTCGTTGTGGACGACTATGCAATTGAACCGACAGTCAACCTGACGGATGAGGATGTTATCGCCGCGTCAACGTGGGCGACACTTTCAATCTCTCACGCGGAACCTCGCGATCCAAGCCGCAGTCTTGAGGTCTTTACCGCCATTCCACGTGTCGTCGCGCGCCGCTGCCTCGGTTCGCGTATCGTTGTGGACGTGAATGGAGAAAAGATTTCCGAGAGTCTTGTTGAAGAGGAAGACTCCGGATCCCGCGCACTGTGGCAGAGTGAAATCCGGGTGCCGCTGGGAAACTATGCAGAGGGTGGCCCGCACACCGTATCCGCGAAACTCATTCATCCCGATGACAGTGAAGTCAGTCTGGGCAGCCGACACTTCAGGCTCCTGCACGAAAAGCGGAGTTTCCAGCAATGGGAGTATCCTCATCAGTCGATCGAGGACTACGAGGTCTTCAGCGACGGCCCGGACTTCCGTGTCATTGCCATTCTCCGTGATCTGTACGCCTGCGATGAACCGGACACATCAAAAACGATGCAACGTGAGATCCACGACACCCGTATAACGACCGATGTCACGCTGTGGCAGGATGAAGTCGCATGGCGCGCACCCGCCTATGGCCTGTGGCTTTCCGGTGGTTTCCACAGCATGGCCCTGGGGGACTACGATGGCGCACTCAGCGCCTATGTCACAGGTATGGACCCCGATGGCCTGGAAGTGCTGGGGCACCTTTCGACTGTTGCCTATTCCGAAATGCGGCCCTCTGTCAAAAACCCCACATGGGGTCCGGCGGAAATTTTCACGGGATGGAAACATGGAATGCGCCGCACGATTCGTCCCATCACGATCACGACCTATGGCCGAGGGTTTCTTCTTTTGTCCGGGGTTCAGATCGAGAACGAAAACCCTGTCGTTGTCGGAGCCCTTTCCAATGAGCTCCTGTATTGGACCGACGCCGGTGTCGTTCCGCTGGACCTGCCAGTGGCAGCCCGGCATATGGATGTCGACCATCGTGATGGTTTTCACTATCTCTACACAGACGACCCGGATCGTATCTTCGTCTCCCGCGACCCGTTAAGAAACTGGGAACCTCGATCAGTGTCTCTCCCACAGGATTGGTTTCGATTTCGTGTTATTCTCTTCGAGGGTACCGAATATCTATTCGGCCTCCACACGATCGACGGCAAGAACGTGCTCCGCTGGAGAGAGATTGAGTGGAAGGACGAAAGCGGGAACGTCTCTCTCCCCCACCTGAAGGAACCTGATGCTACCTGATCGCGATGCACTGCTGGAAGCTCTGCTCGAGTCGGAAACTCCACTTTCGACTCGTGAAATAAGCCAGCACTTTGGCATTCGCAAGTCGTTGAAACAAGACCTTCGTCTTCTTCTGAAAACCCTTCAATCGGAGGGTTATGTCCAGAAGACCGGCGGAAAACTCTGGCGCCTGACACCCAGGAAGAAGCCCGGAAAAAACACGCTCGAGGGTCAGTTGCAGATCAATCGCCGCGGGTTCGGTTTTGTTCGTCTCGGCAAGGCTGATGCTGAACGGGCCGGTTACGACGATGTGTTTGTCCGCGAAGAGAATATGGGCACGGCAATGGACGGAGACACCGTCACGATTCGTATCGTCGAAACAGACGAGCGTGGTGCGAGGGGTCACGTCGTTGATGTCCGGGAACGCCGCCAGCGGATCCTGATCGGCCGGTGGCAGCAAACCCACAAGGGTGGCGGCATCGTGATCCCCCGCAGCCCCCTGCTTCAACGCCGCGTGCGTGTTTCAATGCCGCACCCCGACCTCAGCGTCGAGAACTTCGACTTTGTTGGAGTCGAAATCACTGATTACACATGGCCACCGGAAGACCTGGCGGGCCGCATCGTCGAGCGTATTGGCGCGGCCCATGAGAAAGGTATCGATGTTCTGCTGCTGCTGAGAGATCGCGGTATTGTTCCGGAATTTCCTCCCGCGGTGGAAGATGCGGCGAGAGCCCTCGTGATGAGCGTGGAAACGGAGTTACCTCGCCGTGAAGACCTGCGCGGTCTTCCGACATGCACGATAGATCCCGAAACGGCGAAGGACTTCGATGATGCACTCAGCATCGAGCCGGAACAGGGGATTGGATGGCGGCTGTGGGTCCATATTGCCGACGTGACACATTTTGTGCGCCCCGACGATCCCATTGATCGTGAAGCGGTGGAACGGTCCACAAGCGTTTATCCGGTGGACCGTGTCGTTCCCATGTTACCGGAGAAACTCTCCAACGACCTGTGCAGTCTTCGCCCGAACGAAGACCGATTCACAATGACTGCGGAGATGGTCGTTTCGACAAGCGGACGTATCGTTCATTCACAGTTCTACTCCGCGGTGATCCATTCCGATCGGCGGTTTGCCTACGAGGAAGTGCAAAACATTTATGAGAAAAAACCTGAATCGCGGAACAATGAAGACCCACTGTTGATTCAACAGGTTCTGATGCTGCGCGATTGTGCCAGTGCGTTACGAAACGAACGGATGAAGCGCGGAGCCCTCGATCTGGACATTCCTGAAACGGAAATCGTCTTTCATGAAGACGGCCGTGTGTCTCATCTGGAGCAGTCAGAGCGGTTCGAGGCTCATCGAGTTGTCGAGGATTGTATGCTCGCGGCCAACGAAGCGGTGGCGGACTTCCTCACGCGTCAGAAGGCACCTCTGCTCTATCGCATCCATGAAAGCGCCGAACCTGACAGGCTGGAACGGCTTCAGCCAATGCTTGCCGCTCTGGGAATAAAGCTCCCTGTCTCAAAGAATGGAGAAATCACGCCTCAGGACATTCAGAAGGCGATTGAGTCCATCAAGGATCGGGAGGCGGGTCACATCCTGCGTCGATTGATCCTGAGGTCGCTCAAGCGCGCCGAGTACTCGCCGCGCAACGCCGGTCACTTCGGTCTGGCGTCGAAGTGCTATTGTCATTTCACCTCACCGATTCGGCGCTACCCTGACGTCGTTGTGCATCGGCAGTTACGCGCCGTTGAGCGAGCCGGGCAACTGCCCTGGCCCAGCGACGAGGATGGCCGGTCCCGACTCCGGGAACTGGGACAGCATACCAGCTTCAAGGAGCGTGAAGCCGCAGATGCTGAAATGGAGTCAGGCCGCATTAAGGCCATCGAGTTTTTGAAGAAAAACGAGGGAGACGAGTTCGACGGCTACATCTCGGGAATCCAGAACTTTGGAATGTTTGTGGAACTCCTCCCGTCGGGCATCGAGGGACTCGTGCATGTTCGAAGCATGCGGGACGATCGCTACGATCTCGACGAACCGGGCATCGAGCTTGTCGGTCGCGGATCGGGCAGGAGGTACCGGCTGACGGACAAGGTTCGGGTTCGGGTTGCGAAAGCAATACCGTTTGAAAGCGTGCTCGATCTTGAGCTGATCGATAGTGCGATAGACAACAGATCCTCGCGTGAACGGCGCCTCCCACGTCCTGGTGGAAGGCATAGAGGTTACAAACCGCCTTCGAAGAAAGCACTCCGGAAACTGAAACGAAAGAAGAGATGATTGCCATGGACATCCTGTTTAATATCTCCGTCTTCCTCCATGTCTTCGCCGCCGTCATTCTTGTTGGCGGAGCCTTTTTCTTCCGCATTATTCTGCACAAATATGCGCAGCGGGCAGGCGGGCTCTCCGGCGAACTGAACGCGACTCTTCAGAAGCGATGGATTCACCTGTCCTGGAACCTGATTGTCATCCTGACGATCACGGGTTTC
Organism: Candidatus Sumerlaeia bacterium; assembly: GCA_028284075.1. Taxonomy (GTDB): domain Bacteria; phylum Sumerlaeota; class Sumerlaeia; order SLMS01; family JAHLLQ01; genus JAJFLJ01. Next base: position 22,983 of record JANQSL010000185.1, on the reverse strand, counting down.
TTTCAGTTTTTTCAACGAGCCGATGCATGGAAAGGAACGGCCGGACATATGATCTTCGGCATTAAGTTTCTTGTATTCCTTGGGGTGATCGCGGTACTGACGATGATCACCGTGTCGAAAGGTGAGAAAGCATCGCGCCGTCCACACCTTATGATGGTCAGCATCGGTCTCGGGACGATAATCATCGGACTTTCGACGTGGCTCGCGCGCGTGCTTGTCTAGCTTGCATCAGGTCGTTCTGAAGGGATCGCGATTCCGGACAGAGTGATGACTGAATCGAGTCCAGGTTTCCGAAAAAGCTTTGCCGTAGCCGCAGCATTGTCACTGTTGTTGTCGGGAATAATCATCGCTGCAATGTCGGAAGTCATTGGCGGCACCCGTTACTTTATCCTTCATGACGATCCGCTAATCTCCATGGAGTATGCCCGAAACTTTGCGGCCGGGCAGGGTCTTGTGTGGAACCCCGGGCAACCGGCGATCGAGGGCTACAGCAACTTCCTCTGGATGCTCGCTCTGGCCGTATTCCATCTGCTGCCGCTGAGTATCGCAAAAACCAGCCTCGCGGTCCAGATTACCGGCGCATTGATTCTCGTTGTAAACGTCTGGCTCTGCGGACGCCTGGCACTGATCATGTCACCGGGAGACGGTATCCGCGCTTCTCTGAGCATGGTTGCTGTCGCACTCTACTATCCCTTCGCGTTCTGGACGATCGGAGGTTATGAGACAGGCCTGGTTGTTTTATTTGTGTTAACCGGTGTGCTGCTTGTCGAGCATGCGAGAGAATTTTCAAAAGTAAACATCGCTTCCCTGTCTTTTCTTCTCTCACTGCTTGTATTGACACGACCTGACGGAGTTGTTCCTGCAATCGCACTCATCGTTCACGCTCTTTCCAGGATTCCGCGTGAGCGCAGACCGGTGTGCGGTTCATTCCTGGTGGCGTCCGTCATTCTGGCAATCGGTGCTCAAACCCTGTTTCGCCTCGCATACTATGGCGATCCACTTCCGAACACCTACTACCTCAAGCTAACCGGTGTATCATTGCCAGTACGTGTCTTTATCGGACTCGGATATTGGCATCAGATCCTCGTCGATCACCTCTGGCTGATTTCGATTCCTCTCGTAACAGCTGGTCCCGGTTTCATTCGGAGAGAAGGCCCGAGATCACTTCCCGGCTTTTTTATTCTCCTGTTTTTCCTTTGTTCGGCCTATTCTGTCCACGCGGGCGGAGATGCCTGGGAAGAAGAGACACTTCCCAACCGGTATCTCATCGTTGCGATGCCGGGACTTTTACTGCTTTCCGTACGAAGTGTTTGCGATGTGATGCGTCCGGGCGGAATGCCTTACGCAGCACTGCTTGTCGCCGTCCTGACAAGTCTGCTTCTTTATCGCACGGTTTGGAAACTCTTTCTTCCCGACTTCTATACGGGATTGGCAGTCACTCCCCTTCCGGTCCTTGCACGAGGGCTCGGCGCTATCATTGCAATTGGTGCTTTTTCGACTGCGGCAGGGATCGTGGTACACTCTTCCATTAAGCGTTTCCTGCAAAGCGGGAATGCTCCCAGTCGACATCAACCTTCCCTGGCAATCGTTGCGACAGTCATCGTGGTCGCAATCAACTCCAACGTGGCGGAGTGGGCGACCAACCTGCGTATCTGGTCTGAAACGATGGGTGGTGCCGTGCGGTACGCATATCAACTCAAAGCCGGTACATCACCAAACGCAGTGATTGCCGTTGTCGGAGCCGGGGCACTTCCTTATTATTCCGGACGCGATGCTGTTGACTTGCTCGGCAAGTGCGACGCGGTTGTTGCCCGACTGCCTCCACACCGGGAGGATTACTTCCGTCCGGGTCACAACAAGTGGGACTTCACTCACAGTGTTGGCAAGCTTCGCCCGGACATCGTGGCACAGCTTCATCACGACCCACGGGAAGACATCGCATATCTTCATTCCATCGGCTATGACCAGTTTCCGGGACTGATGTTCGTGGACTCTCAGTCAACACGTGTGGATCGTGCGATACTCCTACTGGATCGCAGCGATCCTGAGCAATTTTCAATCATTCTGAACGAACGGAATGAGAGGAATGATCAGGCTACACCAAATTGAACGGAATTCGGCGAAAGCGTTTCAAATCTTTCGCAGAAGCCGCCTCAGCCACCACATCGAGGGCGCATTTTGCCTTTTCGAGAAACTCCTCAACATCACTTTCCGTGTGAGCCGTTGAGGGAAGAAAGTGACCGTTGAAGACAGTTCCGAGTGCCAGCATCCGTTCCACGAACAGATTCATTCTGGCACCAGATTCCTCATTCAACCCGTCCTGTAGCCAGATACTCAGGCGGCAGCCAGGACCGCCAAGAAACAGTTCCAGTTTCCGCTCTTTCGACAGATTCGCCAAACCTGTCCGCACACGCTCCCCGAGCCCTGCGAGGTGTGGTGCCACATCCGCCGTGTCGATTCGATTCAGCACCACTTCAGCGGCAGCCAGCGAGAGTTGGTCATACTGGAAAGTCATCGACATACAAACCGTTGGAATTCTCTTCATCAGATCGCAAGGGCCAACGACGCATGCGAGAGGCATTCCGTTGGCAAGACACTTTCCAAAGCATGCAAGATCAGGGACAACGTTGCAGTATTCCTGCGCACCTCCCGGTGCCATCCGAAATCCAGTCATCATTTCGTCGAAAATCAGAAGCGCGCCATGCCGGTGAGTCACCTCGGAGACTTTGCGCAACAAAGCGGGATCCGGATCTCTGTCGCGCACGGGCTCCAACATGACGGCCGCCACCTGACCGGCATGGCGTTTCAGCAGTCGTTCCAGAGAATCATCGTCTTCGAAGGCGAACTCAACGACCTGTGAGCGCAGAACCGAGGGAATACCCTGCAGCCCGGAGTACCGTGCCGCACTCCAATCATGAAACCCATGATAGTGCCCCGTACAGACAACGATTAGTTCCCGCCGGGTTGCTGCACGAGCAAGCCGGGCGGCCGCGGTGCAGGCATCAGAACCGTTTTTGCAGAAAAAGACCTGTTGAGCGCAGGGGATCATGCCACAGAGTCGTGCAGCGATATTTGCCTGTAACTCGGTCTGACATGAAACAAGCACCGCTTTGTTCACCTGTCGCAAGACAGCTTCGGAAACAGCTTCGTCACAGTGGCCCAACAGGACAGCTCCCCAGGCCATGGTCGTGTCCAGGTACCCGCGTCCCATTGAGTCCCAGACCCGGCACCCTCGTGCCCTCTCCACAAAGACGGGAATTCTTTTTGCCACCTCTTCTGCCATTGTAACAGGCGGTTCCGGCAGGCTTCCCGGCAGAAGTCCGGCGGCACGGCTCCACGAGGCAGCCAGTCTGCGAGTACTCATGCCTCTGCGGGTTGCCAGTCAATGGCACGAACAATACGACGCCGAAGCGGATCGGAACTGGGTGTCTTCGACGTACACAGAGCACATGCTCCCTTGAGTTTTCCGCGCACCAGGTTGTTCCTCAGGCGAAGATGCCGGTTGGAATTAAAGGCCTTTTCGAAGCCGTCATTAAGCACGTTTCCCAACGGTTCGTTCCGATGTGAGCAGGGCATAAGATCTCCCCAGCAATTGATAATGGCAACCATCCACGGACAAACGCAGAAAACTCCTTCAGGATAACTGTCCGGCTCGCCCGGAGGAACGGCATCCGTTTCATAGGTCTCGTGAGAACTGCGACGGCTCAGCTGTGTGTGGCGCTGCAGCGACCGGCCATCTTTCGAAATGTCGTCGGCCTCATAGGGCGGCGGAAGATAGACACGAGTCTTCGAATTTCGCCGAATAACCTCCCCCAGACGCTCATGAGCTTCGTTCCACTCGGCCGGACAGTGAACCGCTGACTCCGGATTGGATGTATCCATTGGTTCAATATGGAACATTTGCACCTCGTCCACTCCCAGAGAAATGATGCTCTCCAGTGTCTTGGGAAGCTCCTTCATGTTTGAACGCATAATGATCGTGTTTGCGACCACGCAGGGATATCTCACCCTTGAGTCGGTGCGAGCGCGTATAAACGTCTCGGCGTTCCGCATTACCAGTCTCACGTGATCGCGCCCACGCAGCTGACGAAAGCGGATGGGATCCGTTGAATCGATGGATATGGCGAGCCCTGTCACAGCCTGCGTTTCCAGAATGGCCTCTGCTCGTTTTCCCAGGAGAAGCGACCCGTTAGTGACAACGCCGGTATTCGGAACATTGTACCGGGCAGCAATTCGGACGATTCTGTCGAATCGGGGATGCATTAGCGGTTCGAAACCAAACGGTAACTGAACGTAATAGGCCAGATGAAATGTCTCTGCCGCAATCTTCTCGAAGTCGTGGAGAGACATCGAATGGCCGCGATGTCCCTTGCTTGCGTACTTCGGATAAAAGCAACCGGTGCAAAGCTGATTGCACAAGTCATTGATGTCGATTCGGAGAAGAAGAGGACGATCCGGTCGATCAGTCGTCATCAGATGTTGGGAAAACACTGCTCGGTGAAACAACATCCCTGCTGCTCGCCGTATCCGCTGATACGTGAACATCTGCGAAGCCAAAGGCCCCATGGTTCCTCTCCTCAACCCCGTTCCAGTCCCGGTCGGGCAAGCCGATACCGCGACTGAAGAGCAGCTGATCAAGGCACTTAAGTGGTAAACGAGTCAAGGCGTGTCGCTGAAACAGGGTCGAGCCGCCGTGGTAACAGCCAGGCGGCTCGACTCAGCTTTCGGGAATTGCAAGCGAGTGCTTCAGCTCATTGCGCTAACTGTCTGAAGCCTTCCATCCGTGGGAAAGGTTGCGATAGATCACGACTCCCAGGGTGGAAAGCAGAGCAAAGCCGGCAAGAAATGCAGCGATTTGAAGCCGGCGACGGTCCCGCTCTGCCAGCTCTCGTTCAAGATTGCGTGCTTCCTCGATCTGACGAGTCCTGCGCTCGACCTCAGCGACGCGCGCAGCGACCGCTTCACGCCTCATTTCCTGTTTCTCTTCGAAGCGCCGTTTTCCCACCTCCCGCTTGAGACGAAGAGACTCCTCAGCCTCTTTCTCGATATAAGCGTCGATGGCTTCTTCCGAGGCATTCTCAAGTTCCTCCGGAAGGGGGTCGACCGCGTGCAGGCGGCAGTAGCCCAGAAGATGGACCGCGATGAGCAGTGTCATCACGGCCATCCGACTGGCAATGAACGATCCGGGGTGTCTCTGGAACATTGGAGTCGCCATCCGCCTTACTGATAGAAGCCTTCGATAGGGCCGAGTTCCGCCAATTCCGTGACTCTCACGAGATTGGCAACCGGAAGCCCCAGATCGATGTAACGGTTCGGATCGTTGGAATAACGGCTGTGGATTCGCGAATCGTAAACAAAACGCGCTGTCCTGTTGAAAATAATGGCTTCATCACGGCAGATAATGGAGCCGTTGATGCGAAGGTTCGATTTATCGGGGCGAAGAGCGACGGCGTGGTTGCAATAGAAGATCCCGTCGAGGCGGTTCCAGTAATTTGTCGCGACGTTGCCGCTGTATGCCACCGGGTTTCCGCTTCCATCAACAGGATAGCCCTGAATGGCGTTCGCCCTTGCGGAGGTAACCTGAATGTCGGTGGAATGGACATAGTTCCCATCCACAACGCCGTCCTCATCGGCATCGTACCATGATGAATCCGCAACACCATCGCCGGTCGTGTCCAGGTAGTCCACATTGTCATCCGGCGTGTCGCGAATTCCATCCTGCCCAAGGATGCTTTCATTCCCGACGTTCTTCAATCCGTAGGAACGAGGGTTGTAGCAGCGTCTGATCCAGTTGGATGAGTTGACGTCACCTCCCAGAATCGTTTCCCGAACAGCAAAAGCCACCAGATCCTTTTTGTCAGTAAGTGCGTCCGCCACCCACTGGTCCTCATTGGCCTGGCTCAGACCGGCCGGCGGAGGATCGAAACTCGGACCGTTTCCGTAGGTCATATCGCCGGCAATATAGAGATTCCCACCAACGTAAAAGGTTCCTGTTCCCGTAATCGTTCCCTTGATAATCAGATCACCGCGCACGACCACGGGTCCGCTGACTTCGATCGGGTTCGTGGTGCCGTCGAGGTAAAGGCCGGGCTTCGCTTCATTGTCACCATGCACCGCGGCAACCATCGTTGTACCGTTTTGAATTACGGTACCTGCCTCGGTTGTTGCCTTTGTTTCGTAGTAAGTCAGGTCCTTCAGGTTGGGCATCCGGAGGCGAGGGGCACCGATATGCACGTAAGCAACCGGATCCGTTGCCGCGTCGCCACGAAACGGAACGCTTCCGCCGAACACGTCCACAGGGCTCATGTTCTCTTCCACCTCACCGGCGGCAAAGATTTCTCCGTTGACCGTGGGATTGTACCGGAAATCGAAGTCCCAGTTCGCACGGTTGTCGCCGAAACCGGTAATGGAGCTTCCCCACCACCATCCCCAGTTATTGAGGAAGTACTCGTAGTCGAAAATCTGACTGGGAGGATTCTTCTGCACAGTTGCACGAATTGTTCGCACCGCATTTCCCACCCGAGCGGAGGTCACAACTTCATAAAAACGCGGCAGACCGTTGGGGTGATTGCTGATCGTCAGCCAGGACTGATCATGCAGAGATCCGGCCTGGGAAGCGGCATAGGGGAGTGCCATCTGTTGCACACCGCTGGCAAGTCCCACGGAGGGTGGCTGCAGGATATGCCGACCGAGAAAGGCCGGCGTTCCGGCGGTGGGAGTATTGTCATCCGCGATTGCCTGCGAAGCGGTTGTGACCGCATTCTCGGCATGGAACCAGGCTTCGTTCCAATGCTGCCGTTCGTGGGCCTTCGTGTTTCGCACAGAGGTCATTCTCAGAACCCCGATGGAAGCCGTTGCGACAATACCCATAAACACAACGACAAACAGCAGGACCGATCCTCTCGAACGCTGTTCGAACCATGACGAAATCATTACATGCTCCTGTTGATTGATTATCGGTTAGAAGTTTCGATATCGGATAACGAAGGAATACCGGTATTCTGTCAGGTCAGAGTTTCCGCGACCTGAGGCACCATTGTCGTCAAAGGCGAGAAAGACCTCCATTGCAGTTCGATCGACGGCACCATCGGGACGCAGAGTAGGGGCAAAGTAACAGTCCGTGAGGCGAATCCAGGGCCGGTCCACGAAGAGATCCGTCTCGTTATTAGCCACACTCCGATCCGGGTCATGGAACAGTTTGTCATTGGCGGCATCGTACTTGAGCACCTCGCGAGGAGCCGGCGGTCCGCCACGGGCAAAAACAATCTCGCGATACACCGTGCGACCGTTAACGGTGGCAGATGAACCCAGCTGAGTACTCTGAGTCTGGCTCATCTCACGCAGGATTCCCAGAATTTTGTCCTGAACCCTGGACGCGTCCGCCTGGAGACGATGGTCGGCAAGAGCCCGCTTCTGCTCCACTGCGGTAACGAGAATAAGGGACACCATCAACACCGCTGCACCGGATGAAACCGTCATGGAAATCACGAGTTCGATCAGGGAGGCGGCGCGGCGGCCACGTGATCGTCTACGATGAAAAGAAGTTTTCATAATACGTCTGTCGTCCTCATCAATTCATAACGCTGCACCTGGCGACTTCCCTTCCCCAGAGGGGGATCCCAGCGAAGAAGAAGCGTCATGTGCCTCGTGTGATCGACCCCACCCACCTGTGTAACAGCGATGTTGACGCTCATCTCAGGATTCTGGCTGGAGAGCCAGACCAGGTCAGGATGAAAGAGCCGGTAAGCGGGGGTATCGAGAGAGACCCAGTTGGAGTTGGCGGGGATCAAAACCGTGGGTAATGAACCGTTGGCGCCATCGTACAAAGCGTTGATCGGCGCCCCTGCACGAAAACTCTGAAAGGGAATTGCTCGAGCCATTTCGAGGTACTGGATGGAAAAATCCAGCATGACCCCCTCGTAGCGGGCTTTTGTGGCGCTGATTCGTCCGAAGTATAAAGCGGACATGGCGCCGAGAAACAGCAGGGCCAGAACAAGGACCCCGATGACTGCTTCGATAAGCGTAAATGCGCGACTGTGCTTCTTTGCTAACATGAATATACTCAATGCTCCAAATTGTGCTTTGTACGTTTATGCCGGGATAGCTGCGACATCGATGCCAGTGTTCGTCCCATAGCTAACATTTTCTATAAACATGATTTTACTCTAGTTATGGTTTACCGTGCCTTCAGTGCTATTCTGAGCCTCAACACTGGGTGCTTTTTTTAAGTGCAACCTTTGATGTTCAAAAAACGACGGCTTAGTATGCAGTGCAGTTGTTAGACGGATTACACCTGCAAAGTGTGCATTAAGAATTCCAGTAAATTGTCCTCTCTCAGGGAAAACCACCTTGCCAGTCACCCAAGGGGTTGCTTCACTCTGCATATCTTCGCCGGATTTTCGCCTTCTTTCTGAATATGAAGCCACCTGTTGAAGGCCCCGCATCATACTGGATGACTCCTGAGGTTTCGGTACAAATTGCCACCGAGATCAGCGAAGCTCGTGATGTGGAAGTTTTCTTCATCGGCCGGAGGGGTATGGACGGCCTGATTCATGAAATCGAGTCTCACGCCTATGGCTCGACAGGGGCCGTGCCCGTGCTCCTCAACATGGTCCAGCCGGGCGAGATCATCATCCACAACCACCCCAGTGGCGACCTGACCCCGAGCGAAGCCGACATCGAAGTTTCCGCGGCGGTTGGCAACGTGGGCGCCGGCAGCATTATCGTGAGCAACGATGGCGAGCGTGTTCGAGTCATCATCCGCCCGCATGATCCGAAGAAAAAGACCGCGATCGATCCGGAGCGTGTGGAGGAACTGCTCGGTCCGGGGTCTGAACTTGCGCGCGAACTGGGAGAGTACGAGGACCGGCCCCAGCAGCGACTCATGGCCCGGTCCGTGGCCAGCGCCCTGAATGCCGACGGCATCTCGGTGGTTGAGGCGGGAACCGGCACGGGCAAATCACTGGCCTATCTGATTCCATCAATTCTATACGCTCTGGAAAATGAAGAACGCATTCTCGTTTCGACAAACACCATTAACCTTCAGGAGCAGATTCTAAACAAGGATCTGCCGGTGGTTCGGCGCGCCATTGACCGCGATTTCCGCGCGGAGCTGGTTAAGGGCCGCTCGAACTATGTGTGCAAACGCAAGGCACAGTTCGCGCGGGATGAACTGGCTCAACCACAGCAGCTGCTCATCGAGGGAGACTTCACCGCGGAGCTGCGAGAGGTCCTTGAGTGGGCAAAGCAAAGCGAAACCGGCGACCGTGCGGATCTCAACGTTCCACCGCGGGAACCGGTGTGGGAGCGTGTTGTCTCGGAGGCGGACAACTGCCTCCGGGTTCGCTGTCCGCACTACGAATCCTGCTTCTTCTATAATTCACGACGCCGCGCCGCTCGGGCCAGTGTCCTCGTGGTCAACCATGCATTGTTGCTGAGTGACCTCGCAGTCCGTCGCGAGTCGAACAACTGGACGGCGGCCGCCGTGCTGCCTCCGACTTCACATGTCATTCTCGACGAAGCTCATCATCTGGAGGAGGCGGCAACCAAACACCTTTCCTCCCGGGTGACGCGCGTTGCTGTCCGGCGTCTGTTTGGCAGGCTCTTTCGCACCGATTCCAAGGGACGGAAAGGTGTGCTCGCCAAGGCCGTTGACAAACTCGACGAATTTCGCGGCAAAAACCTCATTAGTGAGGATCAGCCGGGATATCGTGCCCTCGTGACGGAAATCGTCCCTTCAGCAACAAGCGTCCGCGACACCGTGGACATGTACCTTGAGGAATTTGGTCACTTCTTCTGCGAACTGGCGCGACTTGAACCACCACGCAGGGGCATCGAACATCGCGTTCGGCTCACCGTTGCTCACACTCGCCACGACATGTGGATTGACGAATGCGAGGGCCGGATCGCCGCCATGGCAAAGGAAATCGGCCTCTTTGCAGACCTGAACCGCCAGGCAATGAAAGCGCTCGGAGATCTCGATGAGGACGCTCTCAAAGACTTCACCAATATTGGAATGGAATGGCGCGCACTCGTGGACCGGATGGATTCACTGCGCAGAGGAGCCCTGGCACTGCTTAAGGAGAGCGAGCATCTCTGCCGGTGGGTGGAGCTGGCGTCGGACCGCCGCCAGCAGCTTGTTGTCCGCCTGTGCACTGCGCCTGTTTCCGTTTCCGAAGTCCTCCGGGAGACTCTGCATTCCCGCATGAAGTCGGAAGTCCTGACAAGCGCCACGCTTACCGTCGACGGCGACTTCGATTTCCTGTTTGAGCGAACCGGAGTGTCTCTGATGTCCGGTGTGCGACCGGGTGAACCCGTGGCCACACTGGCGGAAAGAACGGTCAGTCAGTCCAACGAAAATCAAGAGCCTTCGGAGGATCACGCGGACGGACCTGTGACGCCCATTGCGCGACCGCTGGAATCCCTGCGGCTCGATACGCCCTTCGACTATCAGCGCCAGGTGTTCTTCGGAGTACCCGGTGACCTGGGTGATCCTCGTCATTCCGGATTCGACGAGAACCTCGCCACTCTTGTAATTCGGAGCGTCCGCGCCAGCGGCGGCCGGGCCTTTGTTCTGTTCACCAGCCACGGCCAAATGCGGCGGCTTCATGATATGTGCCGCGATGAGATTGAGGCCCTCGGCGTTTCATGCCTCGTTCAGGGTCAGGAGTCCCGCGATCGGCTGCTGCGCAGGTTCCGCCAGGATGAAACCAGTGTCCTTTTCGCCACCAGCAGCTTCTGGGAAGGTGTGGATGTGCGCGGCCGCGCCCTGGAGCTTCTCATCATTGCACGTCTACCGTTTGCACCGCCAAGCGATCCCATCACCGAAGCGCAGTATGAGTATCTTCGCAACAAGGGGGATGATCCCTTTTCCAAACTGGTGGTTCCAAGGGCCATCATTCGTTTCAAGCAGGGTTTCGGCCGCCTGATTCGGTCGCGAACCGATCGGGGGGCGGTGCTCATCGCCGATGATCGTGTTGTACGCATGAATTATGGACGGCGTTTTCTCAATTCCCTGCCCCGGATGGATATCCGGCACGAAAGTACAGAGGACCTGACGGTGGAGTTGAAGAATTTCTTCAGGGATTCTCGTGAACCGGCCTGGAAGAAACCGGATTTTCAATAACCTTCCGAAGAATCACGGCAAGGCCGCGGGTGAAATCTCCGGCGTCTTTTGCGTCGATGTGAGAGGTATCGGGACACTCAAAACGGGAGAGCTCCGGATAATCGAGAAAGTGAATCGTGCCAATCCCGGTGAGTTCCTCGATGCGATCCCAAAAGAGATTCCTGGGCGTAATCCGCTCATCCATTGTCCAGTGTTCGCCTGTCGTTGGCATTCGCACCAGAATCACGCCGCCCCCTCTCTTTCGGAGTTTCCGTGAAAGAGGCTTTAACTCCTCTGAGCAGAGCCGCTCGAACTCCTTCAGTGTGGGTGCCTCCTCCAACAGGTCCCTGCGGTGCTGAATTCTACCCTCGCGATGGCGTTCTCTCTCAACGGGTGACATTCGTTCGCTGTACCAGGCGGGACGATGGCGGTGCCTGTTCATGTGAAGGTAGTTCCGGTCGTTGCGAAACCGCCTCGAAGCAAGCGTTTCGAGCATGAAGCCATGGGACTGAATGGCAAAAGTGTCCTGGAGAAACGCGCCGATCAGTGTGTTCAGGCGGCGGTTCAGGACGCCTCCGGTGCGATGACTGTCGTGATATTGTTTCACGTATTGCAAAGCCGTCCGGCTACGCCCCTCCTCCGCCGGCTGAATCATTTCCGCCGTGGTCTCGCAGAAAATGAGACCGTTAAACTCCTCGTCCTCACACAGGTCTTTCAGAACGGGGAACGGCCAGGATGCGGATATCGGCAGAAAAACAACGTCATGTCCCGGCAACTCTCTCGCAAGAACGGATGGATCGATTCCCACCTGGGCGCGCGACGTACCGAGTATCACGATTCGATCAGCGCCATAAACCCGGTCCCTGTGGGTGTGCCAAAGTTCCATGGTATCAGAAACGTCGGGCAAGAAACTCTCTTTTCGCGCAGAGAGTTCCGCGCTCCCGAGGATGGCAATACATGTCAGTCCGCACAGGAACCAGATTCGGACGTACGATCCCGACGGAAGACGGCTGTCAGAACTGGAAGTAGATGAAGGCATTGTCCTCTCCTGTCATGGATTGAACGATGCAGCAAATCATGACTGCCACCACAATGGAACGCAGCCACCAGCGAAGTCTTCCGAATCCCTCCTCCAGACTGGAATCCCTGAGCAAATGATGCACCCCAAGCATCGCCGCGGTGAGAAAAAAAACAGTCATGTAGTCGCCATACCCAAGCCAGAGGGGCTCGCCGACCGTTTCCGATGAAACCCCTGAAACCATGGACTCCGCAATCGCCAGAGCACCTGGAACATCCAACATCGCTCCGCAGATGGACAGGGCTGAAGCAAGGTTTTCGGCGCGGAAGAATACCCATGTAACACACACCAGAGCAAACGTGAGAAGAGAGAGCGCGAAGCGCGAACCAGCCGACTTCCACACGGCAAGGGATGAAACCGGCGAATTGCAAACAAGGCGTTCGAGAACAAGATAGAGACCGTGCAGACCACCCCAGATCACCCCAGATCACAAACATCCAGGATGCACCGTGCCACAGACCCCCGATCAGCATCGTCAGCATCAGGTTTGCGTGGGTTCGCAGGCGTCCCATCCGATTTCCGCCCAAAGGAATGTAGAGATAGTCTCGAAGCCAAGAAGACAGGCTGATGTGCCATCTCCTCCAGAAGTCGGAGAATCCACACGCGGCATAGGGAAACCGGAAGTTATCGGGCAGATCGAATCCCAGGCACAGCGCAACGCCGATGGCACAGATGGAGTAGCCAAAGAAATCGCAGAAGATCTGAAGCGCGAAGGCGAGTGTTCCGGTCCACGCCGAAAGAAAGCCGGGTGAAACAACCGCACCATAGACCCTGTCGGCAATGGGGGCGGAAAATCCGTCTGCAATCACCACTTTGGCAAACAACCCAATGACGAAAAGTGTCAATCCCCAGCCGATCTGATCGCCGCTCCCCTGGCGGGGAGACTTGCACTGGGGCAGAAACTCGGTGGCGCGCACAATGGGACCGGCAACGAGTTGGGGAAAGAAAGTGACATAGAGCGCATAATCGAGAAACGATCGGCATGGCTTGATGCGATTCCGATACACGTCGATGGTATAAGAAAGCGTTTGAAACGTGTAAAAGGATATACCTACGGGAAGAATGATGCCGGAGCTTTCGAATTCCCAGCGGAACCCCGTCTTTCCAAGTATCCCATTCAAATTGTCTAAAACAAATCCGCCATACTTGAAGTAACACAGAAGCCCCAGGTTGACCATCAGGCTCAGGAGTAAACAAAGGCGTCTCTTCCGACGAGTGTGGACAATGCTGAGACTTCTTGCTGCAAACCAGTCGACCAGCGTGGAAATCCATAGCAGAACTACAAAAGGAGGGTTCCAGGCGGCGTAGAAGACATAGCTCAGAACGAGCAGAGCCGCTTTTCGGGCCGTCCAGTTTCCAATCATGCGCATGAGCAGCATGATGCAGGCGAAAAACAGGAAAAACGTGTATGAGTTGAAAAGCAATGAACTCGGCACAAGGGGCGGGTTTGCGGCAGATACCGGACCGCGGGACAACGGAACCGTAAGGCATACGGTGCATGGGGAAAGGGCAAGCCTTTCGCCTGGAGAGCGTGACGGCTTACGGCACCTGTCGAGGCATGGCAGCCGCTTGGCACGATTTTATCTGTAAAGCGATCCTCTCTCACACGCTTTTTCTTCTTGATGCTCTCCGGCCATGGCGCGAGGACCCTTTGTGATCCGGCGCAGGGAGCGCCTTCCGCTATGGCTGAAGAACCGAGACGCGTGGTATTAATGTGCGGGGGACCGTCCGCTGAGTACGTGGTGTCACTGACATCCGCACGAACAGTCGCACACTATCTGGATCGCCATCGGTACGTGATGCGTGTGGCCTGTATCGAGGAAACCGGTGAATGGATCTTTCCCGAGGAAGTCTGGACAAGCCAGACACCTCCGTCCCGTGTCGACAAGCTCTTCGATCTGCTGGATATGCCGGAGTACTGTCCGTCCGGTTACCTGACTCGCCGCTCCCCGGCGGAGGGAATCGCACGACTTCTACAGTGGCGCGCCGACATCGTGTTGCCCATCATGCATGGCGCCTACGGTGAGGACGGCCGCATCCAGGGGCTCCTGGATTTCATCGGTATTCCCTTTGTCGGACCAGGCGTCATGGCAAGCGCACTGTGTATGGATAAAAAGCGCGCGAAGGACTTTGTTGCCGCACACGGTCTTCGTACACCGCGTGCCATGACTCTTTCGACCGGCACGCCCGCCGCGCACCGGGAAGACCAACTGGAAGCGTGCGGAAACCTCCTGGGCTGGCCGGTTGTTGTAAAACCGAACAGTGGTGGCAGCAGTGTCGGCGCGGGAATCGCGCGCAACCCGGAGGAATTGCGAGGACTCGTTGCCCGTGCAACGGATGCCGACTCGGAAGTCCTCGTGGAGGAATACATCCTCGGTACCGAAGTCACATGCGCCGTTCTGGATCTTGCAGAGAGTTTTGGCGGACGGCTTGTTTGCCCTCCCACCGCCATCCGTCCAAAGACGAGCACGTTCTTTGACTTTGACGCAAAGTACCGTCCCGGAGCCTCCGAGGAAATCACTCCCGGCGATTTGCCGGAACAGGTGCTCAACCGTATTCAGGCCATGGCGGAAAAAGCACACGATGTGCTCGGCTGCTATGGCATGTCCCGCAGCGACATGATTGTCGACGAGGAAGGGCAGCCGGTTTTTCTGGAGACGAACACAATCCCCGGAATGACACCGACATCACTCCTGCCGCAGGGCGCTGCCGCACTGGGCATTAACATGACAACGCTCTTCACCGGTCTCATTGAGGGTACATTCCAGAAGCTCATCGAAACACGCGCAAAGAAATAACCGGCTTAAGGTTTCATCCTGCATCGTGCCTGCCATTCAGGAGTATCTGCTTTTTTAGCGGCCGGGAAAAGTGATAAGGCATACTCCGCAAGCTTGGTCCTTGACAGCCCGGGTTTTTTTTGCTGTCTTTGCACCTGAACTGTTATCGTGCATTAAACACTTTTGCGCCATGCGGAGGGTCTCATGACTCAGTCGCGTATGAGGGCGGTGGCGTTTGGGTTGGGTTCTTTCGTTATCATTGCTTTCGTTTTCCTTTGGCTGACGCGATCGGAGGGCGATTTACCCGCTCCCCGTTCCGAATCGGCCGGGACCGTGGAAAAGACAGTGCAAATCGCAGACAGTGACGTCGAATCACCTGTTCAGGCAGCTCTTCCCTCATCCTCCGAACCACATGTGGAAAAACCTGAGCAGTCCGCTCCGGCGGACCCCACTGTTACCTACGATACAAACCCGGACGACGATGAGGAGCCAATAAACTGGTTTAATGGCATGAACCCCGAAGACCAGCCTCGGGCATTCCATCGCCTTGGCTTCGAGGGTTTGCGGTCCTATCCGCCGGGCTACACCGTGACGGGAGAGGAAATGCGCCTCTCAGACGGTGGCTGGACTCTTGCACCTCCCACCGCGGGCGAAGAGGAGGCACCTCGTTCATCGATGGTGGAATCTCCCGTTTTCGAACTTGATTTTCCCAGCAACTCCATCACGCCGATCTGGAAGGAAACCAGCCCGGAGGGAACGGAAGTTCTCGTTGAGGTTGCCGCCAGTCCCGACGGCAGAAACTGGACATCCTGGTATCCCACAACGGGTGCTCACACCGCTGGCGCGATATCACGCACGGATCGCCACGGAAAACCAAATCCCAACTATGGCTACACTCGGGGAGATATGGTCTTTCTGGGTGTTGGGCTTTATCGATATTACAAGTATAACATGATGCTTTATTCAGAGGTGGAGAACTCTCCAACCGTCTCTGATTTCGCGCTCTACTACCAGGACAGTACCATGGGCGACGGCCATATCGTCGAGTACACCGGTAATGACGCGACCGAAGGAGCCGGACAGTGAGGCTCGTTTCGAAATCGTCGTTTCGAGCGACATGCACTGCACTGTGGTTCGGAATCCTGTCGGCGGGAGTATCGAATGCGGAGACTGAAACCAACCAGTCCTCCGCCGGAAACACCGAGCAGAAAACCATGCAAACGGTGGACACTCCGCCACTGCTCTCGAATCAGCCTCTTGTGGGATACGATCTTCTGCGAAAGTACGAAGATCTCCCTGTTGTTGTCCTTGAGGACGGTGTTTACTATCACGATATCCATGAAGGATCCGGCGCGTCGCCTGAGTACGGGGCAGCGATCTTTTTTCTCGTGAAAGCTTACAGTGCTTTCGGCGGGGAAATCTCTCTCGGCGACAGCAATCACGTGCATCCGGAGGGAATGTCCGATCAACACGCACATCCCGAGGCGTCCTACTCTGCACGATGGACGTTTTATGGTGCTGGTGGAGGTACGTTCTCCCTGGGCAGCTATGAGCTGGACCATCTTTTTGCGGATGTTATGGCAGGTATGAAGGAAACCGGCTCCCGCATTGTTTATATCACATCTGACAGAGCATACGGCACGGATGGCTATGAGGGACATGAGTTCAGCGTTCCACCGAATACCGATCTGGTGCTGAAAATCAGCCTGCTGAGAGTGAGAAAAGTGGAACTGCCCGAAGACCTGGGTTTCCAATAATCTTCGAGCTCTGGGGTGAGTCCGAAGAATTCCTCGTGAAAGGAGATTGAAAGTCCATTGGGTTCGGCAATGTTTGACGCAGGAAAGATCACGAATAAAGAGGACCATTGCGACATGAACCGATTAAAAACGTTTGGAAAAGCACTTGGGTTTTTTGGAATCGCTGCTATTGCGGCAAGCCTGACCGGTGTTGTTCACGCTGCAGGTCAGGCGACACAGCCAACCATCTGTTCCCGCTCCTGCTGGGGGTCCCGTTC
Organism: Candidatus Sumerlaeia bacterium; assembly: GCA_028284075.1. Lineage (GTDB taxonomy): Bacteria > Sumerlaeota > Sumerlaeia > SLMS01 > JAHLLQ01 > JAJFLJ01. Next base: position 6,010 of record JANQSL010000185.1, on the reverse strand, counting down.
CACCTCAACTCCGACCGAAATGTCCTCGCTCAACCGTGCGATTATTCACCACACGGCTGGCTCGGGGGATTATAACGTTTCCACCCTCTCCCAGTCACAAGCCAAGGTTCGCGCCGTTCAGAACCTCCACATCGACACCAACGGTTGGAGCGATATCGGATATCATTTCCTGTTCGACAAGCTCGGCAACTCCTTTGAAGGACGCCGTAATTCTCTTAACAAGGCCAAGCGCCCGCGCGGCGCTCACGATGGCACGAATACCAACAGCTTCGGTTTCAGCAACCTTGGCTACTACCATCCGCCCTATAACCACACGATCACGGCTGCTCAGAAGAGCATGCTGTACGATGTAATCGCGTGGCGTATGCCGGACGGGTGGTCACCGTATGGCGCAGGCACATACAATGGCAAAACCGTAGGCTTCGTCGACGGCCACCGCGATGTGAAGGCCACCGCCTGTCCGGGTGACGGTATCTACAACACGATCATCGGTACCAATCACAACGCAGGTGAAGCCCGTGATGAAATCAATGCCCGCATTCAAGGCTCCGGTGGAAGTGCAACCATCATCGATAATAATGACTCCGGATTCTCGACGACGGGCTCCTGGGCAACGTCTTCAGGTTCGGGATTCTACGGAACCAATTCGCTCTGGGCATCTACAGGTGGTGCAAGCGCCACGGCAACATGGTCGGCAACGCTCGCACCCGGCAACTATGACGTCTATGCGTGGTGGGTCAGCGGCAGCAACCGAGCCTCCAACGCACCCTATCAGGTCAACCATCTGAACGGGTCGTCCACGGTTACGGCAAATCAAACATCGAACGGCGGCCAGTGGAACCTTCTCGGCAGTTACGCCTTTGATGGTTCGAGTTCGGTTGTATTGAGCGATTCGGCAAACAACAGTGTGGTTTCAGCCGATGCCGTCCGGTTTGTTTTCACCAGCGGACTGGAATACATCGCTGACAATGCGGACTCCGGATACAGTGCCTCGTCGAACTGGATCACCAGCAGTTCCACTGCAGGCTACTATGGCTCCAACTATGACTACCGCCTGACCGCCTCCACCAGCGACGCCGCTTCCTGGAGCCTTAACCTGCCGGCTACCGGCAGCTATCAGGTATTTGCACGCTGGACGGCCGGGTCCAACAGGGCAACTTCCGCTCCGTATATTGTATCACACGCCGGCGGAAACACGACTGTGACCCAGAACCAACAGCAAAACAACGGCACCTGGGTTTCTCTCGGCACCTATACCTTCAACTCCGGAACATCCACGCGGGTGATGTTGTCGTGTTGGACTTCATCCGGAACAGTCGTTATTGCAGACGCTATCAAGCTCGTTCCGCAATAATTTCGCGCTTCATAACTGAATGTGAAAGAACACCTTCCAGCGGTATTTTGGAAGGTGTTCTTTTATGATTCCAGGGATGTGATCTCACGCAAGCGCCAGGCCGCCATTGCAAGTGCATCGGAAGACATATCCACGCCAACTGTACGGCGGCCTGCCTTCACTGCCGCGACAAGCGTCGTTCCACTTCCACAGAAGAAGTCAGCGACACAATCGCCAGGCCTTGTGTGAACCCTGACAAACCAGTCCAATAGTGCCAGTGGTTTCTGATCCGGCCACCCCACCCACTCCCTTGCATGATTTGCGGGCCGGGGAATATCGAGCACGTCGCCACAGACCTTTCCCTTGTCGTGAAAGAGATGACGACGTTTTTTTGCGATAATGGCATCGTACGCAACGCGGGCTTCGTCCACATTGAAAATGGAATCCGCACCGGCGCTGTACCAAAGTATTGTATCGTGCTTGCGGCCGTATCGCCTTTGAGATCCGCCGCCGGAACTATAAGCCCAGATAATTTCATTCTGAAACCGGTTGGCACCGAAGACTGAATCACAAGCCGTCTTGACATAATGCACAGCCCGCCAGTCGAGATGAATCAGCATCGAGCCGTCATCTGTTAATAATGGTCTGAGCGCTGAAATTCTCATTCTCAAGTATTCCGTGTAATGCTCAATATCGTTTCCCCATGCGTCATCGAAAGATCCGGACGGATCGCTTCGCCGGTTACCGGTAAAGAAGGGAGGATCAATGTAAATCAAAGCGAACCGGCCCGGGTTTGTCCAGTTTGCGGCATCCAGACAGTCGCCTCCAAAGAGCTTCCAGTTCTCTCCTGTGGAATGCGGATTCATTCCACACCATCCTTCCAGGATGTAGTATTCATCTCGTCATTGCGGCGTTCCTCATCCGCTTTTTTAATCACGTCATGCTCCACCACTTCCGCCATCTCTCTGAAAACACCCGCGTCCTCTTCGCTGATTTCATTCTCGGAGTAACAGGCTCGATCGAAAATCGGAGCCATTGACCTGGAAGGTTCATGCATTTCGCCAGCCACTCGATACATGTATTCAAGTGCGGTTTCATCCTCGCCCCGATTAATGCCAACCCGCGTGAGACGTGTACTCAAAGCGTGAAACCTGGCCAGAACGCGACCACGCGGATCGGTGCCAGGCTCCTCCAGGGACAGGGGAAAGTCTTTCAAACCGCTTGCAGAACGTGTTTCTCTGCCTTCACCCACATCTTCTCCCAGAGGAGTTCTTTTCCCCCGTCTCGTGCGCAAGTACTTGTCCAGCCAATAAATCGACAAAACCAGCGCCACCATCAAGGCGATCACCATCACAACGTCCCACAGCAAATCCGTGGGGGCCACAGGCCCAATGTTACCACGCCCCGCATCCATGGCGCCTGAATCAAACACCGGAACTCGAATCCGGTCTCCGTACCAGGAAGCTCCGATTCCCCATGCACAAACGCCAATCACCCAGGGAAAAACGCATCCCAGGAGAGTTTCCATGAAAGTGTCACGAAGCGTTGTTCCCTCACCGTGTCCGAATCCGTCCAGGCGAAAGCGAACATGCTCCGCCCGGAACGCCATCAGCAGGAACAAGAACCACAGGGCCGTCAAAACAAAGGATGGTTGAGGAGGATACAAAAGACGGGGAACGACAAGGATGAGGCTCACGGCATAAATGCGGCCAAACTCGATGCGTCCCACCCCCTGAAAACACAGCAATGAAATCAGGACACCCCAGGCGAACTCCCAGCCTCTGTATCCCAACAACCATGGAATCATCATGGCTCCGCAGTGAGCAAGGAAGAGGAGAAATTTCTCCCTGTACTGAAACTGATGCAGAAAATCTCCAAGCGGGGCGCTCAACCGGTGAGAAAGCCACAGTCCGACTCCACATGCCGCCGAGAAGAGGAGCACGGGCGGAATGTGCAAACTGCCGCCACTCGAGAGGGCAATAACCAGCGCCAGGGTACAGACAAGCCAGGTCTTGAAAAGATGAATTGATGCCCAGTGCTCAATTGAGAGGCACACCGGCTTGCGATCGGTCGCTTCGGTCATTGCAACATCATGCATGGGACACAAACTCACGATCAAGTCCCTGCACCAATGCCTGTGCAGGTGATTTTGCCTTTGTCACAACGTGGACACGAGCTCCCTGGAGAGCCAGATAGCGTGCAGCGTCCTCCAGAGACATGGCTTCAAGATGCCGTTCTTCCTGTTCGCGGTAGAGTTTGATAAAGGCACGGTCATCGATCAGTGTGACCACAGGCATGATGTTGCGTCGCTGCATGGCGTCGAGCAGGCTGTGAACGGCTTCCGGGTCCAGTGTTGTTGCACTGACAATGATCACTGCTGTTCCCCCCGCTTTCAGCAGGGGAACGTAGTATGCCACTTTGTTCACAAAGTCCGATTCTCCCTCCGGTTTCAGAAACGCAAGCCGGTCAAGGATCGTGTGTAACTGCCTCGTCCCGCGTCCCGGGGGTATGTGCTCAACTTCCTCTCCCACTGCATAAACCTGTACGATATGCGTTTTTTCTATGGCTCGCCTTGAAACGCTGGAAGCCGCCTTGATTGCATACTCCACGGATGTCTGATCTCCCAGACCTGTCAAACCGAGTCTTCCAAGGTCCAGGAAGATCGTTACTTCCGTCGTCATGTCCTCCTGAAACTCCTTCACCATGAGATCGCCGAGGCGAGCGGTTGAGCGCCAGTGAATCGTGTTTGGAGAGTCACCGTGACGATACTGCCGGAGCCCTGTGAACTCCGTGCTCTTCCCTGCCCGCGGAGTGCTTTCCTGACCGACGTGAGCGAGCGTTCCGTCTCCAAGCACCTCGAATTCATGCAGATCCGGAGCGGAGGGATACACAAGCATCGGTGTGAATTCATCGACCAGATGCTCACGCTTCATCAACCCCATCGGATCCCATGCCTCGAAACGGATCGGCCCCAGTGTGTACAGCCCTCTCTTGTGTACACATTCGCCTTCAAACGACAGCTTCAACTCTGTTCCGGAATCAACAGACTGTTCGATCAGATGACGCATCTTGTAGGGAGTTCCGGGTGAGAAGGTATCCTCAACAAGAACAAGTGACTCCCGCCTTGCCTCTTCCTTCTCAATAAGCAGCGAAATGGTGACATGCTGACCTTCAAATGTGCGAGTAATATGTTTCCGTGTGACATTGACGTCACGCAACAGTCGCGAGGAGCGCCACGCTGCAAGCACCAGCGCCGCCATCGATGAAGCCCCGATGGCGAGAATCGAGGGATTATGCAGAACAGCGCCGTAGTAGAGGCAAAACCCCGCCATCAATGCCAAAAGGTTGCGTGGGGAGAGGAAGCGATAGACCAGACTCTCTTCTCTCATGACCCCTCATTGTCAAAGAGATGGCTCCACTTTGAGCCGGCAAAGTGCTGTTTGAGCTCCTCAAAGTTCACTATCAGATCAGCGGGCCTTTGATTTGTCATCTTGCGCGTTCCTGCTCTGAGGGGTACGGTCGAGATACCAAGAAAATCCTGCACGCCTTTCATGGTTCCAGCGAAATCGGATGCAAGGTCTTCATACACCACTTCGTGAAGAGGATGACCCGCCCAATAGGCCCGCGTCCTCTGCCGTCCGGCATCAAAGCCCTCAAAACGCTGTCGAAGGTGCTCCACATCGAACCGAATGACGGGTGTTTCCTCAAGCTCTCGCACTTTTCCACTCTCTTCAATCCTCCATTGGCGACGGGCCCTTGCAAGCTTTACCGAGACGAGCTTTTCAAGATAGTTGCGGCGGGATAACAGTACGACTCGCAGGTCATGACTCTGCCGGAGATGCTCCATGGCACGAGCCCATTTTTGCGGCTTCAGATGTCCGTACAACAGCTTGAAACCCACGGCTCGCACATGTGGTGCGACCGGCGGAAAAACCAGCTGCTGAAAGAAGGCCTCCGGTTCATGATCTCTCAACGCAATCGTCCTGGGATTTCGCAGGACGCGCGAATAGCCTGGCCGCAAAAATTCAGACTTGGTCGGACTCGAATGAAACAATTCTCCGTCGCAGAGAACCTCAGGATGGTTGCCAAGTGAGAAAACCATCAAATTCGTTCCGGAACGTGCAGGTCCCACAATAACGAATCGGGTGTAGTCCCTTGTCGAAGGAGCCAGTCCCGCCGACCGAAGCCGATTCAGAAGGCGTGCAGGCATCTCCTGCCGGTGATGCCGAAGTCGGTCGTTAAGTGTGGGAGTCAGTTCAGATTTCCTTTGCGCGGGTTTTCATTGTGTCGCCCTCATTCCGGGGGGCAGTTTTATTGCTCCTTAGCTGTACCGCCGTCAAGCCAACCGACTTTTCACCATGACTCATTTACCTAGAATTCTTGTTCTCACTACAGAACCGTTACCCCTTCCCGGCCTGCCGACAACGGGCGCAGGGCTTCGTGCTTGGGGCCTCGGTTTCGGCCTCAGGGCCGCTGGTTTCGATGCCGTCGAGATAGCCTTTGCAGCTGACGCGGTGCGTGGCAGGGAAATCGCCTCGGATGCCGTTTCCGGAGTCTCAACATTCGAACGGGCACAGCTAAGAAGTTTCGTGGCCGAAAAAAAGCCCGACGCGGTGGTCCTGCAACACTGGGGGCTGGCCCGGGATCTTCCCGAATTGGACTGCCCGCTGGCGATCG
>JANQSL010000175.1 GCA_028284075.1 Candidatus Sumerlaeia bacterium | reverse complement strand
TCGTTCAGGAGTTCTGGGGTGAGCTGCCGGGACAATCAATCGCCTTTCAGCAGCACACTCAGCAGCCGGTGTATGACTTGCGCATCGGTGTTCGCTACGCCTTCGACGAATCAGCGTACCTTGGGTTCAGGGGTCTGGCATCCGCCGGGAACGGCATTTTTCTGCGCATCGACGATCTGGAACCCATTCCGGTAACCATGCCGGACACCGGTACCTGGGATCAGTTTGAAACAGCAGTCGTTGAGACCGGACCACTGGCTCCTGGAAATCATGTGTTTCGCCTTGAGAGCACACAGGAAAATTCTGTCCGAAACATCGACTGCTTCTTTCTCTTCAATGGAAACGAATCCCTCATTCCACTTCCGCTTCGCTCGACCGTTTCCGCGCAGTCGGATAACGGAAGATGGCTGTTGGTCACGACGCCGGATGTCAGACTCACAATGCCGCCTTCCGAGATTTTTCTCTCATTCGACCGAATCTGGAACTCCTATGAACCGTGGTTCGGATGGACGCCTCCGAAACCCGTTCGAATACATATCATTACGGAGCACCGCTGGGATAACCCGGGCGCCACCGCCTATCAAAATCAGTGGGGTGTTTTCTTCCGCGCGGAACCTTTCGCGACGGAACAGGGCAACTGGGTACATGAAATGACGCACATGTTTTATGTCGCTCACTTTCCGGGATGGTTCGACGAGTCCAGCGTGCGAGCTCTCACGGCACTGGTCTGGATGCCGCGACTCTACGGCGCCGGCAGGGAAGAGGCGAAGGGATGGCTCGCGGACGGACGGTCGATCCTTGCCGATCCGTCACACTCCATCGATGCACCGGAATTGCTGTGGGCAACGATCGCCGCCAGATACGGACCGGACGTGTTCTCGAGATTCTTTCACGAGTGCCGAAAAGCGGGTGAAAAAAATGAGATCGACTTCACGCCCGGCAGACACCTGACAAAAACGGAAATCGTCACACTGATGAGTCGCGCCGCCGAGGAAAACGTTCGTCCGTTGTTCGAACGGTGGACAGGATTTGCGGAAGTCGAATAATGGAAATGCCTAGGGCTTTGCACGGCTGCCGGGTTTGACAGGCACGCTGCCGGAGGCACACATGGGGCATTCTTCCGGCTTATAGGTTTTGAACTCGAGTGAGATCAGTGAGACGAACGGCTTGCCAGGCTTGAACTCTCCGCCGCTGCGATCCGCAACAGATGCAAAAGCGACAACTTCCGCGCCTGACGCCTCGACCAGGGGCACCAGCTCACTGACAGACTTGCCGGTTGTTACAACGTCTTCCGCCAATACCACCCGCTGGCCCGGTTCCAGTTCAAAACCACGGCGAAACTCAAAGCATTCTCCGGTGGGCCGCTCTGCGAACAATGAGCGAACACTCAATGCCCCGGCGAGCGAATACCCCCACAAAATTCCTCCCAGGGCCGGAGCAACAACCACGTCCGCGGCAAGACCCTCTCTCTTCAGGAGGTCCGCCATCAGCCATGCCAGTTCGCGGCCAACATCCGGGCGTTCGAACAACGCTGCGCACTGGCAATAGCGGTCGCTGTGCAGGCCTGAGCTGAGAAGGAAGTGCCCTTCGCGTAGCGCACCGGTTGACTGGAGAAGCTGCTTCACCCGCTCAACACGCAAATCCATTATGGTTCAGCCTCACCTGGAGTCATTGCATTCGCGATGAGCTCGTTCCACTCAAGAACCTTGCGTTCAATGATGTCACGCGGCCGACCGGTGTCATCAGCTGAAGGCAGGACACCACGGGTCACGTGCAGAACAAGTCCGCTGAACTCACCGGCCAAACGGCCGTTGTTAATGGTCGTGGCAAGATTCCCACCCTGGGCGCCCAGTCCGGGAACCAGAAACGGCAGAGACGGAGCCGCGTTTCGCACCGCGGAGATACGCTCTCCGTTTGTCGCACCAACAACGAGGGCACAATTCTCCATGTCGCCGGACCATTTCTGAACGTCATCCGCGATTTGCAGAAACAGGTCGTTACGGTTCAGATAGTCGTCGGCGCCGGGGTTGGATGTCAGACAGAGAAAGATGTTTAGTTTGTCACGATATTCAAGGAATGGAACCGCACTGTCACGACCCATCAAAGGGTTGATCGTAATGGCATCCGCTTGAAGATGGTCGTATACGGCCATGGCATAACGACTGGCGCTGCTGCCAATGTCGCCGCGTTTCGCATCGGCAATAATCAGAACATCATCAGGAATCATGGCACGCACATCGTGCAATAACGCCCAGCCGTCGCGGCCAAGCGATTCGAAAAACGCCAGATTGAACTTGAAGGCACAAACCTTGTCCGCCGTGGCATTGATAATGGTGCGAAGAAACACCTTGTAACCGCTGATATCGGCGGTCATCTCACGTGGAATGTACTCCGAACAGGGTTCCAGTCCGACGGAAAGCAGACTGCCGGTCCGCGCCTGCGCACGCCGGAGTTTTTGCAGTGCGAGCGTCATGAAGCCTGCTTTCGCATACCCGCGGACTCCGGAAGGCCGTCGGGAAAACTCTCGTCATTAATAAAAACCGCACTGCCATTGACGAATGTCGCCGCAATTCGGGCGGTAAAGGTTTCGCCAAGCCAGGGACAATTCGAACTCTTTGACTTCAAATGCCGCTCCTCGAATGTGTAGGAAATATCTGTCTGAATCAACGCAAAGTCCGCGGCACGACCGGGATCCAATCTCCCCCACTGCCTGCCCATGACGTCCGCCGGCCTTGCCGTGAGCTTCTCGATCAGGAAATCGAGATCCCATCGTCCCGGTGTGACAAATCGCGAATAGAGAAGCGGGAAACAACTCTCCAATCCGATGATCCCAAAGGGTGCGGCATCAAAAACCTTGTTCTTTTCCACGGCCGGATGCGGTGCATGGTCCGTGGCAATACAATCAATTGTGCCGTCCTCCAGTGCTTCCAGCAGCGCGAGGCGGTCCTCCTCGGCACACAGCGGCGGCTTGACCTTTGCGAGTGTGTTATATCCGATAACGTCCTCGTCCGTCATGGTCAAGTGATGCGGTGTCACCTCCGCGGTCACGCGAACACCGTCCAGTTTGGCTTCGCGTATGGCCTTCACACTTTCACGGGTCGAGACGTGACTGACATGCACGTGCCCGCCCGTTGCCGCCGCCAGGGCCACGTTCCGCGCCACAACAACGGATTCCGCAATGCGCGGGATACCGCGCAGTCCGAGACGAAGCGATACATCACCCTCGTGCATGACACCATCGCCCGTCAGGTCAAGATCCTGACAATGCTCCATGATGGGAACGCCCAGCATTCGTGTGTACTCGAGCGCGCATCGCATCATGTCCGCATTACGAACCGGGTGCACGGAGTCACTAAAAG
>JANQSL010000159.1 GCA_028284075.1 Candidatus Sumerlaeia bacterium | reverse complement strand
CGCCTCCATTGGGAAACTCGTTCAGTTGCTTCGCTAAAAACTTTATCCCGCCCGGTTTCACAGCGATCCTCCTTTCCTTGCCAACGGACACCGGGACTGACGAGATGTTGCGGCAACTCCATTGGAGGACGAGGTTTTCCCATGTCGTTATTCACCCGTAATATCACTCGTCGAGTTCGAGCGATCGGCGTCCTTTTTTTTGGTGCGCTCGGCTTTGCCTCCGCATCGCCACCGGCGCAGGCCGCTGGAACGGACGTTGTCACGATTCACTATCACCGGTACGATGGCGATTATGAAGGACTTGGTATCTGGACGTGGGATGAAAGGGAAAACCGAACTCCCGAACAGAATGAGATTTTTCCCGTTGGCGAGGACGGCTTCGGGAAGATTCTGCGCTTTAGTCCCGGGGAATACGGAACAAACGGCGATCCCGCCGGTGTGGGCATTATTCCGCGGCTTCGCGGTTCCTGGAACCACAAGGATGGCGGCGACCGGTTCTGGAGGCCCGCCATGGGCAATGAAATCTGGCTGATCGGGAACGATCCCAACATCTACACATCACCTCCCGACGTTTCTCCCCGGATTCACTCCGCCCTCATCGATGGCCATCATACCATCACAATTCGTTTCACCCATCCCGTTGATGGTGCGATCCCGTCCAACATCGAAGTTGCCACGCCTTCGGGTGAGCGCATCGATATTGATCGCATCGAACCGGTCGTGACCGGCGGGCGCACATATGAACTTCAAATCACCACCAGGCGGGAGCTGACATTGAAGGACGAGTTTCGCGTGACTGTGGAGGGCTATGCTGAGACGGATGTTGTTCTCGGGGATCTCGTGTTCGACCCCGAGCGTTTCCACACAGACGCGCGGATGGGACTGATCTACTCGCCGGAGAAATCCGTTTTTCGGGTTTTTGCACCGACTGCCCGGGAAGCCGAAGTCGTTCTCTATGACAGCCACGTCGGCAGTGCCGGCCGCCAGACCGTTGCCATGCGCCCTTTCGAAGCGGGCGTGTGGGAGGCTGTTGTCGAGGGTGACCTTCGCGGAAAACACTACATGTTGAAAGTTAACGCCGACGGACACTCGGCAAATCGTGAGGTTGTGGACATTTATTCCATTGCCAACACCGGGCGAGCCGGGCGCGGCAAAATCGTGGATCCGAGGCTCTTCGATCCCGAGGGATTTCGAGCGGCTCCACGTCCTGATTTCAGCATGCATCCGCAGGACGCGGTGATCTGGGAGGTGAGCATTCGCGATTTTACCCGTGACGAAAGCTCGGGTGTTCCGGCGGAACTGCGTGGAAAGTATCTCGGCGGAACGAAACGCGACACGCGCGTTCCGGGGACCGGCTTCAAGACCGGCATCGACCATCTGGTGGACCTTGGCGTGACCCATGTGCAGATTCTTCCCATCCAGGATTTCGACAACCGCGAGGAAGACGATCAGTACAACTGGGGTTACATGACCAGTAGCTTCAATTCGCCGGACGGCTGGTTTGCCACCAACATTCACGATACGTCCCGAATCTCGGAATTCAAGCGGTTCGTTCAGGCCATGCATGACGCAGGGATTCGAGTGATCATGGATGTCGTTTACAACCACACGGCACCCAACGCCACGTTCGAAAGTCTGGCGCCAAACTACTATCACCGCATGAAGCCGGACGGTTCTTTCTGGAACGGATCGGGAACCGGCAATGAACTTCGGAGCGAGGCTCCCATGGCCCGCAAGTTCATCATCGATTCGTGCCTCTACTGGATTGACGAGTACAAGGTTGACGGGTTTCGTTTCGATCTCATGGGTCTCGTCGATGCGGAAACAATGAAGCAACTGAGGGAGGAGTTGCAGGCCGTCGACCCCACACTGCTGCTTTACGGCGAACCCTGGGCGGGAGGAGAGTCCGGCCTGGAACAGCTCACTGACAAGGGCATGGCCGCATCAATCAACGTGGGAGCGTTCAATGATCACTTTCGCAATGCCATCAAGGGACCGCCCGACGGAAACGAACCCGGCTTTGTGCAGACGGGGCAGGATCGCGATGCGGTCAAGCGCGGCATCGCCGGAGCCATTGACGACTGGGCGCGTGAGCCTCACCAGCCCATTCAATACGTCACATGCCATGACAACCTGACGCTGTGGGACAAGGTCGAGGTTTCCGCGCCGGATGCCTCGTTCGAGGACAGGGTGCGAATGAACGAGCTTGCCATTGGCATCCTTGCCGTCAGCCAGGGCCCGATGTTTCTTCATGCCGGTGCGGAAATCGGTTACAGCAAGGATGGTGAGCACAACAGCTACAACAAACCCGACAGCATCAACTCCATCAAGTGGGGCAATCACGAGCAATTCGCCCGCCTCTACGGTTTTACAAAGGGGATGATCGCCCTTCGTCGCGCCCACCCCGTGTTTCGCCTGCGCAGCGCTGACGAGATTCGCGAGCGCATTTTCTTCCACGACGACAACACTCCGAACGCTGAGTCGATTCTCTTCACGCTCGACGGATCGGGAGTCGATGGCGAATCATGGGCTCACGTTGCGGTCCTTATCAACGCCGCTGCTTCGGAGGGAGCTTTCAAGCTTCCCGACGGCGCGTGGACAGTCGAGGCGGGGAGTACCGAATTGAAGGAATATCGTGGCCGTTCAGTGAACGGAGAGTTTACGTTGCCGGGAAGAACGATGGCTGTCTTGAAGCAGTAGAGTACCCGTGCTGTCCGCAAATTGCCTGAATCAGTCCGGCTCAGTTCCATGCTTCGTGAGAGGGCAGTTTTCCGTCGAACAGAATCGCCTGCATACCGGCTGTGCGGGCAGCATCGATGTTGTCCTGGATGTCGTCCAGGAACAGATGAGCCTCTGGGGGACATCCGGTTGTTTTTGCAATGAAGGGAAAGAATTCAGGATCGGTCTTCGCATAACCCATGCGGTAAGACAGAAACAAATCGTCCCAAAAGCCTGTTACCTCAGGATATGTTTCGACAACATAGTCCCAGTGGGGAGCGTTCGTGCTTGAGCAGATTGCGACGCGATATCCGCGGCTTCCCGCACGTTTCATTGCCGCTATCACCTCTTTGTTCACTGTGGTGAAGATTTCTGACCAGATGGGTTTCAGTTCGTTTGCCGTGATATGGACATTGAACTCCGCCCGCAGGTCGCGCGCCAGATCCACAAGGTCCATTTCGCCGCGATCAATGTGGATGTTACGTGAGACACCGCCATTGGCCGGCTTGAACATGAATTCATACAGAGCGATCATGTCCGGCGGTTTTCCACCGGCAGTGCGAGCCAGGTCGGCCTGGAAAAACTCGATCAGGCGTTTTCCCACCGTCAGGTGATCGAATCGAATCAGCGTCTGTCCCAGGTCGCAGAGTATCCACTCAATGCGCGGCATTAGCGATCCTTCTTCACCTCGACCCCGAGGCCTGGTGTCTCGGGGACCCACAGCGACCCGTCGTCGTTCATGATCGGGCGGGGCCCGCACGGGTTGTTCGAAACCAGCAGCTCCGAATCCAGATCGAGAGACTGTGCCGTCGCGGCGAGATGGGCACCCGCGGCAATGCTGATGCTGCTCTCGATCATACAGCCATACATCACATCCCAGCCAATTCCGCGGGCAAAGCCGACCATCTGACGGGCTTCCCAAATACCGCCGCACTTCATGAGCTTGATGTTGATGCCGTCCACTTTGCCGACCAGTGCCGGCAGCGACGAACCGTCCTGAACATCCTCGTCAGCGATGATGGGCAGCGGCGACTCTTTGCGAAGGACGCCCGTTTCCTCCGTATTGCCGATGGCCAGAGGCGCTTCAACAAACTCAATGTTCAGGTCAGCGCAAACCCTGACCATTTGACGTGCCGTGTCCAGAGACCATCCGGCGTTTGCATCCACGCGAATGACCTTGTCCGGAGCCGCCTCACGGATTTTGCGAATCGTCCTGGCGTCGACCTCCCAGTCGTCACGGCCCAGCTTGATCTTCAGATGTGGAAAGCCGGCCGCCTCGTGTGTCTTGGCGACCATCTTTTCGTCCGTTTCAAGGGAGATCGTGAAGGAGGAGCCTGCGTTCTCTGCACGCCCGTAACCAATAAACCGATGAATGGGAAGCCCCAGCTCGCGTCCGATCCGATCATGCAGAGCGATGTCGAATGCCGTTCTCGCCGCAGAATGATCTGGTGCGATTTCTTTTGCGCGTTTTGCGTGGTAATCAAGGTCCAGCAGATTGTCTTCAGTGACGCCTTCAGCCATCTTTGCCAGCAGAGGAAGCGCTGCCTCCACCGTCTGCCCTTTGTAGCTGACGCACACACCTTCTCCCGTACCGCCACCTTCCAGTTCAATGTAGATGACCGTGCTGGAGTAGCTGGTTCCGCGGGAGATTCCGAACGGATGCACCATCTGGAGTTCGTAGGTGGAGATGGCGGCTTTCATAGGCGATCTTCTTTCACGAGAATTCCGGCATTCAGCGGAACCGGATGCGGGGCCTCAAGCCATCTTTCGACGAAACCGGTCAGACTTTATCGGCAAAATCAGTATCGGCGGTTTTTATAAGCTTGTTGTCATCATCCTTGCACAGAGGATCGTCGAATTCATCCACCGCTCTCAGAATTGCAAAGAGGTTGTAGAATCCGGCGCATCCCCGTCGAAGTTCGGCAATCCCGCACAGGCAATGCGGGCTGGAACGGGTTGGGAAAGGACCGTTGGTCCTGCGGTTGTTGTCAGCAACTCCCGGAACGATATGCTCCAACCCGCGGCAATGGCACGATAGCGGAAAGAGCAGAGACGAACTATCCCGATTACCAGCATCGCCAGCAGAGGCATGGAAAGTGCCAGCGTGAAAATTCTTCCTGCTCCCTCCTCAACAATTCATGCTCCACTAACAAGAGCCAGGAGGGTGGGCACCAGAGTGACCAGAAGATAATCACGAGTACGAAGAAGGCATCTCGGAGAGGGTGTTTTCTATTCCACAACTTTTCTGATCAGGACTTCCATCTCCTTGCCCGCCTGCAGGTCTCCCGTGTCTTGTGCCACCATAATTCCGGTTTCGTAGGCTTCCCTGGCGGGAACGTGATTTCCCGCAAACCGGTGAGCATCGCCGAGGAATCGATAGGCTGCCGTGTATTGCGGGTTGATTTCCACGCAACGCTGCAACACCCGGGCCGCGTCCTCGTGACGCTTAACCTCGAGATACTCACGCCCCAGCAGAAAATGAGTCAGGTCGTCCTGTGGGTCATCTTTCAGAAGGTCTTCGAGTCGTGCGATTTTCTCTTCAATATCCATGATCATACCTCGGACAGAGCTTCGCCCCAATGGCTTTCGCCGCAATCAGAGTCTTGCTTCAGACATCGGCAAGTGATGAGTGAACTGTTATAAACTCACCCATCTTCCCGGCTCCATTCCCCATTTTGACGCAATCCCCCGGGCAATCTTCTCGCTGGTCCCTTCGGCCGGTGGAGGAATGAGCACGCTCAGGTCAAACGGCCATTCGTCCGTCGGCTTTCGCACGGCAACATCACCTGTTGCGCTGATTCCCGCCGCCGCTGCAGCTGCTCGTTCCACCTGATCACCGATTTTCCAACAGGCGAGTCCGCCCCTCTTCTGTCCGGGCATGGCGGTACCCGCACGCAGTGCGAACCGACGCCATCGCCGGGACAGAACCAGGCTCACGATCGCATCCCGAGCAACGTCGGCGGAGACGTTTGCGCATTCGCCAATAATTTCCCAGGGCGTTCTGCTTTCGGAAAACTGAAGCGGTTCGCTTGCAGCCGCAAAAACGCGTTCCTGGTCCGGAGTCATCGGTTCGACTTTCCCTGTCTCATCCCGTCTGACAAGCAGTGTGCGTTCTTGCTCGGGAGCGAAGGGGTCGGAGTTTTTCTCGCGCATGTCCGGAAGAAATCCCGCCTTGAACCATTCCAAGGAGCGCCAGCAATTCCCCGTTGTTTCCGAAACGATCGCTGAGGCGACAGTCTTTCCCCGCCATCGGATGACAAGACCTGGATCATCGCTGTCGACAAGAGCTTCTGAAAGTTCCGGGTGTGCGGGATTTGGCTCACCGCAGAATCCGGCAATGAGGCCGCTTTGCTGCAGTTTTAGC
Organism: Candidatus Sumerlaeia bacterium; assembly: GCA_028284075.1. Classification (GTDB taxonomy): domain Bacteria; phylum Sumerlaeota; class Sumerlaeia; order SLMS01; family JAHLLQ01; genus JAJFLJ01. The sequence continues at coordinate 5,155 of JANQSL010000159.1, read as the reverse complement.
ATCAGCATTGAGGCATCCGTTTGAAGTCCCGCTGAAAGGTCGCCCCAGAAATCCCGCTTTACCGGCAATGCAGCCTGAGCGGATTTCAAGAGCTTGCGTTCCGTTTTCGTGAGTGAGGATGCCATCGAAATCAGATGCGTTTGGCCAGGGAAGGGGTCAGATAATACCGTAACTCGCCTTCGCCCGCGGCAACGGCTGCCCCGGAAAATCGAATGCCGACACATCCCGCTTTGCGGAGGTCAAACGTTGCCTCGTCACCATGCAACGCCATGTTTGTCAGCATCCCAAACTGCGGCTGATGACCCACGGCCATGACAACAAACTTCTCCTGTCTGTCCTTGTTGGCACTGTTCACAACTGCCTCAAAACGATCCCATGACCCCATCAAATCGACGGCATCCGTCTTTGCGATGGGGGAATCGAGATCCATCGTGTCGGCAACAATCCTTGCCGTATCGATGGCTCGAACACGATGGCTGGTCAGAATCACATCCGGTCGAATTCCAAAGCGGTCCAGGAGGCGCGCCATCATTTCCACGCGTCGCTCGCCTTTGTGGGTCAACTTGCGCGCGTCGTCCGGCGTGCCGTCTTCCGCAATTCCATGGCGCATTAGAATCAGATGCACGAGGGGCTCCCTTGCAGGTGTTGGAGTGCAGCAAAGCTGCGTCCGGCGCAGTCCCGCAATGAAAGAAAAGAGCCCCGCGAATTCCATCGCGGGGCTCTTGTTCAGATCATCGTTGAGCGGTCACTTTACTTGCGGCGCGCGCTCTTCTTTACCGTTTTTTTGGCACCCTTGCGGGCTGCTTTTTTTGCTGCCTTCTTCACTGACTTTCTTGCCGGAGCGGCCTTTGTCAGTTCACCGTGCTCGAACTTGATGGCAGCTTGTGCCGCGGCAAGACGGGCGATCGGCACGCGGAAGGGAGAGCAGCTGACGTAATTCATACCCGCACGGTGGCAGAACTCCACCGAGGAAGGGTCGCCACCGTGCTCACCGCAAATGCCGACCTTCAGATCAGGTCGGGTTGCACGGCCTTTGGCGATGCCAATGTCGACAAGCTGGCCAACGCCTTCCTGGTCGAGCTGCTGGAAGGGATCGCTCGGCAGGATGCCACGTTCCAGGTACTCCGGCAGGAACGTGCCGATATCGTCACGCGAGAAACCGAACGACGTTTGCGTGAGGTCGTTTGTGCCGAAGCTGAAGAAATCGGCATCCTGGGCGATTTGATCCGCCGTCAGCGCCGCGCGGGGAAGTTCGATCATGGTACCGACCAGGTACTTGAACTTCACCTTTTTGGCCTTCATGACTTCCTTCGCCACGCGATGGACGATGGCTGACTGGTCCTTCAACTCATTGGTGTGACCGACAAGCGGAATCATCACCTCCGGGATCGCCTTGATTTTCTTCTTCTGGAGTGTTGCCACCGCTTCGAAAATGGCCCGCGACTGCATTTCCGTCAGTTCCGGATTCGAAATTCCCAGGCGGCAGCCGCGATGTCCGAGCATCGGGTTCAGTTCATGCAGGTCCTGGAGCAGGTTCGTGAGTTCCTTCGACGTCATTCCGACTTCATGGGAAAGCATCTGGATCTGCTCCGGCTCGCTGGGAGCGAATTCATGCAGGGGCGGATCGATCAGGCGGATTGTCACGGGAAGGCCCTTCATCGCCTTGAAGATTTCGATGAAGTCCTTGCGCTGGTAGGGGAGGAGTTTCGCGACAGCTTTTTTGCGGCCCGCATGAGCCTTGGTCTTGTCGCGGTTGCGGCTGGCAACGATCAGTTCGCGAATGGCGGAGATACGTCCTTCGCCGAAGAACATGTGCTCCGTTCGGCAAAGACCAATACCTTCCGCGCCGAATTTGCGTGCCCGGTCGCTGTCCGCGCCGTTATCCGCATTCGTGCGAACGCCGAGGACGCGTCTTTTGTCCGCCAGCTTCATGAGGTCCTTGTAGTATTTGTTCCGCTCCGGGTCGGCCGGAAGCAGTGGAAGCTCACCGGCATACACGCGGCCGGCCGTTCCGTTCAACGTCAGATGGTCTCCCTCTTTGAGCTTCACATCGCCGACCGTTACCGTCCTGGCCTTGTAGTCGATTTTGAGATCGCCGCAACCGACGATGCAGCATTTACCCCAGCCGCGGGCCACAAGAGCCGCGTGGCTTGTCATGCCGCCACGGGCCGTGAGAATACCGACGGCCGCGTGCATGCCCGCCACGTCCTCAGGGCTCGTTTCAATACGGGTCAGAATGACCTGTTTCCCCTGCTTGGCCCATTCCTCCGCAGTATCCGGATTCAATGCGATCACGCCGGTGGCACCGCCGGGACCCGCGGGAAGACCGACGGTAATGGGAGAGGTTTTCTTTTCCGCCGACGGATCGACCGCGGGGTGAAGAAGCTCATCAAGCTGCGAGGGCTTTACCCGGAGAATTGCCTCATCGCTCTTGATGAGTCTCTCCCTGTGCATTTCCACCGCCATGCGCACGGCCGCGGTTCCGTTCCGCTTTCCGCTGCGGCACTGCAGCATCCAGAGACGGCCCTCCTCGATGGTGAATTCGATGTCCTGCATGTCATGGTAGTGTTTTTCGAGCTTCTTGCGAATGGCTTCCAGCTCCTTGTAAGCCTTTGGCATCGCCTTTTCCAGGCTTACGGCGCCGGCCTTCTTCTGCTCCGGTGTCATGCTTTTGGTGCGCAGAGAGTTGGGTGTGCGAATGCCGGCGACAACATCCTCGCCCTGGGCATCCACCAGCCATTCACCGTAGAACACATTTTCGCCGGTTGAGGGGTCGCGCGTGAACGCCACGCCTGTTGCCGAATTTTCTCCCATGTTTCCGAAGACCATCGCCTGAACATTGACAGCCGTTCCCCAGTTGTCAGGGATGTTCTCGATGCGGCGGTAGTTGACCGCCCGCTTGCCCATCCATGAAGCGAACACGGCGTTGACGGCGCCCTTCAATTGAGCCTGCGCATCGTCGGGGAAATCCTTCTTCAGGACCTTCTTGATGCGCTTGCGGAATACGTCACAGAGGTACTTCAGGTCATCGACCGTCATGTCCGTATCGCTCTTGTAGCCCTTTTTCTCTTTCAGCTCCTCCATGATATGCTCGAGCTGGACACGGATCCCTTCGCCGTCTTTCGGCTCAATGCCGGCAGCCTTTTCCATCACGACGTCGCTGTACATCATCATCAGGCGGCGCCAGGAGTCGTAGGCAAAGCGCTCGTTTCCGCTGACCTTGATGAGTCCTCCGATGGTCTTCGATGTCAGGCCCGCGTTCAGGATCGTCTCCATCATGCCGGGCATGGACGCGCGTGCCCCGGAGCGGACTGAAAGAAGAAGAGGCTTTTTCGGATCGCCGAACTTCTTGCCCATGATCCTTTCGACTTTGGCCACGGCCCTCTGAATTTCGGTATCGAGACCTCGTGGCCATTTCCGGCCACTCTGGTAGTAGTGAACGCAAACTTCCGTGGTGATAGTGAAGCCGGCGGGAACCGGGATCTTCAGTGTCGCCATTTCGGCAAGATTCGCTCCCTTGCCACCCAGCAGATTGCGCATCGTCGCATTGCCGTCGGCTTTTCCACCACCAAAGCCATACACCATTTTCGTGGGACTCATATATGGTCGCCTCCTGGTTGAATTTGCATGAAGTCTCAGTGCGGGCCCGGTAACCCTGATCAGGCTCGGTGCGGCGGAGGCATAGCCCTCATCGCCGTCTGACTCAAAAGCGCGAAAAGGGACCATGCGGGGCCTCGATGTTGTCAACTGTTTACGCGTCGATGCAGGCGTAAACATCGCTCATTTGTGGCGAACGCTTTACCACTGTGCGCAACGCTCTTCGGAACAGCTCTCAGGATGAGCGCTTGACCGTTTTTTTGTCCCGGGGTTGAACACGGAGACACGTCAGACGGAGTGTCCCCATGACCACTTGCAAACCCCGCGCCCTTGTTCTTCTGGATCGTGACGGATGTTTGATCGAGGAGAAGGATTACCTTCATGATCCCGATCAGATTGTCCTCGTTCCGGGAGCTGTGGAGGCGATTCGCCTCCTCAAAAACGAAGGCCTCGCCTGTGTGATCTGTACCAACCAGGCGGGTGTCGCTCGCGGAAAGTTTTCGGAAGACGATGTCGAACGTGTTCACGCACGCTTGACAGAGCTCATTGTCACTGAAGGCACCTCCGTCGACGGTATCTACTACTCAACCTCTCATCCTGACGCGGAAGATCCCCGGCACCGCACGGGGCTTCATCGCAGGAAGCCGGAACCGGGAATGGCAACGGAAGCCATCGAGGACCTCGGGCTTCAGGGAATTCCGGTTTTTGCCGTTGGAGACAAGGTTTCCGATGTGGAGTTTGGCCGAAATGCCGGCGGTGAGGGTGTTCTGGTTCGTACCGGTTATGGCCTCGATAGCGAGCGCCGTCTTACCGGGATGCTCACCGCGGCTCCCGTCGCGGACGACGTGCTGGATGCCGCTCACATGATACTGAACGACCTCATCAAGGCGGCGTGGCCCGACGATTCGGTTCTTGCAAAGAAACTCCGGACTCCGGCTCAGCTCCGTCGTGTTGCCGAGGAGCATCGTCGCGCAGGCCGCAAATCAGTCTTTGCAAATGGATGTTTTGACCTCCTGCATGGTGGCCACATCAGTTTTCTTGAGAATTCCCGTGCAGCCGGCGATCTCCTGTTCCTGGGTGTGAATTCCAACTCGTCCGTGGCACGGCTCAAGGGGGACAAGCGTCCTCTGGTCGAGGAACCTGCACGAATGCAGGTTCTGGCCGGATTCGAATGTGTCGACTACCTCACGATTTTCTACACCGATTCGGCCGATGTCGTGATTGAAGCCATCCACCCGGATATCCACTCCAAAGGAACCGACTACCGCAGCGACAATGTACCCGAGCTGCAAACAACCAGGCGGCTTGGCATTGAAACGGTGATCGCTGGTGCGGCGAAGGAAAACAGCACGCGGGACATTATTGAAATCGTTGTTGAACGCAGCCGTTCGGGAGCACTCTGACAGATGACGCGGCGAGCGGGTTCGAAGCCTCGCACGCGAATCGTGGCGACCGTTGGTCCCGCCTCCAGCGATCTGGACACTCTCACACGGCTGGCCATGGCGGGTGTCAGCGTCTTCCGTCTTAATTTTTCCCACGGCAGCCACGAGAGTCATGC
>JANQSL010000144.1 GCA_028284075.1 Candidatus Sumerlaeia bacterium | reverse complement strand
TCCTGCCACGAAGGAACCACTACGGTAAAACCGTTGGGCAGCTCGTGTTCTTTCGGATTGGCGGAGGAGCCGCCGGTTGCTGCACCCATGGTTGTCACGTTGGGCGACTGCTTCATCATCAGAATAAAGGATTCGTTGCTGCTCAGGCACACAGGCCCCTGCAGGAGAATAACCTTTCCATCAAAGCGTTTCTCCTCCGGATTTGGTTCGATGATACGCTCGATTGTACCCGTCCAACCATCTTCCGCTGAAGAGTCACGATAGCGATTTTTCGAATAAACGGAGGGTTCTGTGATAAACCATTTCGCGAACTCTCTGGCGCCGGTTTCAGACCCTCCGCCATTCAATCGTACATCGATGATCAAGGCAGGGAGCTGCTTTGCGAACTGCACCAGTTGATCGAGCGCGACCGCGCGCTCCGGCGAGTTTCCCCATGTATTGATTCCGATGTAGCCGATCCCCTCAATGTTGCCCGCCACGAGACCATCCACCGGCTGATACAAACCATCGAGGCGCAGCTTCACCGCACCTTGATCTCCATTCACGACAGCATTGCGTCGATGCGTCGGGTAGACTTTTCCTGTTTCCGATTCCAGCAGGTAAAGATGAACGTCCTCCGCGGCACCGAGCACTTCCGCCACACGGCGCCCCCATTCCGAAGGCGTTGGGGATTCCAGCACCCATTTCTCCGAATCACTGAATGCCTTTTCCCAGTCAGTTCCCGTGCGCTCGTAATGGGAGTATTTGTTCAGGATCAGATCTCGAACGGCTCTGTAGGCGACAGCATTGTTGGGATTGGAGACTGCAAGTGCCGGTTTCTCCCCGGATCCAGTGGTGAATTGCAGGGGAAACGGCTTCGCAGGCATTCCGTTCTGACCAATGAAGTTTGTTGCCGCGGGACAGTTAATACCCAGAGAGTAACTGTGCTGTGTTCTGAGCTTAACCGGGAGGACGGCCGTTGTGGGATTACGGAAAGAAGGTGAGCCGTCAATTTCCGGAAACTGCTCGCCGCCCCCACACCAGGACCAGGTCTTGTCCCGCATGGGCTGGTCGAAGACGACGATGATTTCCGTGAGGTCCGGATCGACATCCCGTGCGCCGTTTTCCGGAGTTGTCCGGATGACTTTTGGTGCCTGTGCCGTGGCCAACACCGGCAACAGGAGGCAGAGAGCCCCCAGAAGGTTGTTCAGCGTTTTCATCCCGTTCGCTCCCTTCGCGCGACCCTGGTTGAATGGTGGCGCAGACCGGTCAATCCGTGAGTGGGCGTCATGTCGGTTTTGCGACCGGTTTCTCCGACTTTTTTCTTGATGTTCTAGGGGGCATGGCCGGAGTCCGTGGGGAAGGCGTTTTTCGCATCGAAGGCGCAAACCTGACGGATATCCCGGCCGCCGGTCATTACGACCGAGGTGGCGAATTTCACGGGCCGTCCAAGGAGGATCATCGATGAAGACTCTTGCAAGACTGACAGTAACGGGCGGAGCTCTCGCCCTTCTCGCAACACTGACAACGGGCTGCAGCAGCGTCCAGAAGGGTGCCGCTGCGGGTGGCGCACTCGGGGCCACAGCCGGAGCCATCACAGGTCACAACGTCGGCAGCATGGGCGCAGCCCACGGTGCATGGATTGGCGGCGGTGCCGGAGCGGCGGTAGGCGGCATTTCCGGCGACGCATATTCTCAACTCACGGAAGATGATATCGAGCGCGAGCTTGAAAACATGCGGGCCGAGCTT
>JANQSL010000137.1 GCA_028284075.1 Candidatus Sumerlaeia bacterium | reverse complement strand
AATTGAATTCCGCCAACACCATCTCGCGGCCGTTTCGGGCCCATTCACGGGCACGCTCGTGAGACGAAAGCTGCTCGATGACGGCATCAGAAAGAGCGTCCGGCGAATGGGATGGAACCAGAAGCCCTGTCCGGCGATCCCGTACGGATTCGCAAACCCCGCCAACGTCAGTGGCCACGACGGGCACTTCGGAAAGAAAAGCCTCGAGAATTGCGGTTCCGAGGGATTCGCCTTCGGTGCTGGGGAGCACGAAAAGATCGAGTGCTTTGTGAATACGGGGCACGTCCTGGCGGAATCCGAGAAACTGAACCGCGTGCTCAATACCAAGTGATTTGACCAGTTCACCAAGGCTGTTTCGGGATCTGCCTTTCCCGACAAAAAGAAACCGGGCGCCGGGAAAGGCTTCGAGGATCTTCGGAGCTCCTCGCAACAAAATGTCATGGCCCTTCTCGGGAGCGAGGCGCGCAACGACGCCAATCAGGCGCTCGTCGCCACTGAAACCGAGTTCAGCCCGAATGGCCTCTCGGGAATCGTGAACCTGGAACCGGTCGAGGTCGGGCACGGAGGGAATCGCGGTGATGGCGTCGGCCGGAACAAGACCATGGAGATACTGATTCACCTGGGGGGTAATGGTCACGACATGGTCGATCCCACGATAGAGCCACCGGTTGGCAATGTTCCTGGAAACCGGAAAGATGTTATGGCGCGTCCGGACAAAAGCCGGGTGAGGCTTGCTCGTTGTCGCGAAGGCTTCTGCCACTGCCCAGGTATCCTGGCTGCCGTGGGTATCGATGAGATCGAATTTTTGCTCCTGCAGAAACCGGCGAAGGTGAAGGAGGTCACGTAATTGAGGAACCGGGCGAAACCCCCGCCGGAGAGTCAGGTCTTCGAAGACAGAAAAGTCCGCCCGCCGGGCCCGCTCCACCAGCTCAGCCCCTTTGGGCCCGGAAACCCAGACCTCATGACCAAGGTCACGCAGCGCCCGGGACGTCATGAGAATCCGATTCGGCTGGCCACCCCAGCCAAGGTGCATGTTTATGTGGAGAATCTTCAAGGCTTTGCAGTCAGCACTCATCGCTGAACCGGGCTCCATGGAAAAGGCAACAAGGCACTGATGGACCGGATGCGTGCAAAGGAATTTCGCGGGGTGAGGGACATGCCGCTCTGCCAGGACACTGCTTCCCGCTTGACAGGCGGTGACTGGTGACCGCACTTACCTCGGCTTCCCCGCATGCGGGGAAACCCAAGTAGAAGCTCTCCGCTTCTCACCTGCAAGCGCCTCGAATCGGGTTGTGACCAGGTTGTTTCGAAAAATGTTCTTCATGATCGGTCCGTTGTTGCGGATCGGAATGATGCTTTCGAGACGGGCGGAGAGCTGATATCGGGCTCTCCGCCCGTTCATTTTTGGTCCCAAGGAGGACTTCGCCATCAAGCCTGATTCACGCGTGAACGATCAGATTCGCGTCCCTGAAGTGCGGCTGATCAGCTCGGACGGCGAGCAGCTCGGAATTGTGCCCATCGAGGATGCTCTTGAACGGGCACGAACCGCACAGCTCGACCTTGTGGAAGTTGCCCCTGACGCAAAACCGCCGGTCTGCCGGATCTTTGACTACAAGAAGGTCATGTATGAGCAGAAACGGAAGCTGAAGGAGTCCCGCAAGAAAGGACGCGCTTCGGAGCTGAAGGAGATCAAGATGCGGGTTACCATCGATCCGCATGACCGGGGCACGAAGCTGCGCAAGGCGCGGGAAGCGCTTGAGAGAGGCGACAAGGTGAAGTTCACGCTGCAGTTCCGCGGACGGGAAATCACCAAGCCGCAGTTGGGCGAAAACCTGATCGCGGCGGTCATGGAAGACATGAAGGATATTGCGGAGATTGAAAAACCCGCACAGAAGCAGGGCAAGTTCGTCCATCTGATCGTCACGAGGCGGAAGGACTGGAAGCCCGCAGCGAACGCACAAGAGCCGAAAGCAAGCTGAGGCATCAAAGGAGCACTCACATGCCGAAGATGAAATCCAAATCCGGTGTGAAAAAGCGCGTGAAAATTACTGCTTCGGGACGCGTGAAGCACAAGAAACAGGGACTTCGCCATATCCTGACGAAGAAGGACCAGAAGCGCAAACGTCAGCTTCGCAAACACAAGGTTCTGAACCTGACGGACGAGAAGCGACTGAAGATACTGCTGAGCAACTAACCGGGGCGTCGGCGTCAGATATTCGGCGCGTCACCCACTCCCCCGCCCCACTCTTCCAAACGGAGGCCAGACGTCATGGCGAGAGCAACGAACAATCCCGCGTCGCGCAAGCGCCGCAAAAAAGTCCTGAAGGCGGCCCGCGGAGCATACTCCGGACGGCATCGTCTCTTTCAGAACGCGAAGGAAACCGTCATGCGCGGCATGGCCTACGCCTATCGCGACCGTAAGCAGAACAAGCGCAATTTCCGCTCGCTCTGGATTCAGCGCATCAATGCCGCCTGCCGCATGAACGGAATTTCCTACTCGCGCCTGATCAATGGCCTGAACATCGCCGGTGTCGAAATCGACCGCAAGATGCTCAGTGAAATTGCGATTCACGACCCTGAGGGTTTCCAGGCCATCGTCGAACGTGCACGCCAGGCACTGGAGTCCTCCGCTGATAAGTCGGCAACTCGCGAGGTCGCCAGCATCTGATTCCTGTCATCGACATTCCTTCAACATTCTGCCCGCCGTTCTGATGGACGGCGGGTTTTCGTTGACCGGCCCCGACTTGGGGAAGGGACGATGACACTGGTTTAATCAGCCGGATCCGGCGGTGATACGTTATGGCAATGTGTGAATCCGGCCGGGAGATTCCCGGCCAGGGAATAGTCACAAATCACTTGGTGGTGGAAGGCGCCTGGGGTGAGTTGTGGCGCGCCGAGCACCAGCGGTTTGGCCGTGTGCTGTTCGTCGCCTATACGACGACCGCCGGCATGAAGCTGTTTAACACTTCCCTTGAAACGCTCAAGCGCTGGAAACAAAGCAGTCCCGCGGTGGACGGCCTGCTTGGAATTCGTGAAATTTCGGCGGAGACCGCCGTTCCCTATGTCGTCGTGGATGACCCCGGCGGTGAAACGCTTCGAGAGGCCTCAGCGGACAAACTGGACCCTGTCGACCCATTGCAACTTGCCCGATGGTTTCGAGCGCTGAGCGAAACTCTGGGAAATGCGTATAACCTCAATCTGCTCCTCATCAATCCCACGCCTGATACCATCATACTCGACCCAACAAGAAAATCCAACCCGCTGCGGATCGTTCCCGTGGCGCCCGACGCCAACGAAACGGCCCCCCTTCTCGCTGACGGGCGCTACACGGCACCGGAGCTGCCGGGTTCCGCACAGCCGAAGCTGATCAACGCGGATTCCTACGCGATCGCCTGGATGCTGGTGGATTGTATTCTTCAACGTGACGACTTGCCACAGCATGTGGAGGACCTCAGAGAAGCACTGCCGACACCGAAGCTGACGCAAGTATTGACCGCCGGATTGTTCTCGCAGGGAGGCAGTTACGGGGATGCGCGTATTCTTGAAGGAGCATTGAAACGCTGGATTCGTAATGATGCCGAGCAGGACTTGAAGATCCTGCGCCGCGATCGGGAAAAAGCCGTAAAAGAGCTTCAGAAGGAGGCGCGAAAGGCAAAAAAGGAAGGCCGTGAAGTGCCGGCGGATTCCGTCACCGACGCCGCCTCCATACCGATCTCGAAAGTGGCGCGCAAACCACCTGAGACTGTTGAAAAGAAAAAGAAGAAGAGTGGAGGCACGCTGGCAAAAACGGCGGGAATCGTTCTCTTGTTTGCAGCCGTGGCAGCAGCGGTCGTTTTCGGAATGACGAAGTTTCTGTACAAACCACCGGAACCGAAAACCGCCTTCGCAACAGCCGCCGAGTACTTTGAAGATGTCGAGCGGGGAGATTTGAATGGTGCCACGACTCTTGCGGCATCTGGGGTTCAACCCAAGACAAAGGCTCTTCTTGAGGAGCTTGAAAAAACGGGAAACGTGAAAGGCAACTCCGGAGTGACCACCGCCCTGACACCTCAGGGGCGACAAACCGCCAGAACTGAGATCAGAGGACGCAATGAAGAGGTTCTGATGTTTGTCACCATCCAGTTGGAAGAGGAATCACAAGGAACCTGGCGGGTAACGGACGTGGTTTGGCGAAAACCCTAGGCGCCGTCCGGAGTGGTCGTGGTTGGTGCCAGGACCGGATCGCTTTTGAGAGATGCAATCCTGATGAGAGCAAGAGCCCCCGCCAGCATTCCGTAGAATGTCGCGAGACGAGCGCCTTCAAAAAGCGGGAAGCTCGTCAGCATGTTTGTCATGAAACCACAGATAAGTGTCAGCAGGGCGTGCGCCACTGCCTCCGCCTGGTGGAGTCTGCTTCGTACGATCCGGGCCAGAGCGGCGAGTACGGTTGCAACAAGTGCAAGAAAGCACGCGAGAGATGGAACACCGCGCTCCGCGGCGATCTGGAAGTAGTCGTTGTGGGTTTGCCGTGCATAAAGAGTCTCAAGCCTGTAGTGAATACGCTCCATGACACCACTTGGGTCCTGCTGGTTGAGGAGCGCCAGATATGTGTGGTATTCTGAAGCAAACCGTCCGGGTCCGATGCCAAGCAACGGATTGTCAGCGACCATACCGGAAGCGATCATGTAGAAGGTGAGGCGCTCGCGCACCGACCGTGAAACCGGCGATGCGGCTTCGCTGAGCCGCTCCACAACGTAAAGGGAGCCGGATTGCCATGGTCCGGGCAGAAGAACGGCGAGAATGAGAAGGGCGCCGGCAGAAGCCCCGCAGAGCAAGAGCGCTTTGGTTCCGGGAACAATGGGCTTCCAAAGGGTCAGAAACTGACCTGTGGCGAGTTGCCAGATGAGTACGCCAAGCAGAGCTGCGATTCCGCAAAGGGCTGTGACACGGACACCAATCAGAGTGGCCAACAGCGTGAGAGTACACAGCGCAGCAGCGATGTACAAACCACGAAGCTTCAGTGTTGCCAGCCATCGCGCAATCAGTCCGGCGATAATCACAATGAGAGCGCCGCGCGTTGCAGACAACACAACCGCCGCGCCAAGAACCGCGAAACAACCTGTTCCAATCAGCCAGAAGACCGGATTTCGATGGTGTCGGGTTCCCCAACCGTCCATGAGCCACGACCCGGCCAGAAGAAACGCAAGAGCCATATAGTTGCCGGCAAATTCGGTATTGGCAAGAGTTGCCATGAATGGTCCGCGAGTGAGGCCTCCCTCCACTCTTGAGATGTCCGAACCCGCCTCCAGCAGATCGCCGAAGGGATTTCGGCCATAAAGAAACTCCATGATCTCTCCGGTTACAAATCGCGTGAGCAAACCGATCAGTGCGACAACAACGCCGGCGATACATGTCGCATAGAGAAGAGCCCTCACGCGGCGAACGGTGGTAAGACAGAAGGTTCCACAAAGGGTTGCGAGAGTCAGACCAATCTCAGAGTAACTCTGGCTGAAACTGAAAGCGCGGGCGGGACTGAAAAAACAAGCCAACAGCAGTGTCAGCAGAAAAGCCAGCAGACAGAGAAACGGAAGCGCCGCCGCACCAAATCGCCAGTCACCGGGAATATTGCGAAGAATGCGAACAGCGGTTGCCGCAACGATAACAACGCAGAGAAGCCGCGTGACGAACATCTTGGCAAAAACGACTTCAGAGGTGATTGTGAAAATCAGAAATACGGATGGAGGCGGAACCGCGAGAGGAACGACCAGCAGGAGAGCAAAGAACGCTGCACAACCCAGGATGCTCGCAACGGAAGCGATGCGATCAGGCGAATCTTGTAAGACAGGGGTCATTCAACGAAACTGGCTTCGCGTTCGCGATCACGCATGGTCTTGATGGAAACCGCTGAAAGGCGTGAGGTCTCATCGGGAGTCTTGAACCGAAGACCCACCCTGAAGTCAAACTCGGTCTTCGAATCCGGGCGGTCATCGGAGGAGCGGTCCTTGTCCCGATCGCGGAAGGTGTTCTCCTTCATACCCGCGAAAACAAAAAGATCCGCATCGTAGAGATCCCGCTGAACGGTGATGCCCGCCTCGCTGATTTTCTGCAGGCGAGTGCTGTATTCCGCGGAAACTTCAACGGCATACTTGGGACCGAATTGCTTTCCAATCGTGGGACGAATGGACAGATCCGAGCTCGTTTCGTCGAAACGGCGGCGGCGGCGGGAGGGATCCCTCACAGGGTCGTCGTCGAATGGAGCTCTGCCGCTCAAGAGCAGACCGCCCCAGTAGCGGCCGTGCAGAGGAACATAACGCAGTGACGCGTTGCCGGAAAGCTCTGTGAAGTCATACTCACCAGGATCGCGTCGGTCGCGCGCCTGACGGCCCTGGAAAAGGAGTTCCGAGGCTGCCACCCATTCGCCGGAATCATTCTCCCATTCCGCTCCGGCCCCCGCGTAATAGAGCTTCTCGTTCGGCCGAAGCTGAAAGTCCTGCTGCAGGTTGTAACCGCCGGTCAGGTAAAGATCGATTTTCGGGTAGAGAGGCGAGTAATGAAGCTGACCTTCCACCCAGTGTTCATCCTGAGGGAAATCGTAGGTATCCTCGAAAATCTCGGTCCGCCCGCTCCGTTCCCAGAAACCTCCAACGCCCCGGCTCGTTCCGTCACGCAGGGTGTATTGCACAAAACCCGAGACGTTCTCGGTGAAACGGGCGTTCAACCGGCTCCGATAGTCGACCCACAGGTACGTTGGATCGACGTCACTGTAGTCAAGATTACGGGTTCCGTTGCTGACCAGCACTTCATCGTCGTCAAGATAGGTGAGTCCTCCCACGGAGGTCGCGCCGGAGACGGGAATGTCATCATCGATTAATGAATCGTCGCTGCGGTCATAGTGACCTATTCCGGCCCCAACGGTATTCAGCCATGTGAAGCGGCCGTCGCCGTCCAGGCGTGTTCTGTGAGTAAGTGAGCCATAGAGATCGCCACCGGTATACCGGGCGTCATCGTCGTCATCGAACTCATTGAACCCTGCATCGAGTGCGCTGAATGCGTTCGCACGCGTCTGCCAGTGCAGCGGCGTGCGGAAAAACGGCAGAAGGCGTGTGGCAACGCGGCCGTTGAACTTCTCGGAAACACGTCCGTACCGGTCTTCGCTGATACCGTCGATATCGTCTCCCGACTGCTTCCTGAAGTTGGGATCGGGGTCGTAGTTGAGATTGTCCGCCAGGGGCTCGGCCGGGTCCTGGTATTCGTCGAGAGTAATCCGGTCCTTGAATTCCGTCGAGAAACGTGCCAGCCAGTCTTCCTGCAGATACGTCACGGCGGCACGGAAGCGGCGCTCGGGAATGCGCCCCCGCTCCACATCACTGAGCGGATCAAGAAAATCCTGGTACATGTCCGGATCGCTCATCCAGTCCGCGTTGAGCTGCCAGATAGTGTTTCCGAAAACGCTGTTGTGACGATGGCGATAGACATAACGATTCTTGTCGTTGTCGCCACGAACCTCACGCACGCTGTCACGAATTCCATACAGCTCAAGATCCCCAATATGACGGCGAAATCCGAACTCATAACGATATTTCGTTCCAATTCCAACAGCACCGCCGCTGAACAAATCGGAGCGAAGTCTCAGGTTTCCCCGCGAGCGCGTTCGATACTTTTCATCATTGTTCCAGTCAGGAACACGGGCTTCGTGCCTGAAGAGATAGCCAATGCTGAGATAGACACCGTATCTGCTTCTAACGCCGGCCTCAATCGTCCAGGGATTGTCTTCGCGAAAGCCATAGGTGAAGATGGGAAAATAGAGAACGGGGACGCCACGGACATAGAGTTTGGCTTCACGCATGAAAACGCGATCATCGGGGAAGAGGATGATCTCCTTTGCCTTCATGTGCCATGTGGGAACCGGAAAGCCGCTGGTCGTCCAGGAAGCGCCGCGAAACAGAGCTTCGTCCTCACTGATGCGGCGGAAGGAAGGCCCCTGGGTTTCTTCGTCCCACTCGGCCCGGAAAAAGACTCCCTGGTGGACGCCTTCAACACCCCACGCGACGCCCTCTTTCCGACGAAAATCGTAGCGGCCGCGCTCACCCCGGACTTCCGAATCGGGTGAGGAGTAAATGACGTTTCCATCGGCCTCAATTTGCTGGGTGGTATAATCGAGGCGTATCCGGTCGGCCGTGATGGAGATGTCTCCGCTCGTGATGACAGGGCGACTGAAACTGTAGGCAACGTTGTTTACAGAGAAAACCTCACCCTGAAGGGTTACATTTTCCTCTCCGCCAGCCGGATTGATGGCGACTCCGGTCCCCTGGGCCGAGACATGCCCGGATGCCCCCACGACGAGCGCGCAGACAAGAGTCAGGAGGAAACGGACAAAAGGGCGTACCGGAGCGAAATGCATTCGGAGTGGGCAATCAACCGCGTCAAAGTCGAGACAGTTCACGTTCCGAGGTGCCGGGGGGAGTGGCAAGGGAATTGGATTCAGGCATCCGGCAGGCCTCGCCGTGGCGCGGTACAGGCTGGGTTCGAGCCCTTCGCCAAGCTCCAGGACCCTGCCATGCGCTCAATAAAACGGGGTAAAAACCGGGTCTTCACGACTTCCCGATTTGAACGAAACGAGTGGCAGGCGGGGGCACGGAGGAGGCATCCTCCGCTCGGCAAGTATCCGAGGGGAGCCTCCATGACCGAAACCCACGCATCCATCCGCCAAATTGCAATGGCCACAGCCCTGACGCTGTGGACCTCAGCCGTCTTGAGCGCACCGTCGCTCCGGGAAGGGTTTGGTCCAATCATCTACGATGGCGGAGTTGCTTTCCGCGTCTGGGCGCCAAACGCGGATTCTGTCCACGTTGCGGGGCAGTTCAACGGCTGGAGCACCACATCGACACCACTCTCCGGTGAAGGAGACGGTAACTGGTCGGTCGATGTTCCCGGTGCCTCGGTGGGCCAGCAGTATAAATACGTGATCAGAAACGGCGGACAACTCCTGTGGAAAAAGGACCCGCGCTCGACGGATGTGCAGAATTCAGGAACGGACGCCAACAGCATTATCGGCGATCTCAGCCACAACTGGCAAAGCAATGACTACGAGATGCCGACCTGGAACGAGCTTGTGCTCTACGAGATGCACATTGGTGCGTTCAACGATTCACCGGGAGGGTTGCCGGGAACGTTTCTGTCGGCCCTTCAACGTCTCGATCATCTGGTGGAACTCGGTGTTAATGGCATCCAACTCATGCCGATCCACGAATTCGGCGGGGATTTTTCGTGGGGATACAATCCTGCGTATCCGTACACTGTCGAAAGTGCCTATGGTACTCCCCGCCAGTTCATGCAGTTCATCGATGAGTGTCACAAACGCGGGATCGCCGTGCTGATCGATGTGGTTCACAATCATTACGGACCAACGGACCTGGATATCTGGCAATTCGACGGGTTCAGTTCAACAGTGTTTCCTGGTGGAATTTACTTTCATAACTCGAACGACATCGGAACAGATTGGGGAGACACGCGACCCAACTACTCGCTTCCGGAGGTGCGAAGCTATATCATCGATAACACGGAGTACTTCCTCGATACCTACCGCATCGATGGAATCCGGTGGGATTCAACAAGCAATATCAGAGCAAAGAACGGCGGAGAGGCTCTGCCCGGCGGACAGCAACTGCTTCGAGAAATGAACGACGCGGTTGATGCACAATGGCCGGGAAAGATCATGATCGCCGAGGAATTCGGCGTTAAGAACGATATCGTCCGCGATACAAACGACAACTTCGGCTTCGGGTTCGACAGCCAGTGGGATGATTTCCTCCGCAACGTTCTCGGCGATACGGCCGCCACGGGCGACGACAACGATCGAAACATGTTCCTGCTGAGAGACGCCATCCTTGCGCGCTATTCGGCGGACGCATTCAGCCGCGTGAACTATGTGGAAAGCCACGACGAGGTCGGCAACGGCGGCACACGCCTTCCCTCCAGAATCTGGTTCGACCAACCGGACTCGTGGTACTCACGAAGGCGATCCACACTGGCGGCGACAATTCTCATGACCGCTCCCGGCATACCCATGATTCTCATGGGTCAGGAAATTCTCATGGACGGATTCTGGGATATTAACGATCCGAACACATGGCTTATGGACTGGACGCACAAGGACCAGTACCCGGGTATTTTTATGTTCTATCAGGATCTGATCCGGCTTCGCCGCAACGTGGACGATGCGACTCAGGGACTGACGGGACAGAACATCGATGTCTTCCACGTGAACAATGATGCCAAAGTCATCGCTTATCGGCGATGGGAAAACGGTGGCGTCGGAGACGATGTCGTTATCGTTGCAAATTTCTCCGCAACGGAATGGGAAACCTATGACATCGGATTTCCAGCCGCCGGCACGTGGCATGTGCTACTTAATGGAGACAACTCGCGCTACGGCGATGACTATGAAAACCTCGGCCCGACAATGATCGATGCCGCCAGCGAAGAGCGGGACGGTCTTCCCGCCCGCGGAACGGTCCGGCTGGCACCCTACAATGCTCTCATTCTGTCGCAGCAGAAGCTGCCGGAACCCATATCGCCCGGCAACCTCTTGATCATCCGATAGCTTCCGCCTTTCCTGTTGAGGCGTCTCATCAGCGCTCGTTCACTTCCCGCCCTTCGGGAAAGGGTGAGATTATGACTTTGAAATCCGATCTGTCAAAGACCCGTATCCTTCTTGTCAACGACGACGGAATCGATGCGCCGGGAATCAACTGTCTTTACGAGACAATCAAAGACCATTACGATGTTCAAGTCGTGGCTCCTCTGCAGGAGATGTCCGGCTCCGGATGCGGACTGACGGTCCATGAGGAGTTTGAAGTCGAGAGGCGTGGCGAACGAAACTGGGCTGTGGACGGTACGCCCGCCGATTGTGTGAAGTTCGCATTGATGGCACTGGATGGCTATCGCCCCGACCTGGTGCTAAGTGGAATCAACAACGGTGGAAACATGGGCAACTCGGTGTTCTACTCGGGAACCGTTGCCGGTGCCATGGAATCCGCTTTTTTCGGTCTGAAAGCACTCGCCGTCTCTCTGTCTCACAAGAAGGACAGCCATCGCTGTTTCGAAACGGCCGCCCGGGTGGTGAAGGAACTTGTGCCCTGGCTGCTGACGAGCCCTCAGGAGCCACGAACGTTCTGGAACCTGAACGTGCCCAACATCGTCTTTGATGACCTGCGGGGAATCCGATACACTCATCATGGAACCTCCTTCTATACGGACGAGTTCGCGGTCGTGCGGGAAATCGACGGGCGTCTTTGGTACAAGAATGTCGGAACCCACTCGGTCCTGACCCCCGAGCCCTCCAACAGCGACGATCTGGCGGTGGACGCGGATTCAGCGTCCCTGTCTCTGCTCAAGATGGACCTGACAGTGGATTTGCCGGAAATCGCCCGCAAGACCATGGAGAAAACATGGGACAAACGGGTTTTTGGCCCGGACAGGCAGGCTGCTCCGGAGTGAACACTCCGCCCGGACCGGATTCGCCTTTGACATCCGCGGAGGCTTTTCCTTGCATGAAGCTCACAAACGTCAAGGAATCCATGGATGAAGCGACTTCCCGTTTTTTTTCTAACGCCTCTGATCACAGTGATGCTGGTTATGCTGGTCGTTACGCCGGGAAACGCTTTCGCCTATATTGATCCGGGTGCGGGCAGTGCCCTCCTGCAGGTTATTCTCGCGGCAATCTTCGGCGGTCTCCTCTTTTTCAAAATCATCTGGCAGCGCATCCGGATGGGATTCAGCCGCTTTCTGGAATCCGTCAAGTCACGCAAATGATTCGAAAAACGGATGGCCTCGAGGCCGGTTCCTTTCGTGATCCGAAGGGGTGGGTTTTCCGTCGAGACAGTGTGGTCTACCGGCATGTCACCGATGCCGCCCGTGACGATTACTCACGTCTAATGGAGAGCGGTCTTTACGAGAATCTGGTCAAGGCCGACCTTCTCATTCCACACGAGGAGCAGCCTGTCGCGGATTCCGGCGCCTGGAAGATCCTGAAGCCGGATGAAATCGAGTTTGTCTCTTACCCGTGGGAATGGTCGTTCTCGATGCTTCGCGATGCGGCCATCGCGACGCTCGATATTGCGGAACGTGCCATGGATTTCGGGATGATCCTGAAGGATGCTCCCGCCTTCAACATTCAGTTTCACAAGGCGCGGCCCGTGCTGATCGACACACTATCTCTCAGCGTCCGCATCGAAGGACGGCCCTGGGAGGCATACCGGCAGTTTTGTCAGCACTTCCTTGCCCCTCTGGCGCTTGCTTCCCGCCGTGATCCACGGCTGTTGTTAATGGGACGCAACCATATCGATGGTATGCCACTGGACCTTGCGGCAACACTTCTTCCGATACGAACACGACTGAAACCCGGGCTGGCGGCTCACGTTCATCTCCACGCACGTATGCAGGACCGCTACGCAGGCAATGAATCAGCAGCCGCAGGAAGAGTAAACCGCAGCGATGTCAGCGAACAGGGAATTCGGGGAATCCTCGACAGCCTCAAATCGAGTATTCGATCTCTGAAGTCACCCGCTGCCGCGTCCGCCTGGGAAGGGTACTATAGCGAGACGAACTACAGTGAATCGGCCTTTGACGAGAAAAAACGGATTGTTGCGGATTATCTCGACGAGGTCAGTCCACAAGTTGTCTGGGACCTCGGCGCAAACACAGGCGAATTCAGCGGAATTGCAGCCACGCGCGTGGATTATGTTATTGCTTTCGAAGCTGATCACAACGCGGCCGACCTGCATTATCGAGAATGTATGAAAACAAGGAAATCCAATATACTTCCCCTGGTCATGGATCTGACAAATCCGTCTCCCGGGCTGGGATGGGACTTCCGCGAGCGCATGTCACTGGAAGAACGAGGTCCCGCTGATTCCCTGATGGCGCTGGCTCTCATTCATCATCTTGCCATCGGAAACAACGTTCCTCTTTACAAGATTTCGGAATCACTCGCACGCCTCGGGCGGCATCTCATTATCGAATGGGTGCCCAAGGATGACAGTCAGGTGCAGCGGTTACTCGCCTCACGTGAGGACGTGTTCAAGGACTACACGCGTGAAGGGTTTACGGACGCCTTTGCCAACGATTGGGAGACAATGAGATGTCAGAAAGTCGGAGACAGCGTCAGAGAATTGTTTCTCCTTCGCAACCGGACGACGACTCAGTAACGGGGCAGGATTCCGACACGCAACAGGAGGACGTGGAGAAGCGGGTCTTCATCGAAGCGCCGGTCATGTTTCCCACCGGCGTGGCTCTTGCCGCCATTCATTTTATGGTGCTGCTGGAGTGGCTTTTCTTCGTCACCAAGCCTTCTTTTCTCACCAGTGTCGAAACGACAATGGTGGTCATGGTTCTGTTTCTGGCGCCATTGGTGCCTTGCATTGGAATCGGCCTGCCGATTTTTCTCCTGGCCACGGCCGGACAAAAAATTCGGGCAAAATCAGCCGCCTCCCTTTGTGGCCATTTGGCCTGCGGACTTGTCTCCGTCCTGATGGCGGGGTGGCTCGTTCTCCTGTTTGACAACTTCACCTACTCGACCGCCCAGATAGGAATTTCGACAACCGACGGTGCCCGCCGCCTTGCCTATACGGCCGGTTTCCTCGTGGCTGCCGGTGTTCTGTTCTGGTTCGTGCGATGGAAGAGCCGCCGACTTTCACCAATGGAGTTCTCCCGCCTCCGGATCGGAATGGGAATCTTCCTAGGGGTTTCTCCGATCGCACATCTCGTCTATGGATTGAGTGGCGGGTGGACGAAGGAGAGCATCCCCGATTTTCCTGACCTGGCTTCCGAAAATCTTCCAAACATTGTTATCCTCGCGAGTGACGGAATCGATGCGGATGCTTTGTCCGTCTATGGCTACGAGCACGAAACATCCCCTTTCCTTGAATCGGTCAGGGATCAGTTTCTGTTTTGCGAGAATGCCTTCACGAATTCCGGGTTTTCGACTCCCTCCGACATCTCTCTGCTGACAGGTATCTATCCACTCGATACAGGTGTTCTTTACTGGCCCGACGTTCTCATGGGTGTGCCTGCACGAAGACACCTTCCCGGGCTTCTGGAAAACGCTGGATTCGAGTCATGCTCCATTGGCATGCGCAACTATGTGGATCCGTTCGACTGGAACATGCTGAACGGGTTTGATCAAGTCAACGGCCGCGGCCGCGGCGCTCTCTGGCATTTTCTCGTTTCACGGCGTGTCAGTGGCGACGAAACGTCTTTTTTTCTCTATCAAATCAACGACCGTCTCCTGTCCCGTGTTCAGCACATCTTCTATCTGCGGGATCTGCGGGAGGAGTTTTTCGGACTGGATGAGAGTCTCGCGGGCTGGGCGGACAGCGATCGCAGGGAGATGGCGCTCGACTGGCTCGCAAACACCTCTTCGCCGTTCATGCTTCATCTCCACCTGCTGGGAACGCACGGGCCCATTTTCGCCGCAAGGGAAGCGCACTTTGCCCTTGAGGAAGAGACTCCCGCTTATCCCCTCAAGACTCGCGAACGCGACGATTCCCTGCTGGACTTTGACCGGTTCATTCGCGAGGTGTGGGAGGTATTGGAAGCTCGAAACATTCTGGAAGAGACCATCCTTGTCATTACATCTGACCACTCCAATCGGCGCCACCCCAACGAACGCATACCTCTCATGATCCGTTTTCCCGGTGCTGAACATGCGGGAATCGTTGAAAACAACGTTCAACTGCTGGATGTCGCTCCGACACTTGTGGAAGCGCTCGGCGAGTCTCCTCCCGAGTGGATGAGAGGTCAGTCACTCCTCAGCGATGTTCCTGATAAAGACCGCCCGCTGTTTAGCACCTCTGTGGACATGACGAAGGGACTGCCGGTCTACAGGAAGAGGGCCGGGGGTCTCCGGCAGTATCTCGCACCGCCGTTCTATGAGTTCAAGGCCGTCAGGGCGGTTATAGGCGAATGGGCCTGGATTCTCGACACAAGAGACGGCACGTTTCGTTATCTCCGCGTTGGAGGTTTTGAGGGGCCGCCCACGCAGGAAGTGTTCGATCATGCGCACCGTGTCCTCATGGATCGCGCCCGGGAATACAATCTCGAAGTTGGCGGATGACGGTGAAAGGCCCCTGCTCCCGGCGGTAATAAAGATTCCCGTTACTCACAGTGCCGTTCGTCGGATCGTATTGAGGTTCGTTCTCGACCCTTTTCCGACGGGCATCTGAAGTGGCGAAGGCGGTGTTTGCGGATTGAGGCACTCCGAACGGATCGTTCGCAAAGGACACTCCCGAAACAACTATCGGTTTCTGTTCTTTGTACCGGTTCTCATCAGCATCCGGACCAAAACTGAAAATGACCGGCGGTTCGCCGGGATGAACCGTGAGTCCTCGAGACCGGGTATCCGCAAAATTGTCCGGCGGAAGTCCGACGGTGAAAGTCCGATCGACATCTTCGGTTGTTTGCGGCCGGAAGCCGTCTCTTGAAAATGGATACCGTCGCTTCCGTGGTATCGTGACGACAATATCACCCTGGCTGACAGTTCCATTTGTCGGATCGTACTCGATCAGTCCGTGGTCGTCATTCCGGTCGGGGCCAATGGACCAGACAAGAAACTCATTTTGCCATTGTTCATGCCGTAAAGGCGCATCATCGAAGGGATCATGAGGCACACGATGAGATGCGATACCGTCTTCCAAAGAATCGGGAAAACGCTGAAACCGCACCCGTGTCTCACGGACGATGGCCGCCGCACGAGTTAATTCGTGCCGGGCCGCGAGACTGAGGTTGCGTGTTTCCACTTCGGCCAGGTTCCCGTTGCCGGACTGAGCCATGACATTCGCCATTGGTTCTGATACGATCCGGTCCCGAATGTCCTGCGCACGCCACTCCTGGTGCCAGTCATCGAGCATGTCCAGGTGACGCCGGACCACATCGAACTCTCCGGGTGTTTCGCACGCATTGAGAATAAACACCTCCATGCCACGCAAGCCGGTCTGGTGAATTGCGATTCCGATCAGAATACTGATCAGCGTCTCTCCCCGTTGATAGACCTGGCCCATGCGGCACACGCCGGCAAGAGTGGCCAGCGCCTCTTCACGTTCGCCCCGCATCATTTGAAAGTACGATTCCGTGACGAGAACCTTCGATGCAACCTGGGCTCCGAGGAAATTCGGGATCCCACCGGTATAGAGTGAAGCTGGAAACGGGCGGGATTCATCGTACCCGGCTAGTGTGGGGATATGCAGTATCAGCTCTTCCAGTGAGAGTTTGTTGTCAGCAACCGGCTGCACGGCACTCCAGGCGTTCCGCCCCTCCAGGTACAAACCATATGCCTCAATGGAATTTCGTGCACGGCTTGCCATAACGGAAAGAGCGGGGTTTGACCCGGCAAGAATATCCGTCTCCCACTCGTCAAGTCGTTGTCCCAGATCCTCCATTCGGCCGGTCCGAACGAGCGCATCGAGATAAACGATCCGACGCACTGAATCCTCCGGATCAACCTCCAGAACATCCCGGGCGGCTCCCATCAATGCCACAGCCCGCAAGGCATCGGTAACCGGCGGCTCGAAGGGTTCCGTTTTTCGATTCGGCAAACGATCGATATAGCGAACGTATATTCGATCCGCGGCGGTTGGCAGAGGATAGAGAAACCCCCAAAAGGGCTCCTCAAGCATTCTCGGATCCGGATCGGGAAGCGCCCGTCCGCCCGTCAAGTCCCAGCCACCCGGGTACCGGACGGAAGGCTCGAGGAGAAAATACTGACGCGCGGGATCGGGAACCGGTTCCGCCCCGAACAGCTCACGCGTCGCGAGCGAGTAATCGATCTCAAGCTTCAGCGTTGTTCCTTCCATACTCGCCCACCAGTGCCAAACCGTCAGTGGGCCGTGCGGAGTAACGTCAAAGCCTCCGTCAGGCAGACGCTCGATGCGGAGAGCTCCACCGTCGGCGGAATGAAAGTACAAACCCTCGGGGGACTGGCCGCATGCAGCTCTGTAACCGACGGTCAGGAGAATTGCCATAAAGGAGAAGGAGGAGACACGCATGAGTATCCGAATCCATGAGAGATGGTCCGACGGGAAAAACGCAGGAAACAGGATCATTCCGCTGCTCACTGACGGAAACCGGAAACTCCATGAGACTGCTTTTCCTTATACGGCAAACGGTTTCCAACAGCCATTCGTTGAGGCTTCCGCACCCCTTCGGCGTCACAAACAAACACGAAGGTCTGATTCCGGTTGAATTGAGCATCGGCAGGAGTCCTGATCATCAAACCGGCGCGGGCGGGCCGCGCGATCGCCGGAAGTTGTCTTTCTCTCGTGGGAAAAACGAGCTTCCGGAGGAAAGTCCGAACTCCGAAGGGCAGGGTGCCTGTTAACGACAGGGCGGCGAAAGCCGACGGAAAGTGGAACAGAAAACACACCGCCGATGGCCCGCCGAAGTTCCGAAAGGAGCGGAGACAGGCACAGGCAAGGTTGAAATGGTGCGGTAAGAGCGCACCGGCGTCCTGGCAACAGGGCGGCCTGTCAAACCCCACCCGGAGCAATGCCGAATAGGCGGGAAGAGCCGGCCCGGCTCGTTTGACCCGCGGGTTGGCAGCTCGAGGCCTGAGGCGACTCAGGTCCCAGTCGAATGATCGCACTTCGTTTCGGCGAAGACAGAATTCGGCTTACAGGCCCGCCCCGCGTTCCGGTTCAAGTTCTCCTGGAGGAGGAGCGAATGGAAATCTGGCAGGTTCTGGTTCAAGGGACCGTTATCTTTGGCATGGTGACGGTGTTTGTGCGATTCGTGGCGTTTCCTGAGGACGCTGATGCATTCGGACCCCGGGCTGTGTTCACACTGAAAAGCTTCGGAAAGTTGTGCGTCTGGTTCGTCGGAGGCGGGATGACGACCACAGTGGCACTGCTTGCCCTTGGTGCGCTGGTAAGCCGACTCGCGTAGGCAAACCACGTGTGTCCTGCCGGCAATGAAAGTCCGGTTTGATTTTCTCGGTATCGTGTGGAAGCAGTCTGTCAGCACTCTTCGAGGAGTTCTTCCATGACACGGGCAATTCAACAATCTGTCGTACTGCCTGCATCGGCAGCACGGCTTTATGAAATGTATGTCACGGCGGAAGAGCATGCCGGGTTCACTGGAGCCGCGGTCGAGGTCGAAGAAACACCGGGTTCGAAGTTCAGTGCCTTTGATGGTGTTTTGACGGGGAGAATGCTGGCGTTCGCAAGGCCAAGGCTGATCGTTCAGTCGTGGCGATCGACAAAATTCAACGCGGATGATCAGGATTCAACGTTGATCCTGACGTTCTCGGACGAGGCTGACGGCGGGCGTATTGATCTTGTGCATCTTAACGTGCCGGAACACGACTACGACGGTGTGACGGAAGGATGGCCACAGCATTACTGGACCCCTTGGCGAAAGTACCTGACACGAATAAAGTAAGGCTTATCAAGGTGCAAACGCAGAGACGCTGAGAGATTAGCCTGCGCGAGACCACTTCTTTTTCGTGAAAGGCTTATTCCAATAACCAGACATCCACTAATGGAAGCGGGTCCGGTTCGGCCGGTTCGACATTGATCTGGAACGGAAGGGACGAGTTACCAAGCACGATAAACCGCAATGCAACGTAACGCTCACCGCAGGGCGGCAGCGTGATCGACCCACCGACAGGTTCCAGCAGCGAATCGAACAGTATGACGTCGGATTGATTCGGGCCTGCCCACTCTGTAGTGACAGGTTGCATATCAACATCTTCATCACCGACCGGGGAACTGTTCGCCGCGACGCGCCAGGCAAGGCCAATGTCGGCATCGGTGCGGCCAAACGTCAGGTCGAACGCTTTCGGTTCGGTCCGGCTGCTGTTTACAAGGTGGAACGAGACACGATAGTCGACCATGTAGTTCCCGATTGTATCGCCGTGAGCATAACCGGGATGGAGAGCCATATCAACGGTTTGACGTCCATCGATACAACTCGCCGCCTGGATTTCCGAGAGTGCCATTTGAAACGCGGTGCCTGTCGGCGGCAACGATACGGCGTCGATTGTCGGCGTTTCCGAACGCCATTGAAAATTCGGAAACATGCCCACGGCACGGCGAAGTTCGGATGCTCCGGGGGGTGTGGTAATGGGAACACTGTCGGCGGAAGTTGCCGCGACTTCGAGCCAGGATGACGTCTCGGAGAGGATCTGACCCTGCGAAACGCCGGGAATCGCCACGACGGAAACTTCAAGGTCGGTCTCTGAGTCAGGATCGACAACATCCCCGTGGACCATGCCAAAACAGTTGCGCCCGGGAGGGCCGAAAACATCTGACCACGCGATAACGGCCTCTCCTCCCGCGGGGATCGTGTATTCTGCAGGGCGAAGATCATAATCCCCTTCCACCCAGCGCCGTCCGAGCGTCGATTCCATCTCGTGCTCGTTGCCGATGGTTCCGGTCGTCCGAATCACTTGAGACGGGCGAATGATCTCCGGGTTTGAACCATTGTTCCTGACATGAATAACGATGCGTGTCGCCGAAGGCAAACCGGCTCCGATCGTTATATGAAAAAGAAACACATCAAAATCATCGTCGATTGTCGTGAAGCCGTTATTGGTTTGCGTTCGAAGATTGAGCGGAACCGTATCGCCGCTGTCCTCCGGTAAAACCGCTCGCGATGAATAAAGAACACCGTAGGAGGAGAACAACTCCGGCAGATCGGAATGCAGTGCCCACCTGGCTTCGGGGTGTGGTTCCGGTGCGCCCGGCAAGTCGAATCCAAAGCAGTTCCCGAAACCACCCAGGTTATCGATGGCGGTTGGCTCATCGGTACAGGGAACTACGGGGTCAGTCTCCCGAATGAAAGCCCAGCGAACAGCGTCCGCGGATACAAAATCCCCGGTCGTCGTTTCCGTGCTGAGTTCCACAGACCTCTCCCCCGCGTTGAAGATGAATGTGCCGAGAGAGTTCCATTGAGCGCTGTTGGTGGTCTGGTTCGCAAAAACCGTCGCTGCTCCGGTGGACGCGTTGACGCGATAAGGAGCGTCCGCGGCGCGGTTGCCGGACGCCACCCACCAGGCAAAAACTTCATATTCACCTGTCGTCGACAGGTCAGCTGTCCAACGCACGGAACCGGTCGGGCCACTCGTTCCCCCAACGAGAGAGTTCGTACCGAAAAAACCCGGGTTTGCGGACGGGAACCATGTTCCGGATTCGACCGCAAACCCGGAATCGGTATTGTCGATGATGATTTCGCCCGGACCGGCAAAGGAAACTGTCACGGCACACATCACCGCCAGGGAAGGAAACAGAGATTTGATGAGAGCCCTCCGCGCAACTTGTTGCGCAACGATGTGCTCAAGCGAGATGACGCGTCAAGCCTCAGAGCCAGGTGGCGAATGAAATCCTCTTGCGCCAACAAGGCGGTTAATGTGGTCAGTCTAACAATCGAGAGAAGTCCGAAATCCACCCAGGTTGGCCTGTGATGAGTCCTTTACCGGCACGTGGGACGCTCCGCTGTCTTGCGCTTTCACTCCTGACTGGTGCCCCCGCCCTGGCTCAGGCCCCGGGCGACGTTTGGGCGTTTCCCTCCGGAGAAAGCATTAACTCGGTAACATTGATTGTTTCGGTGCAGAATGAAGCCGTCGATTTTGCCGCCTTAAACCGCGTTTCGAGCGGTCCGATCTCGGTTCTTAACGAAAACGTCTTGATTAATATCAGGACATCCCAGGCCGGACCCGTCTCGGTCGAGAACAACCAGGTTTCCATTGATATCAAATCGGCGGTCGCAGGCCCCGTGGGAGTTCAGAACGATGCGGAATAATGTCTACTCACTGATGTTGAGTCTGGTCACCCTGCTACCCGTCTCACTTGCCGCGGGCGTGACAAGCGGCTCGGACGGATCTGACGGTATCCTCGACATCGCCGGAGGTCAGGGCACGATTGTCGTCTCAAAAGGTGGTTTGGATGCGGACGATGACGGCATTTATCATTTCACGACAATCAATATCGGAGCGGGAACAACGGCACGCTTTACAAAGGCTGAGTTTGGTCCCCGGGCATTGATTTTTCTCGCAACCGGCGATGTCACGATCAGTGGAATACTCGATATCAACGGTGAGAACGGCAAAACAATCGCTCAAAATCCGGGGCGCATTCCCACACCCGCCGGGCCGGGAGGATTTGATGGAGGAGTCTCGGCAATCAGCGGGTCAGGAACCAGCGCCACCGACGGCGAAGGACCGGGGGGCGGCAAAGCAACACCCGCGGACAACACGGCGGGCTCGGGCGGGCATGCAACTGCCGGAACAAGGGGGAATGACCCTGATGCA
Source organism: Candidatus Sumerlaeia bacterium (assembly GCA_028284075.1). Classification (GTDB taxonomy): domain Bacteria; phylum Sumerlaeota; class Sumerlaeia; order SLMS01; family JAHLLQ01; genus JAJFLJ01. Next base: position 15,635 of record JANQSL010000137.1, on the reverse strand, counting down.
GGCGGAGCAGCTTATGGCAACATTCTCCAACAACCAATCATTGGAGGTTCCGGCAGTGGTGGAAGAACCGGCTCGTTGACCTCGGGGGATGGATCCGGAGGTGGTGGCGCCATTCTTCTCGCCTCATCGGGAACCGTGACTGTTGATGGAGCCATTCAGGCAAACGGCGGAAGCGCGGCGGGATGCGGTGCAAGCGGCGGTGGAATTCGAATCGTGGCAACGCGCATCGAAGGCGACGGTTCGCTGACGGCAACAGGCGGTGGCAGCGCCTTCGGCACAACGAGCAAGGGGCGAATCCGCTTGGAAGCCGACGAAGACGTGTTTGCAGGGACGTTGGATCCCGCCGCCACTCGAACGTTTGTGCGCCCAATTCTCTACCCGGAGAACGGACCGGAAATCAGGCTCGTCAGCGTGGACGGCGTGAACGTGGCGGAGGATCCAACCGGCTCCTTTGCCATGCCGGACGTTACCATCGACAATGGCGGCGAAGTCACTCTGGCACTGGAAGCGTCGAACATCCCTGTCGGAACGGTGATCAACCTGAGGCTCGTGGGCGGGGAAGGGGCGGATCTCGATATCGTGTCCACCCCTCTTGCCGGAACTTTGGAAAGCTCGACCGCCACCGCAACAGCGACTATTCCCACCGGTTTTTCGAGATTCTATATGACGGCCAGCTGGTAGGAACTCTCCCTTGCGCGGGCGCGGTGCTTGCTCAGAGACTGAGCAGGCAAGACGTGAGGAGCTGTTGCGTGCCCGTTGTTTACGATCCAAAGCCGGAACCGCCTGCACCGAGATCCTCCGCGGCAGGTGGATACCATCCTGGAAGTCTGACGCCGGAACAGCTGAAGGCACAGGGACGACGCCTGCCTCCGTGGATTCGCGGACGCATTGCCAGCGGAGGCGGGTATTCAAGGATTCGCAGCCTCGTCGAGGACAAACGGCTCAATACCGTCTGCGAAGAGGCCCAGTGCCCAAACCTCGGCGAGTGCTGGAGCCGCGGTACGGCCACATTCATGATCCTCGGCGATACGTGCACTCGATCTTGCGGGTTTTGTGCGGTGAAAACGGGGCGCCCTGGCGACCTGGACCTGGACGAGCCGCGTCGCGTCGCGGAGTCAGTGCGCGCGATGGGCTTGAAGCACACCGTTGTCACATCCGTGAACCGTGATGAACTGAAGGATGGTGGTGCGGCCATCTTTGCCGAGACGATTGAGCTGGTCCGCGACATGTCGCCGGGATGCCGGGTGGAAGTGCTGACACCGGATTTTCTTGGCGACACGGAAGCTTTGGATATTGTGTTCAGCGCGAAACCGGAAATCTTCAATCACAACCTGGAAACGGTTCCGCGTCTCTACTCCACCGTCCGGCCGCAGGCTGTTTACGCACGTTCGCTCCAGGTACTGGAACGTGCAAAAGATGCGGGGTTGAAAACAAAAACAGGCATCATGGTTGGTCTTGGAGAATCACCGGATGAGGTTCGTGAATTGATGGAAGACCTCGCTGCCATCGAGTGCGACATCTTCACCATCGGTCAATATCTGCAACCGACGCAGCGTCATCTTCCCATTGTGCGTTTCGTGCACCCCGACGAGTTCGTTGAATTCAAGCACACAGGTGAGGAAATGGGGCTGGGGCATGTGGAAGCGGGACCGATGGTACGATCTTCCTATCACGCGGAAGAACAAAGCGAAGGCGTCATGGCCGGCTGAGGTCCTGCCGGCTCCATGATACCGATATTCACTCTTATTGTTTTGGTCGGCATCATCTGGTTTCTTGGAACCGGAAGATTCGGTCGTGCTCAGACGCAAGCGTGGATTGATCGCGTTCGAAGTCACCCAAAGCTGTTTGCATTCCTCGACAAACATCACGGCAAGTTCCGAGCATCGGTGCACTACTTCGAGTTTGGCGGGATGTTCCTGGTCCTGTACTGGTGTGCGGATGCCTGGTTTGGCGGCGGAGAGTGGACATGGCGCCCCCTCCAGGGACTCGGGATCGCGGCGGTCTGCGCCCTCGCGGCTCACCTGGACGAGCTGCATCAACTCAAGTCGGGAACTCGCCAGTATCGCCGGGTGGATTTTCTGCATTCCTGTTGCGGAATTTCCATCGCCGCTCTCCTGGTGTGCTGGCAGGATTTTGCAAGGCCTTGAGCTGCCCTCACGAGATCGCAAACTGTTTAAAATCAACATTTCACGATCTTTCTCGATAAAGGGATTGCCGGAATCGAAGAGACAGGTTTCACCATCCCCTTGCCTTGCAGCACCGTGCCCACTAACCGGGAGCCAACAATCGGCGGCGATTCGAGGAGCCGCTCGACCCGATCCTGACCAACTCAACCGGGGTTTTTCCCCTTCGACCTATATACGAACTTCATTATGGCAAACGAACTTCCCATGAGCGTGGCTTCGCCAGCGTGGCGTTACTTCGTGCCTCTGGCACTCGTAACGGCAATCCTTGGATACTTCTTCTGGCCGGCAGCGGTTTTAACCGGTGTCCTGGCTTTTTATGTCCTCTGGTTTTTCCGCGACCCGCGCCGCAAAACTCCGAGTATACCGGGAGCAATGATCTCCCCCGCCGACGGAAAAGTTGTCTCCGTCATCGAGGTTCCCTGTGATCGCATGCCCAACGGGCGAGCAACCCGGGTGGCGATCTTCCTCAACATCTTTGACGTGCACATCCAGCGTTCGAGCCATGGTGGCACCGTGACCGATGTCGAAAGGAAACCGGGCAAATTCATTAACGCTCTGAATGAAAAATGCAGTGAGGAAAACGAGCAGGTGACGATCTGGCTCGAAAGCGATGAGGAAGAAGCTCCTCAGGTTTTTGGAATTCGCCAGATTGCCGGCGCCATTGCACGGCGCATCGTTTGCCATGCAAAACCAGGCAACTCGCTCTTGCGTGGCGAACGCTATGGACTGATTCAGTTTGGATCGCGTGTGGAACTGTTTCTTCCCACGGACGCCACGGTAAAGGTTAAGCCGGGTCAGCGTGTAAAGGGCGGCGAGACCTGCCTCGGGCTTCTCTACGAACGAGAAGCAAAGAAGGGACGCTTTCCGGGCAGAGACACCGCCGTGACGGAATCCGACGAACTCGTTCCGGCCCAGATCACTTAACGAGGGGTTGTTTCCCATCGGTAACCCGCTGCCATCGCGTGAAGGGGAGGCCCGGGGCCCGGAACCGGTTGAATCGGTTTCAACGGAGGGACACGGACTGATGCGCCGCACTCACAACAACTCTGGCCTGGCCGCAAGACGCCGGGTCTATGTGGTTCCCAACCTTATTACCGCGGCGAGTCTGTTCTCCGGCATGTGTGCCATCATCTTTGCCGCCGACGGATTCTTCGTGCGTGCATGCTACCTGATTCTGCTGTCGGCGGTTCTCGATGCATTGGACGGCCCCATCGCCAGGCTGACACGAACAGCGAGCCCCTTTGGCCTGCAGTTCGATTCACTTTCGGACGTTATCGCATTTGGTGTCGCGCCGGCTTATTTGATGTTCAGAAAACTGTCGCTCATCGAGGAGTCAGTCGCGTTGCACCAATATGCCGCACAAATGGCAATCGGTGTCTCCGGACTGTATGCCGTGTGTGGAGCGGTCCGGCTGGCGCGCTATAACATCCAGGCTGGCAAAGAGGAAAAAATCACGTTCACCGGCCTGCCCATTCCCGCCGCGGCCGGCACACTGGTATCCACCTTCCTGGTCATCGAACACTACCTGGAAGACTCGCGAAGTCTTCATCGAATGATTCTGATACTCATGATCATTCTTGCCTATCTCATGGTCAGCACCTATCCTTTCCCAAGCATCAAAAGCCTGACCAGGCGGACGAAACGTTCCTTCAACAACTTCATCACACTGGTCTTCGCCATTTTCACTCTCGTCATTTTCCGCGAGCACCTCGCCCTGGTAAGCTTCATTGTTTTCATGAGCTACCTTGGCCTCACGATCATGATGGGATATCGGCGACGGCGGAGGTGGGGCGCTTTCTCCCCCGGTGCGACGATCTCCCTGGATGCAGGCGGCGTTGAAACGGACGAGGTCGAAGACGACGAGCGGGACACAAACGACAGCACATGACGCCATTCCCCATCTCGCCGGCACGAATGGCGGCTCATCGCGTTCTTCTGCGCACGGACGCGCCTAAAGCCCCCGGTCTTGACATCCTCCTGGAAGAACAGGCCGAGCGGCTTGATCTCGACAATCGGGACCTCGGACTCGCACGTCAGATCGTGTGGGGAACACTGCGGCACCGATTTCAACTGGAGCACCTCCTCGATCAATACCTCCAGCGTCCTCTTCCACGGGAGGATGTTCAGTGGGCGCTGCTTGCCGCCGGTTTTCAGCACTGCGGTCTGGAGCGAATTCCGCCGCACGCGATAGTCAGCGAAACTGTCGAACTTGTGCGGGGACTGCACAAAGGTGAACGCTTCGCCGGTCTGGCGAACGCCATTCTTCGCAAGCTCACGCGAACTGAGGGTCGGTTTAAACCGGAAGTGAACTGGCACAGGCGATGTTCGATTCCGAGATGGCTCACTACTGAAGCTGCCAGAGTGCTGCCGGAAACCGAACTTGAAAGCCTGTTTCAGAGCTTGAATCAGGAAGCCCCACTCTGTCTCCGTGTACGCGATGGCGAAATGAAAACGAGGCAGGCGGAGGCTGCGTCTCCGCCTGGATGTTTGATTCTGAACGAATCGCAATCCGTCACGGATATCGATGGTTTTTCCGACGGCCGTGTCACCGTTGAAGACAAGGGTGCACAAATCGCCTGTTTACTGGCGGCTCCGGCTTCAAACGTCGGCAGTGCGCTGGATCTCTGTGCTTCCCCCGGTGGAAAAACATCTCACCTGGCGGATCTGCTCGGCAATGCCTGCAGACTTGTTGCCACGGATGTTTCGAAGCAGAAACTTGCACGAATGCACTCGACGTTTGATCGGCTGAGACTCAGGGACCGGATCGAAACCAGGCTCGAGAGCAATTTGAACGAAGGTGAACTGTTCGACTTCGTTCTTGTGGACGCACCCTGCAGCGGGCTGGGAACGCTGCGTCGGCATCCTGAAATCCGCTACCGTCGATCGCCTGATTCAGTTGCGGAGCTGGCCGCATTACAAAAGCAAATTCTGGCGAAAGCCGCCTCGCACGTCACACCCGGCGGCATCCTTGCCTATACGGTGTGTACCTGGTCGAAAACAGAATGTGAAGACATGGTTGAGGATTTTATGGCTTCGCACTCGAATTTTTGTCAAGTCAGCGAGCCGGGAACACCCGACTTCGATGACAGCCCCTGGCGCTGCGGCGCCGGCATGTGGAGGACATGGACTCATCGGCACGGCTGTGACAGCTTCTTCGTGGCCAGAATGCGGCGAGAAGTATCCTGAAGAGACATTTCGGCACTGTGCACGATCCATGCTTTTGTTCCGGATACCGCCTCACGGACCGGGTTTTGTGCCGATGATCCTGAACATCAATAACCTCACAAAATCCTACAAAGAGGGGTACAACGGGCAGTCTCCCGCCCATCGAGTGCTGGACGATGTCACGTTCAGTGTCGCGTCGGGCGAGTTCATTGCCCTCAGGGGCGCTTCAGGAAGCGGCAAGACAACTCTGCTCAACCTGATCGGCGGGCTCGATGTTCCGGACTCGGGACGAGTCGAGGTGGCGGGCCAGGACATTGCCCTGATGAGCGACGATGGCAGAAGTGAATGGAGACTCCACAGTATCGGTTTTGTTTTTCAGTTTTTCAACCTGATCGGAAATCTGACGGTTACCGAGAATATTGCACTGCCGCTCTTGTTTCAAGACACCCCTGATCGCAAAGCGAGAGAAAGGGCACATGCTCTTGCTGACGAAGTGGCTCTCGGCGACAAAGTCGATCGCTTCGTGAACCAGCTGTCCGGAGGCGAGATGCAGCGCGTGGCGATTGCACGAGCCCTTGTGCACGAACCCGGCGTTGTTCTGGCGGACGAACCAACGGGAAATCTCGATTCCACAACGGGGCATGTCATTCTGGATCTCCTGAAAGCAGCCTCAAAACGCCACGGAGCAACAGTTGTAATGGCAACGCATGATCACAAGTGCGCCGACTACTGCGATCGTACTCTTGAAATGACGGATGGCCGGTTAATGAAAACCGAAGCACCATGATGTTTGGCGCGGCACTTCGAATACTGGTCCTGATACACCTGAAACATCAGCCCTCGAGAACGTTGTTGACGATTCTGGGAGTTGCGTTGGGAACCGGCGCACTCATGGCGATCGACCTCGCCAACGAATCGGCGGTCCAGAGCTTTCGAAAAACCGTCAGCACGGTTACAGGTCAGGCAACGCTGACCGTAACCGGAAATGGAACCGGTCTTGATCCCCGGCTTGTTGATTCCGCTTCGCGTGCCAACGGTATCCGCAGTATTTCACCGCTCATCGAGGGGCGGATTCTTCACAGGAACAAGAATGGATACGATGAGACAATCCTCGTGCTGGGAGTCGATCTGCTGGCGAGCACCGAGGCAGGGGACACGACTGTCCGTAACATTCAGTTCGAACCTGCTCAAGGATTGGATTTTCGCAAGCTGTTGGCGGACCCGTCCTGTGTTATTGTTACCGAGAGTTTCAGTTCCGACAATGGTCTGCAACTCGGAGATGACTTCGTCGTCTCCGCCTCGGGGGGGGAACATCGTCTGACAGTGGCGGGGGTGTTGTCCGGTGACAGGTGGGCAGCAGTGCTCGACGGAAATGTGCTCGTAACCGACATCGCCCATGCCGATCTCCTCCTGAAGCGGGACGGACTCATCGACCGGCTGGATATCGTACCGGAGCCCGGCGCCGCGGAGCAGACAGTTGTCGCATCGCTGAAGCGGGTGTTCGGCAACGATGCAGTCCGGATTGAGCGACCAGAGGCACGAAACGAACGGGTTGACCAAATGCTTGCCGCGTTTCGTTTCAATCTCAATGCACTTGGCCATCTGGCCGTTCTGGTGGGTGCTTTCCTGATCTTTAACACGGTTTCCATCGCGGTGGTCAGGCGGAGAACGGATATTGGGATGCTTCGGGCATTGGGTGTCAGGAGAAACATCATTCGCCGTGTTTTCCTGGCCGAGGGACTGATTCTTGGTATCGTTGGAAGCTGCCTCGGCATCCTGGGAGGCACAATCCTCGCAGCGTTTCTTGTGGAAACGGTTTCGGATGCCATCAGTATCAACTTCGTACAAACGGACGCCAGTCGACTCACCTTTGACTGGTCCATTCCCGGGGTAGTGCTTGTGCTGGGAATAGCGGCGTCTCTTGCAGCCTCCTGGTTTCCCGCAACCGAGGCGGCTTCGACCCCACCGGCCAACACGATGAGGACGGGAAGCAGGGAACGGTCGGGGCCATCCTTGAGGAAACTATGGCTCGCGGGTTCGGTATCGGCGGCGGCGGGAGGACTTCTGCTCCTTCAGGAGCCGAGATCCGGTCTGCCGATAACCGGTTATGGCACATCTCTGCTTTTGATCCTGTCTTTCATTTTGTGGCTGAAGCCCGCAATCGCTGCTCTGACGGCTCTTGTCCGAAAAACAGCCAGCGGCTTCATGGGCTCGAATTGCCTGCTGGCACTGGCAGGACTGCGCTCATCGGCAGGCAAGGTTGCGATCGCCGCGGGAGGCCTTCTGATGAGTGTGGCAATGACTGTTTCAGTGGGCCTGATGGTGGAAAGCTTTCGCCAAACGGTAACGACATGGATGGAGCAGGTTCTACAGGCCGATCTGTACGTTTCCATCCCCCGAGTCACGTCTTCGGGATCCGGTGCGACCATGCCGGGAGAGTTCACGGCAATGATTGAGTCCATCGATGGAGTCGGGACCGTTGATCCGTTTCGCAGCTTCGAGGTCCTGGTTAACAACAAACCGACAAACGTGGGTGGAGGCCGTCTCGCTGCCGTCCGGTTTGAAAACACAATGCTGGACGGCCGATCCGCGCAGGATGTCATGGAAGCGGCACGAAAAAAAGGCGCCGTAGTGGTGAGTGAATCCTTTGCCCGCGCGCATGATATCAGTGTCGGTGAAACCGTTGAAATTCCGACACCGGACGGGTACCGCGTGCTCACTGTCGAAGGTGTCTACTACGATTACAGCTCGGAAAAGGGATACGTGATCATGGATCGCCCGCTTTTCGAGGAGCTCTATGATGACGACCGACTGGACAGTATATCCGTCTACTTGCAGGCCGGTGCCGATCGCAAACGGGTTCGCGAAGAGATTCTGTCACGAGCGGTTTTGATCGAATCAATGCCCACCCCCGAAGTTCGCTCAAACGACGAACTGCGAACGTACGCTCTGGAAGCCTTCGACCAAACGTTTGCGGTGACATCCGTCGTGCGGATTATTGCTGTGATTGTGGCCACGTTGGGAATCACGACGATGATGCTCGCTCAAACGATCGACCGCCAACACGAGCTGCGCGCCTTGCGATACATGGGTGCGACCGTAAAACGGGTGGCTCGTATTGTAGTCATCGAATCAGCATTCATTGGCGTTGTTGGCATTGGTATGGGGATCGTTGCCGGAGTGATACTGTCCTGGATTCTGACAACACGGATTATGCTTGAGAGCTTCGGCTGGACAATCCGGTTCGAGATTTCGCCACCGCTTCTGTTTGAGATTGGAGGTCTGGTCTTTATCGCGACCCTGCTGGCCGGAATTATCCCGGCACGAGAGGGCGCCCGCCTCGCTGCCACAAACAGCGAACGGAGATTTACATGAGACTGAAACATTTCGCGTTATGCGTCGCCCTTACCGGAGCAGGCTCGCTTTCAGCGGAGGGGTTCCGGCAGGCACTCCCTGGATACGCGTACGAATTTCCTCGTGACCATGGTGCACACCCTGATTTCGAAACAGAGTGGTGGTACTATACGGGAAACCTGGCAGCCGATGGCGGTCGCGAGTTCGGTTTTGAACTGACAATTTTCCGCAACGCCATCGTGCCACTGAATCAGCGTGCGGAAGGAGGTCTGAAGGCAGAAGAGATTCTCCTCGGTCACTTTGCCATCAGCGATGTTGAGAGCCGTCGGCATGAATCCTGGGAGGCAATTGGCAGAAAGGGCTTCGGGCAGACCGACTACTCAACGGAGACTCTCGATATCCGCCTGCAGGACTGGACGATTCTCAGAAGAGACGACGGGACCATGGAACTCCATGCTGCAAGGGACCATGCAGCGCTCGATCTTGTTCTCGCTCCCGTCAGGTCTCCGGTAATTCACGGAAGGAACGGTATTCATCAAAAGGCTGAGGGGACCGGCAAGGCCTCCCACTACATCAGCATTACCAGATCCAACACGACCGGATCCATTACCTGGCAAAATGAAGTCATTCCAGTCGAGGGACAGTCGTGGATGGATCATGAGTTCTTTTCCGACTCGTTGAGCGACGAAGAAGTCGGATGGGACTGGTTTGCGCTCCAGCTTGATGACGGTACGGATTTGATGGTCTATCAGCTTCGCCGGGCCGACGGAACTCACAATCAACAGTCATCGGGAACAGTGGTGGAAAGCACCGATTCCAGCATGGAACTCCCTCACGGTTCGTACACAATCGAGGCAACAGGTGAATGGACGAGCCCCGATTCGGGAGCCACCTATCCCATGGGCTGGATCATCCGCATTCCCGAACACGACGCCGAGCTGGAAGTCATCCCGGCGTTTGAAGCACAGGAGATGTTAACGACACGCCACACCGGAGTGATATACTGGGAAGGAGCCGTTCGAGTCGATGGCACATGGCGCGGAGAGCCGACCTCCGGCAAGGGGTTCGTTGAACTTGTGGGTTACGCTGCGCCATTTCGGTCTTTCTAAGGCATTTTCCCTCGCGTGAGCCCCTGTTGTCCGGCAGCGTTTCCCCGACTCGACGGAGGAGTATCATGACTGCCGCAGCGACTGCCGACCTGACAACCGCCGCCGGATCAATCCAGGAATGGATTGTCGCCCGGCGCCGCTTTCTTCACCAGAATCCTGAACTGAGTTTCAAGGAGGAGAAAACGGCGGCCTACGTTGAGAGTGAGCTTGAGCGGCTCGGTTATACGACGATTCACACGCGTCTGAACGGCAACTACGGCTTGTGCGCCGAGCTGCCAGGCCGCGATCCCGGAACGCGTATTGCACTGCGAGCTGACATGGACGCCCTGCCGATACAGGAGGAGTTCCCCACGGAGTTCATGTCAAAGACCCCGGGCGTCTCTCACATGTGCGGCCATGACGCCCACACGGCAATGCTGCTGGGTGCGGCGCGGTTGCTGAAAGAGCGCGAGGCGGATCTTCCCTGCGCTGTGCGCCTGTTCTTTCAGGGAGCGGAGGAAAAAGCCCCCGGAGGTGCAAACGACTTCATTGCCGCCGGGATGCTGGAAGGCGTCGACGCGATCTACGGTCTTCACGTCGATCCGCGCCACGACACCGGCACGATTCACTTCATCGAGAACCACGCGCTGGCGGGAGTGAACGAATTCACCATTCGCGTTGTTGGCAGAGGCGGGCACGCCGCCTTTCCTCACACCACAGTGGATCCCGTGCCTGTTGCCGCACAAATCATCACCGCTCTCCAGACGATCGTGTCCAGAACGATCGATCCGTTTGAACAGGCTGTGGTCAGCGTGACAAAAATACGGGCCGGTAATGCCAACAACGTGATTCCCGAGGTCGTTGAACTCGCGGGAACATTCCGAAGTTTCCGGGTCGATATGGACGAGCACTTTGGCGGGCAAATCCGCGACATGGCCTCCTCGATTGCTGAAAGCATGAACTGCAGGGCCAAAACAGAAATCTCATCCGGCTATCCGCCCCTACGGAACGATCCTGGCGCAGTGGCTCGTATGCGTGACGTGGCCCGGGGCATCTTTCCTGACGGGGTGCATGCCGGGGACCCGATCATGGCAAGCGAGGACTTTGCATTTTATACGCGTCATGTGTCCGGCTGCTTTGCATTTCTCGGATCCTCCGCCCCGGCGGATGAGGAGCGCCACATGCTCCATCATCCGAAGTTCCACCTCGACGAGGATGCATTGCCCCGGGGAACAGCCATTCTGGCGGCAATGGCTCTCTCGGCAAACGACGCCTGACGGGCACGGCGATTGATCAGAGTAAAGCAGACCCTCCCGGAGCAGATAAAATCTGTGTCATCATTTCCCGAACATGAACTGACCCCCCGCCAGATCGTGGCGGAACTGGACAAATACATCATTGGCCAGAAACGCGCGAAAAAGATCGTGGCCATCGCGCTTCGCAACCGAGCACGGCGTCGATTGCTGGAGGAGGGCCTGCGGGAGGAAGTCTCGCCGAAGAATATTCTGATGATCGGCCCGACAGGTGTTGGAAAAACGGAGATCGCCCGGCGCGTGGCAAAGCTTGCGCGGGCACCCTTTGTGAAGGTTGAAGCGACAAAGTACACCGAAGTCGGCTACGTCGGGCGAGACGTGGAGTCCATGGTTCGTGACCTCGTGGAGACGGCCATCAAAATGGTCCGGGAGGAGAAAGTCGATTCCATCCGCGAAGCTATCGACGAACTGGTCACAAACCGGCTGCTGGACCTGCTGGAACCTCCGCCCGGTTCCGTCCGGGTGCGCAAAACGACGACCGATGGGAAGCCGGAACTGGAATACGAACTGCCACGCCTTTCAACGGGTGAAACGGAAGACTCACACCCTGCGCATGCCTGGTGGTCTCGCCGCGAGCGTATGAAACCCGGTATCGTTGCGGGACGTTTCGACGATCGCGAGGTGGAGGTCAAAGTCACGGAGCGGTCATCCTCGCCTTTCAATGTGGCATCCATTCCCATGGGTCCGGGTGCCGGTGGAGGTGGCGGCATGGACGCGGGCATGGATCAGCTGCAGAGCATGTTTGATTCGTTGATGCCAAAGAAGCAGAAATCCGCCCGCCTGCGAATTCGCGAAGCTCGACGCGTTCTGTTCGACGAGGAAATTGAAGCCCACGTCGATATGGAGAAGATCAAGGCGGAAGCCCTTGAACGCGCCCAACAGGACGGTATCATCTTTATTGATGAGTTCGACAAGGTTGCGGGCCGCAACGGCGAAGGAACTCGTGGACCTGATGTCTCCCGTGAAGGTGTCCAGCGCGACATCCTGCCTATCATCGAAGGCAGCACCATCTTCACCAAATACGGTATGGTGTCGACGGATCATGTGCTGTTCATCGCGGCCGGCGCATTTCACGTTTCCAAACCGAGCGATCTGATCCCGGAGCTACAGGGGCGGCTGCCACTGAGAGTCGAACTGGAGCCACTGACGTCAGAAGACTTCCAGCGGATTCTGACGGAGCCGGACAATGCGCTTACGAGGCAGTACACGGAGTTGTTGAAGACGGAAGGAATCGATGTCTCCTGGGAGGATGATGGAATTCAGGAACTGGCTGAAGCCGCGGAGAGCGTGAATTCCTCCACCGAAAACATCGGAGCCCGGCGTCTGCATACGATTCTGGAACGTATTCTCGAGGATGTCAGCTTCGAGGCTCCTGACATGGGCCAGGGTCGTGTCGTTGTAAACTCCGTTTTTGTGAGGCAGGCCTTGAAGGATATCGTCGAGGATCAGGATCTCAGCAGGTATATTCTTTAGCTCAAGTCTCACCGGCGTAAACAATGCATCCCATTCTCTTTTCATTCGGCGACAGCTTCTTCATCGGGACCTATGGACTGCTGGTAGCGACGGGCCTGCTTGTGGCCATTCAGATTGCCGCATTTCGCGCAAGGAAACGTGGCATTCAATCCGATCGAATGTATGACCTCGCTTTTCTCGCTGTGCTTAGCGGTTTCATTGCGGCGCGGTTGCTCTATATCATTCTTAATTTCGGAGAATTCCGCGCCGATCCCGGAGCGATGATCTTCTCCCGAACGGGCTTTGTCTTTCTGGGAGGGTTTGTCGGGGCCGCGGTTTCATGTATCGTCTGGCTTCAATGGCACAACCTTCCGGTCCTGAAGGTCGGCGATCTTGTCGCACCGAGCCTCGCGATCGGACATGGCTTTGGACGTATCGGCTGCCACCTTGCGGGATGCTGCTGGGGCGGAGTCTGCCGGATCGACTCGATCGGACTTAAGGTTGAACCCCATGTTCAACCAAACGGCTATCCCTTCGGCAACGCGTACCTCGACCAGTTTGAGCAAGGCCTTATCCCGCATGGCGCATTGCACAGCCTCCCTGTCTGGCCCGTTCAGCTGATGGAAGCGATCTCCCTCTTTGCACTCGGAGGTGCATTGTTGTGGTACGCATCGAAGCCGCGCCGTTCAGGCTACACTCTGGCGTTCTATTTGATTGGATACTCAATTATCCGGTTCGTGCTCGAGTTCCTCCGGGGAGACCTTGATCGCGGAATGCTCGGAGGTCTCAGCACATCGCAAATCATCTCGCTGCTTCTTCTGCCGGTGGGAGTCGGAATGCTTGTAAGGTTCCGCGGCAAAACGGCGGAACAGTTCAGCCCTGTATCAGAGAATAATACCGGGAAACAGGCGGAGGCCGGAGTCTAGCGCAGGATTTCGTTGAGTGCCGTCCGGGCATCGGTTTTTTCGTCGCGGATTTTTTTCATGATCAGCGCGTATGTGTGGTGCGTTCCGTCCCTGCTGGGCAAAGCTCCGGGGACCACAACAGCTCTTGGAGGAATCTCGCCGAACATGGTTTCACCGGTTATTGCATTATGGATTTTTGTGGATTTCCCAAGATAGCAGCCCATCGCGAGCACGGCACCTTCGCGAACGATGCAGCCTTCCGCCACTTCGCTGCGAGCACCGATAAACACTCCGTCCTCGATGATGACCGGGGTCGCCTGCATGGGCTCCAACACTCCACCAATTCCCACTCCCCCACTAATGTGGCAGTTCCTTCCAATCTGGGCGCAACTTCCCACCGTGGACCATGTGTCGATCATTGTGCCCTCATCCACGTAAGCACCGATGTTAATGTAGGAGGGCATCAAAACGGCGCCGGGTGAAACATATGCACCCGCACGAACGGTTGCCGGTGGAACAACCCTTGGACCGCTGTTCTTCCAGCCTCCCTGAACGTCCACCTTGTCAAAGAAATGCAACACACCAGCCTCCATGGGCTGCATGGAAGAATGCTTGAAATGGAGCAGGATCGCCTTCTTCACCCATTCGTTAACAACCCATTCGGCTCCGTTCTTTTCTGAAACACGGATACGGCCACTCTCCAGGGCCGCCAGGGTCTCAGCTACGGCACGCCGGATTTCCGACTCGCCCGCCGCGCCGGGATTCTCCCAGGCGGCTTCGATGATTGACTGCATAAGGGGCTCTCCGTTGTTACGAGTTCAGGCGGTGCGGGGAGCCGCACTGCGATATTCGCTCAATGACTCGATAATTGTCGGTACTTTCAAGTCGTCGAGTGTGACGTTGACTCGAGCACCTGCCTTGACCAGTTCGTTCGCGACCAATTCGTTGCCTGCAACAACGACAAGTTTCTCGGGAATACGTTTAAACCCCTCTCGTCCCCACACTCTCGACATGGTGCGAGCGCTCTCCAGTGTCAGGACAAGCAGCGCGTTAACTTGTTCGTTCTCGACGGAGTCCATCAACGAGGCAAGGGCCTGCTCGTTCGGTTGCCATGACCTGACGGGAATTTCCGTAACATGAGCACCGGCCTTCGAAAGGTCATCCGCCAGGTCGCCCCACTCGTCTTCTCCCTCAATAACGACAACCCGGCTCGCCTGGAATTCCGCGCCATAACGCCTGCGGAAACCCGTCTCGTCCGGCTGCCCCTCTGCCAGCGTCGCGCTGATTCCCGCGGTCTGCAGAGCGTCAAGGGTTCCATCATCGACGCCGAGAACTCTCGTTTGAAGATAGAACGAATCGATATCGATCCCGGATTCGCGTGCTGAAGCCGTGAAGAGTTCAACCAACGGCGGACGGGTGAAAATGGCATGGGTTGCCAGGGCCAGTTCTCCCCGCACCGTTTGCATCTCCGTTGGTGAAAGAGCGAGGGGAGCTGCTCGGAGAGTTGGAGCGGACAGGATGGCCGCGCCGGCCTCGGCGAGGTCCGGAGCCAGAGAGCGGTGCTCCACCGCGGAATCCGTCAGAGCGATGGTCCAGCCAAAGAGTGGACGCTGCTCGTGGAAATTCAAGTGGTCACGGAACCGCACAACATCTCCAACAACCAGCACGGCGGGAGCGGACAGTCCCGCCTCTTCCACGTCCTCCGGAAAGCTTTCAAGGGTACTGACCACGGTGCGTTGCCGCGGAGTCGTTCCCCACTGGACAGCCGCTACCGGTTTTTCCGGCGGCAGTCCGCCGAAGAGAAGACCTTCCTGGATCGCCTGCATTCGCCCTGTAAACATCAGAAAAACAATTGTGTCGGCGGCCAGACAGGCCGCCTTCCAATCGATATCGAGCGCCTCCGCTTCGGTCGAAGCCGACTCTTCCACGGAAACATCCTTCGCAAACAGCTCTCGGACCCGGAACTCACCGCTTGTGCGCTGGCGTTTGTGCCGCTTGACGACGATTCCTCCTTTTTTTTCCGGCTCTTCAGGTTTGTTATCGAGTTCTTCCTCTTTGCCGGGTGCCTTCGTGTCCGGCTTGTCCGGTCCGGCTGCGGCGCCCGGACCGCGCACCCTGCCGTGAAGAATCAAAACGGACCCCGCCACTCCGCGATGTAGCACCGGAATCCCC
>JANQSL010000127.1 GCA_028284075.1 Candidatus Sumerlaeia bacterium | reverse complement strand
CGGCAGCGGTGGCACTGGGGCTGATGCCCGGCGTCAAAGCCGGAGGATTGATTCTTGGCGGAACTCTCGCCATAACGGCCGTGGCAGTCCTCCTTTTGCGGCGCGTTCCCCTGCGCGTCATCGTTGCCGGTGCATTGATGGCATTTGTTGTGTTCGCGTTTGTCTCCTCTCACTGGCTGGCCACCAACCTGCGGGACCACGGCAACCCGTTTTATCCGGCGACTGTGCACATACCGGGCATTGGCACTCTTGCGGGTTTCCCCTGGGCGGGGCCGGGAGACTGGGACGCGTTGCTGGGTGTGCCCGGCGAGTTGCGCGATCACTCCGTCTCGCAGCGTTTCTTTATCAGTCTCTTCCGCTGGGACCTCGTCGTGTTGATCCAGGGGGGGCACATCGGTGGTTGGGGACCTCACATTGTTGTGATGGCGATTCCGATACATCTTTGCGCGATTGCGCTTTGTATTGTGAGAAAGCGTTTCGATCGGGCACTTCTGCTGTCATGGCCTGTCGCGGCGTTTCCGTTGTTGCCGCATCCCTGGTGGTTTCGCTTTGCCATGCCGTGCGTCGTGGCGCTTCCGCTGGGGGCTGCGATACTCTGGCAGAGCATGCGGAACGGCCCTTCCCTTCGAAGACTTCTGGTGACCGCCTGGTTGCTGACATCGATTGTTCCCGGAATCGTTATGCTCTGGCTGGTTTGGCGCGATCGTCACCCCGACCGGATGGCGGAACTCGCGCGAGAGGCGAACCGGTCATGGATTGTTCCCCAGGATGTTTTTCGCACGTTTGGCGACCCCGACGGCCTGCGGGACATATATCGATGGGTGGCTGCCGAGCTTCCACCCGGAGCGCGCGTCGGTGTTTACAGAGCAGGCAAACCGTTTTTCCCGGGACTTTGTTTTCGACCGGACTTTGACAACACACTGCATGAAATCGATGTGCATCAGGAAAACCTGAAGGAGTTCTCTCACCTGATCGTGATGGCGGCAGCCCGCGACGTACCCGAAGCGCGAGGCGTTTTGGCAACAATTCCGTTTCAGAACGACCAGTGGGTGGTCCTTCGTGTGGAGGAATCAAAAAGGAACTGACTTGTTTTGGTCCTGCCGAGCCGGACTATGAGTGACTGGCGGTTTTTCTCACACCAACCATGTAGTAGTCCTGCGGCCCAAAGAGCAGGCTGTTGAGTTTCTCAAACGATTCACGGGCCGGAGTGTCCGGCGGAATAACGAGGCGATCGCGTTCATCCACCGGGTTAATGCCTTTCCATTCCGCCGCCGTCAGCCCCGCTGTCTCCATCAGCAGCTCAAGCACTTGTGGAAAAACGAGGCGTTCATGAGAAAGATCGAAGTGAAACCACTTCATTGCCATGAACGTGTTTGGATTCAGCGTTTCCAGAACAAGGACGCCGTTTGTTCTCAAGACGCGCCGCACTTCCCGCAGCAGTGTCATCAATGCGTCCGGTGGCAGGTGTTCGATAAACTGAAAGGCCGTAATGACGTCCCATGATTCATCCGGTTGAGCGGCGAGATGTTTCAGAGCATCCGCGTTTTCAACGGGAACGTCTCGTTCTCTTGCCAGCCGAACCATCGACGAATTGACGTCGACCCCTCGCGCATTGAAACCGGCGTTCCGGGCAATGTCGATGAACACGCCGTCGCCACAGGCAAGGTCCAGCAGTCTGGGCCGCTCCATGGCGCCAACATGGTTCCGGATGATCCCCACATACTTTTCCTGACGTTCACGGAGAATCTTTTCATCGCCACGGAACTGACGTTGGAAACGGAAGTATGCGAGGTCCAGTTCGCGAGCGCCAAGTTCCTGTTCGAGTGACCCGGCCGGCTCCGGTTGAGGCGTGGGAGCAGGTGTCACCGGTGCTGAAGTGGCGGCGCGCTTGATGAGATCGTTCACCATACTGCGGTATTCCGTGGCCTGCAGCAGTTTGGCGCTGGCATCGCGAAGCGCGCCCTCCATTTCACCGATACGCTTCTCCAGCGATTTATAGGATTCGTCGACCCACATGTAGCGATCGCTAACGGCGGTTGCCTGGTTCGTTGCCGCTTCGCGGGCGGCGGCAACGAGCGCCTCCGCCTGCTCAAAGCGTTCGCGAATCTGCGCTTCGCGGGTTGATTGCTCCGCATCGATGGCCTGGTCCGTTGCGGCTCGTTGTTCAGCCGCTTCTTCTTTTGCTGTCGCCAGCGCTTCGAAGAATTTATCGTGTCCCTGTTGAATCTCGGTGACCAGCCACTCGTCTTTTTCGCGCAACGCCTCGAGTTGTGAATCAATGCTCTCCAGATGTTGAGAGGTGGTACTCTGCAGGTTCTCCGTGACCGTTCTGACTTCAGTCAGCAGGTCTTCCGTGGCAATAAATCGCTTCTGCATGAGATCCAGATGGTTGGCGAGAATTTCAAAACCCCGCAGGGTCTGTGCGTTGACGACGGCTTGCGGCCCCGCCAGTGGACGAAGAAGCCGCAGCCAGACGCGCTTGAGGAATGTGAGCCGGCCGCCTGGACTGACCTTGTCAACGGCGCAGTTTTCACCCAGTGGAGGGAGTACCGATTCCTCGAATACACGCAGGGTGGGAGGCATGGGGATGGATGCGGGACAAGGGCTGTCCATGCCGTTGTCTCGTTCGTTTTCCTGTTCAGCGGTCTCGGGACCGTGGTTCAGGAGGCGCTCGATGTTGCCAACGATTTGCTGCGCGTCATAGCGTCCCATGTAGGCAATGGTTCTCCCTTCTGCAGACTGGCCACCACGTAAACGGCAAGACCGAGTTCACGCTGCGCTCCACCGGGCTCGCGCCATACGCGGTCGACGGCAAGCTCAAACAGTCGTGGTGCATCCGTCGCGTCCCGCGGCAGAACAAAATCAAGCACCGCGTATTGCTCTGTCAGTTCCGCATGACCGCACTCGCCGTTTCCAACGCAGGACAATGTCACGCGGATTGCGGAGTCTGACTCTTCCGCCGGGGGAGCGACCACCGCGATGACAAGCCGTTCCGTTTCAGGACGAAATGCAAAGACTCCGCGTTTCGCCATCCAGCGGAACATGACGTCCGCTTCTCCTTCGATGACACCAAAACCCGATAAAAACGGTGTGGGGATCGCATCGCCGGGCCGGAGAGGATTGGGAAGCTTTGGAAACACGGCGGCAATTGCATCTGCAGCTGAATTTGCTTCGGCAGGCCGTTGTGCCGTGGCCTCCGGGTGAAGTTGTACGCGGCCGTAGCCACGCTTGTCCTTCGGTGGGAGCACTCGAAATGCAGCCGCGCGATCCGTCCAGTCGTAGCATTCCTGCAGATGCGTCTCATCCTGATGCACGGCCACGGTCAGGCTGTAGTCGCCTTCGCCCAGCGGCAGTGGAAGGCACAGGCTGAGGTCGAGGATTTCTCCCGGCTCGAAGTCCCCGAGTTCGAGTCCCAGCAGGGCAGTGTTTGTGCCGAAGACATCAGTACCGAGATGATCGCGAATCAGCACGCCGACCGTTGGAGCGGAAACACGTCCCAGGAAAACAACACGCACCCGAATTGTACAGCATTCGCCTGACGTGACGGAATCCGTTACGTTGTCTTTCGCGTCAACGAGCTCGACGTTGGCGACCATGGCGTGAAAGGTACCCGACCGGCGTGGAACTTCCGATTCGATGTCGCCGCGACCGGTCCAGTGGACGGACATTTCGACGTTTCCCTCTCCCTTGGAGGCCAGCAGGGCGCCGTATTGTTCGAGCACGTCCCGCGCGGGTCCGCGGGATACGACACAGCCCTGGTCCAGCAGCACCGCTTCATCACAGAGTGTCGTCACGGCATGAGCATCGTGGCTGACAAAAAGGATCGTGCAGCCGGACTCGCGAAAGTCCTTCATGCGCCGAATGCACTTTTGAGAAAAGCGTGCGTCTCCAACGGCAAGAGCCTCGTCGACAATCAGCACGTCGGGTCTGGACGCCGCCGCGATGGAGAACCCCAGGCGAACCACCATGCCGGAGGAATACGTGCGAATCGGCTGGTCGATGAAGGGGCCGAGTTCGGAAAAGGCCACGATGTCGCGCTCGGCGGCGGCGAGCTCTTCGTTGCTGAGACCGAGCAGGCGTCCGTTGATGTGAATGTTCTGGCGGCCGGTGAACTCCGGATGAAATCCCGTACCGAGTTCCAGCAGCGCGGCGACCCGGCCTTTGACGTCAATTTCGCCTTCCGTCGGTATCAAAGTGCCGGTCATGAGCTTGAGCAGTGTCGACTTGCCGGCGCCGTTCGGTCCGATGATGCCCACCGTCCGGCCTTCCGGCACGTGAAGCGAAATGTCCCGCAGAGCCCAGAAGTCGCGAGCGCCGGAAGGGAGTCCGAGCCACGCCATCAGCCGCTGACGCGGTCCCTCATACAGGCGGAATCGCTTGCTGACGTGGCGCAGTTGAATCATGGCGCCACCGGACCGTTCGTCACGAGTCGAGCTCGCGGCGAACGCGATCGAGTTGGGCCTGCCATGAATTCGGGGCGGGCTCCGGCGCCTCTTCAGCCGCCGGCGTGGCGGCGGATGCCATGTCGCCCAGTTCGCGGCCATGGGGACAGTCGCGCATCGATTCGTGTTCACAGGAGGGCAGGGCTGGAAGGGCGAGCATCAGTTCCTCGCGCATTTGTTCACGCGGATCGAGCATGTCACCTTTGTAGTAAAGTCTGTCGTCGTCCTGAGGATCGTCGAAGCGTTCGGCATCCTCTGGAGTGGGCAGAAACACTGTCTGGAACGACACGGTCAGAGGGATTTTCAGTTCATGCAGGCAGCGCACGCATTCCACCTTTGCCGTTGTGGCAATGGTCCCCTCCACCAGGACGTTGTGAGGGCCGGCAAGCTTTGCCGTGATGGATCCTTTGACCGGCTCGCGGAAGGAGAACTCGCGATCCTCAAGGAGATCGAAGTCGGCGGGCGGCAGTTCGTAGTCGCGTTTGATCGGGCCCTTAATCAGGCGCTCGATCTCGATTTTCAGAATATTGCTGTCCATGGGGAGCCTCCCTGTAACGGGAACATCGGCACGTTCGGAGGCTCCGTTCCGGACGTCAATGGGAGAGGGATTAATGGCTGTTGGGGAGCGGACAGTGGGTCACCGGGGATCTTTAAGGATGGCACTGTCCCGCTATTCATGGCTTTCCGTACTCGCCGGGCCGGGGAGCGTGGGACGAACAGTAACGGGAAGTGGTTTCGCTGAAGGGCCGGGTTTCGGGATACAACTGGCTGGGGAGGCAGGACTCGAACCTGCGACATCTGGCTCCAAAGGCCAGCGTTCTACCAGCTGAACTA
>JANQSL010000116.1 GCA_028284075.1 Candidatus Sumerlaeia bacterium | reverse complement strand
ACGGGTGTTTGTCTCGCGGAAGAAAACAGCTGCGTTCAGCGTTCATCTCAGGATTTCGCCACGCTCACAAAGAAGGCGCTCGCGGGTGGTGTGACAACGGTTGTGACAGCGTCGGAGTTCGCTCCCGACAGTGTCTTTCGCGATCAGCTTCGCGAGAAGGCGGCGGCAGACGCCGCAAACGCGTGGGTTGATTTCGGCTATCACCTTTTTGTCAATGCATGGAGCCTGGAAATACGCGAGATGGCGCTTTCCGCGTCCACCGCGGGAGTGTGCTCGGTATGGATCGCCCGCACGGATACGCTTTCAAACGCACCGGGCCTTGCGTTGATACAAACCGTGACGCGTGATTTGCCGGAGTCCATGCTGGCAATTGTCAATCCGACGGACGCCGTGCTCGAAGAACATTTTCGCATGCAGCTGAAGGATGAAAACAACTGCGCTCTACAGGGCCGCAACGGTCTCTTTCCGGAGTCCATTGAGGCGGCTGTGCTGAAGACGTGCGGGACAATCGTCAAGACTTCGCGCGCGCATGTTCTTGTGAACGGTGTGAGTGGCGAGAGAACGTTGCGTGAGCTTGAACATCTGCGCGGGCAGCGTTATCCCATCTCCGCGATGGTGAAGCTTCCTCATCTTGTCTTTGCAACAGAGCGCCTCACGGAAGAAACGCAGGCGCCGGAGACTCCGACGCTGCCCTGTGTCTGGCCGCCGGTTCGCCGACGCCGTCACCAGCAGAAGCTGTGGAGTGCTTTGGACGCGGGGCTTGTTTCGGCTGTAACGTCCTCCCACCATCCTGTCACCGTCAAGCAGGCGACGGATTCGACGACGGATTCCGTCAATGCGGCCGAAGGCGTCAACGGTCTGGAACATTTGCTCCCTCTCATGTATTCCGAGGGTCCCGCCAAGTGGAGGATTTCGCCGGAGATATTGAGCATGGTGTGCTGCGCCGATCCTGCAAAACTGGGCGGGTTGTATCCCCGGAAGGGCTCACTGCAAATCGGAAGCGACGCGGACTTTGTGTTGGTCGATCCGGGACATCAGGCGGAGGATCTTTCGGCGTTCCCCGGAGGAACCTGCTTCGACTACTATGCGGGTATGCCCTGTACCGGTGGTCTCCTCGGCGTTTACCTGCGCGGTACGAAGGTTGCAGGAGAAGGGGCTGACACAACCTCACCGCACGGCGCTTTTCTCGAAAGACGGGTCGCCGTCGCCTGACAGGGCATCGTTGACCACTTCTCCGCTCACTGACGGTTTGACCTCACCGCTGATTGTCGCGGCCGGCGCTGAAATGGTGTTTCCCCGGGGCGGAGTGCGGGCGCTGGCTCCGATCGATCTTCAACTGAATCGCGGAGAGTTTGCGGCTCTTGTGGGTCCTTCGGGCTGTGGAAAATCCACGCTGCTGCGGCTCGTTGCGGGTTTGCTGGAACCGACCGCGGGATCGCTCTCCATAGAGAATCGTTCCTCGGGTGAAGTGCGGCTGAGCAATGCACACACGCTCTCTTTCGTGTTTCAACAGGCCGCGTTGCTTCCATGGAGGCATGTTGCGGGCAATGTCTCGGTCCCTTTGGAGCTGGAGGGAATCAGCAAGTCCGAGCGAAACGCGCGTGTGGAGGAGATGCTTCGGCTTGTGGGACTGGAGGACTTTGCACGCGCACTGCCGCATCGGCTCTCGGGCGGAATGCAGATGCGTGTTTCTCTGGCACGCGCTCTCGCAACGCAGCCGTCCGTGTTGCTGCTGGATGAGCCTTTTGGCGCCCTTGATGAAATAACCCGGCAGCGGCTGAACGAAGAGTTGTTACGGTTGTGGGGGAACGATGGTTTTACCGCCCTGTTCGTTACCCATAATGTGTACGAGGCGGCTTTCCTGAGTCAGCGTGTTCTTGTCATGTCAAAGCGCCCGGGACAAATCGTCGCCGACATTGCCGTGCCTTTCGAGTATCCACGCGATTCATCTCTGCGATCGGAACCCGAGTTTGCACGCCTTACCGGTGATATCAGCCGCGCTCTGGAGGTGGCGAGCTCGTGAAAGAATTCATTAAACGGGCCGCCCTCGTCGTTCTTCCGCCGTTACTGGTCTTTGTGATTGTGCTGGTGGTTTGGCATGTCCTGGCGGTCCGGCTGGACGTTCCGGCATATGTGGTTCCGCCACCTGGCAGAGTTCTGGAGGCGGCAGGTGAGAGCGGATCAAAGCTTGTTCGAGCAACCCTGTTGACGGGGGCGGCGGCACTTGGCGGTCTGGCAATCAGTGTGATCGTCGGTGTGATCGTGGCGTTTGCGTTTTCGCAGTCGCGTATCATTCAGCGAGCTCTCTATCCCTATGCGATTTTTCTGCAGACTGTTCCCATCGTTGCCATCGCACCGGTCATCGTTATTTGGGTGGGACAGGACATTCGAAGTGTCGTGCTGGTTGCGCACATTGTCAGCCTTTTCCCGATTATCACCAACACGACTCACGGTCTGACGACTGTTGATCGCAGTCTGCTGGAGCTGTTTCAGATTCACAATGCATCGCGAATTCAGGTGCTCCTGCGACTGCGGTTTCCGAACGCAATTCCTGATCTGATGACAGGTATCAAAACCTCGAGTGGTTTGTCCGTAATCGGTGCAATTGTCGGGGAGTTTTTTGCGGGATACAGCGAGAGCAGTCAGGGACTGGGTTTTCTGATTCAGTTCTGGAGCGGGCAGCTGAAGACAGCGGAACTGTTCGCCGCGATTTTTGCATCGACTCTTCTGGGACTGGCGATCTTTGGTGCAACAAGCCTGATCGGCGATTCGATCACGTCGCGCTGGCGCGACTGAGAGCGAGAGGAAACGATATGCGCTATCTGACTCTGTTACTGGTGGTTTTTCTCGCCGCGTGCGGCAATTCGGGAAGCTCATCAGGATCCGAAAAGACATCCGTCGGAACCGGGGGAGAGCTCACCCCCGTCGGGTTGCAGCTGAACTGGTATCCGGAAGCCGAGCACGGCGGATTCTATACAGCACTCATCAAGGGTTATTACGAAGAGGCCGGGCTCGATGTGACCATTAAGCCGGGCGGCCCCAACATTCCCATTATTCAAATCGTGGGTTCGGGGCAGTCAGAGTTCGGCATCTGCAATGCGGACGAGGTCGTGACGGGGCGCAGCAACGATGCAAACCTGGTGGCGCTCCTGGCTCCTCTGCAGATGAGTCCACGATGCATCATGGTTCATTCAAACACAGGCATCGACTCATTTGAGGACATAAAGAATGTCACTCTGGCGATGGAACCTTCCGCGGCGTTTGCGCAGTATGTTTCAAGCCGGGTGGCTCTTGAGAATGTGCGCATTGTGAGTTATGCGGGAGTCGCTCCGTTTGCCGTGGACAGGAATTACGCAATGCAAGGCTATGTTTTCAGTGAGCCTTTTGTGGCTCGCGAGGCAGGCGCGGAGCCTGAAGCGCTCATGGTCTCCGACCTGGGCTTCAATCCGTATACAAGCCTTCTTGTCACAACAGACGCTTTTCACGATGCGAATCCTGGCGTGGTGCAGGCGATCACGCAGGCTTCAGTTCGAGGATGGAAGGAATATCTTTCGGATCCGGATGAAACCAATGAATACATTCATGGTCTGAATGAGGAAATGGGTTTGGACATTCTGGCCTATGGCGTCGAACAGATTCGCGATCTTGCCGTTTCTGATGCAACCGGCGAGAAGGGTTTTGGCTGGATGACGACAGAGCGCTGGCAAACGATGGTCAGTCAGCTTGAAGAGCTGGACCTGATCGAGCGGGGAAGCGTCAACGTGGGCGAGACGTTTACAACCCGATATCTGGCGGAGTAAATTGAGCATGTTCTCATTGGAAGGTCGAATTGTCTGGGTTACGGGATCCGCGAAGAGAGTGGGTCGTGCCGTTGCGATTGAGTGTGCAAAAGCGGGAGCGGACATTGTCGTTCACTGCAACCGGTCGCGGGCCGAGGGCGAAGAGGTGGCACAGCTCGTAAGGGGTGTGGACCGGCGGGCGATGCTTGTGCAGGGTGATCATTCGAAGCGGGCGGATGTTGAACGGATGACGGGCGAAATCCGCGAGAGGCTCGGTCGTCTCGACGGGCTGGTGAACTGTGCGGCGACGTTTCCAAAGAAGAATTTCGCCGAGGTGACCGACGAGGATTTCGACCATGCCATCAACAGCAACCTGCGAGGACCGTTTCTCTGTGCCCAGTCAGCACTTTCTCTTCTGGCAAAGTCCGAGAAGGCACACATTGTGAATGTAACGGACTGCATGCTGCCACGAGCCTATCCGTACTACTCGGCCTATTGGTGTGCGAAGGGCGGACTGGACGCGTTGACAAGGTCACTTGCGCGGGAACTGGGGCCGGTTGTTCGAGTGAACGCCATTGCACCCGGCCCGGTGTTGCCGCCCTACGATTATGATGACGAAACGAAGTCTGACCGTGCCGACAAGACTCTGCTCAAGAAGTGGGGAAGCCCGGAGGATGTTGCCCGCGCGGTGATTTATCTTCTGACTTCCGATTATGTGACAGGAACCACGATGTCCGTGGACGGGGGGCGTCACGTCTCATAAGTTCCCCGGTCCGTTTCACGGATTCCTTGTCCGGTTCCAGGGCATGCGCGCGATCATGAGTCCCATTCCGCACCAGTCCGTTAGTCCCGCGAAGAGAAGTCCGGCGCCAAACGCGGCACAAAGCCCCGCGAACGCGGGATGAACCGCAAGAGCAAGAATGGCGGCTGTCAGGTTGAGTACGCCGACGGCGATGCGAACCTGGCGTTCCAGAGAAATCGTCTCACGGCCACGGACGAGCGGCAGCCCGGCTTCGATGCAGGCATTCGTTCCGCCCTCCACAACAACGAGTTCGGTGAGGCCCTGTTTCTCCAGTTTCTCGCAGGCTTTTGTGGCTCGGGCGCCGGATTTGCACACAAGGCAAACCGGTTTGCCGCTTCCAAAAGCGTCCTCGACTGCTCGCCGTGTGATCTCATCCAGTGGCATCGACCGTGCGCCCTTGAGATGAACAGCTTCGTATTCCACCGGTGTGCGGACATCGACAAGTGCCGCACCGGGATTTGATTGCAGGTATTCCATAAGTTCCGCGGGTGATATGATCTTCATGACGCTTGCTCCCCGGATGATGTTGCGGTTTGTCCCGCAAACCATGTTTTCCACGATCCCGTCAAGTTGTATGCCTGAAGTCCGTGCTGCCTGAGGATGCGCGTCGCGTAGTAGGAACGTTGACCGGATGCGCAATGCACAACCACCGGTTTGTCCGCAGGGACTTCTTCGATACGGTTCCGCAGTTCAGACAACGGAATGTGTATTGAGTCAGGAATACCACCTTTCTCCCTTTCCGGCCAATCACGCACGTCGAGAATAACCGTATCCGCCGGAATGCTGTCCCACTGCGCCACAGGTGAGAGGTCTGCGCGGGCGTTTTGAGCAATCATTCCCGCCAGATTGACAGGGTCTTTGGCGGATCCGACAGGCGGTGCGTAGCAAAGCTCCAATTCGGCAAGGTCATCCACTGTCATGCCGGCTGCGATAGCCGTTGCAATGACATCGATTCGTTTGTCGACTCCGTCTTTCCCGACAGCCTGGGCGCCAAGAAGACGTCCGTTGGCGGGATCGAAGAGGAGTTTCATGGCGATGGGATGAGCACCAGGATAGTAGCCTGCATGAGAGCCCGGATGGAGATGAATGACTTCGTACTTTCCGGCTGCTCGTTTGAGGGTTTTCTCGTTTGCACCCGTGCAGGCCGCGACGAGCGAGAAAACGCGAATTGCCGCAGTTCCCTGAGTGCCGCGGAAGGCGGTATCGAGGCCAAACAGGTTGTCCGCAACGATGCGGCCCTGCCGGTTGGCGGGCCCGGCCAGCGGGACGAGATTCCATTCCTCTGTAATGACATCCCGGACCTCCACGGCGTCACCGACCGCGTAGATGTGCGGATCGCTCGTGCGCATCCTGTCATCAACGCGAATTCCACCGCGTTGGCCAATTTTCAATCCCGCGTTTTTTGCGAGCTCGATCTCCGGCCGAACACCAAGTCCCGCCACGACGATATCCGCCGGCAGGC
>JANQSL010000081.1 GCA_028284075.1 Candidatus Sumerlaeia bacterium | reverse complement strand
AGGGCACCTCCGCGAGGGCTGAGAACGATTCCTATCCGGAGATTCACGACGCGTATACCCGCCTTTGCGGCCGGCTCACATTCCTCTTCCCACTCCGTGCCGGTCACTCCAAGGAAATCCTTCGAAGTCATGCTCGATTCGTCGACCCAGGTATCACCTGTTTCCCCGTAGACTCCGACCGCGGAGGCACACAGAAAAGCCTTTGGCGGTGTCTTCAATCGGCAGAGCGCCTGGACCAGATTCCGTGTACCAACGACTCTGCTGTCGCGAATCAGCCGTTTTCTCTCTTCCGTCCACCGCTTGTCGGCAATCCCGGCTCCCGCGAGATGAATAATGAAGTCGAACCCCTCAACCGGCCCTGTATCGTCGCCAAATCCCGAGTCGGGATCCCACGACAGTTCGTCCTCTGCAACATTCGGCTTTTTTCGCACAAGCCTCACGACAGTGTGTCCGGCGCTTCGCAAATAAGCCGTCAACTCCGTCCCGACCAAACCGGTCGAACCACTGATGAGAAACCGTGACGGGTTCATGCCCGCCGCCTTGTGCTGACGCAGATCATGGGCGAGGACGGCATGTCGAAACCGGAACATCGATTCAAGTTCCGAGCGGGCGACTCCTCCGGCGACTGCTGATGCCAAAGCATCCATTGGCAGTTCGTACTCAACATGATCCGTTAACAGGCATCCTCCATGATCCTCCTCTTCGAACAGGTGTCGATGAGTCCAGGAGCGAAACGGCCCTTCGACCTGTCGGTCGCAAAAGCGCTCGTTTTCGCGATAGTCGAAATGCTCGGCAATCCACTTTTTCCGAAGGGGACCAAAGCCGATCTCAAACTCAGCTCGCTCACCGTCTTCCAGAGATTTCGGCGCCTGAAGAATCCTCACGTCTTTCCAGTATGGAATCATGCGATCCACTGCGGCCGGTCGCCGGTGCCATGCAAAAACCTCCTCTACGGAGGCATTCAGGGAAACGCTGCGTTTGAAGGTTTTAACTGCCATTCGCGACAAACTCGCCTTTTCAGGAGAGAACGCATAAACCGGGCCGCTATGTTGAGAGCAGATGACGCCGGGCAATATCGGTGAGGGGCTGTCGGAAGTTACATGTCTTAATGCGGCAGGCTTTGTCGCATCCATGAATTTCACGGCGGCGCAGCTCACTGGTGGCCGCGTTCCAGATATCTGCCGGATGGGCTTCGCGAATGTTTCCGACAGGCTCCATGACATCGCAAAGCCTCACATCGCCGTTTGGCTCGATATCGAGGTTTGAGATCCCAACCCGGCACGGCACCGTCTGTGGTCCTTCCGGATCCAGCAGATACCGCCGCATGTACTCCATCTGGGCGATACTGTTGGAAATCGGGGCTCCCGCCCCTCGCATGGCAATCAAACGATCCATGCCTTCGTTGATCTTTGCAGCGTCATCATCCCAAAAAGGGCTGTCGCGGAACCAGCCGGGCTTGTACTCGTCCGTTCCGCTCTCAAAGTAGAGAATCTGAAACGTGACGCCGTCCAGACCCTTGTCTTCCACCCAATCCACCATTTCCGGAAGATGGTCGATATTCCACCCCATCAGTATGGTGGAAAGCGTCAGTTTGTACTCGCGATCCGGTGTGTTGAGTTGGTCAATCGCCTTGAAGATCTTTGCCGCACTTCCCTCAACGCCGCGTGTTTCGTCGTGCATTACCGAATCAAGATGGTTGAGGGAAAAACTGATCAGGTGAATCGGTGTTCGTCGTAAACGCTCAATGCGTCGATCCGGGAGCAGGGATCCGTTGTTAACCGTTGTCGCCTGAATTCCCAACCGGCCCGCTTCATCCAGCAAATCAAAGATCTCCGGCCGCAAAAACGGTTCACCGCCGGTGAATCCGAGCAT
>JANQSL010000029.1 GCA_028284075.1 Candidatus Sumerlaeia bacterium | reverse complement strand
TACTCTCGGCGGTGGCGTTGAGCGCGGCCTCGGCCGTGACCAGGAGCAAATCCTCGGCATTGCCGAGAGTATCACGCTGGAGGATTTGCCTCCCGAATTCCTCGAAACGGTTCCTGGTGATTACCTCGAGCAGGCCCGCCAGGTCCGTCTTCCCGACTCCGGTCCGGCTGCTCTGCGAACTCCTGTTCCGGACAGCATTCCGCTCTCCGGCTCAGAGGATCGGGAGCCACTGAAGGAGCCCGTCTCCGTCCCCGCGCCTTCCT
The DNA here is from genome assembly GCA_028284075.1 of Candidatus Sumerlaeia bacterium. Classification (GTDB taxonomy): domain Bacteria; phylum Sumerlaeota; class Sumerlaeia; order SLMS01; family JAHLLQ01; genus JAJFLJ01. The sequence continues at coordinate 3,450 of JANQSL010000029.1, read as the reverse complement.
TCGTGCTGCCATCCAGTGTTCAGACGGAGGAAGAAGCTGAGAAGCCTCTCGATGATGAAGCCCGGCGATTGCAGCGGCTCATCGCCCTGGCCCGTCGGCTCAATACCCAGTCGCAGATGCTGGCTCGCCAGATGTCCGGCCCGTTGGATCGCCGACTGGTAAATCCCGAGTCGCTTCTATCCGCTTCCGGCGATCCGCAGGGCGAACTTGCAGAGGCTCTCGAGGGGGAGATTGATCGCGGACTCGACGCCATTCTGGGGCTGCGAAGGCAACTTGCCCGCCTGAATCAACGTGAGAAGGAAAGTCTGATGACGGCCCGGGATCTCTATCGTCGTCTGTTGCTTTCCGGCCAGAACCTTCGCAACGTGATGGATGAGGGAGAACTGAAGGAGGAGACGGCGATTCTCGCGGAGGGGCTCCGCGAAATGGATACGATCATTCAACACGTCAGTGGCAGCTTTCCGAAGCTGAAGGACGAGGAAGAGCCCAACCCGGACACGGTTTCACAGATTCAGGAGGAAGAGGCCCGCGCCATCGAGGAGACGTTGCGCCGCGCCCGTGAGCGTGAACGCGAGCGCGAGCAGGAACGACTCCGGGTTCTTGCGGAAGCAAAGCAGAAAGCTCTCGAGTCTTCTCTGCCGACGCCCGTCGAGGAGGTTGAGGAAGAGGACGAAAATGACTCCATCGTGGATGAGGAACGTTTCGGAGAGGTTACCACGGCAGAGGAACAGGAGGAGGCTCCTGCCTCGATTGCCACGGAAGACAAGGCGGAACTCGAGCTGGAGGACGACGATGAACTCTTCGACGACGATGATGTCGAGAGCCTCTTCTCCGATACGGACGCAGACGAAACAGTAAGCGCACCGATTCTTGACGAAGCGCCTGAAATTCCACTTCCGCCGCGCCCCGAGGCAAAACCGGTCGCGGAAGACGAGGAAACTCATCCTCCTCCTCGCCGGGAAGATCTGGAGAAAACGACACTTCTGCGCGAACGGCATGGCGTGGCTTCCGATGCGGAAGCTGTTGATGACAGTGAGAAGACGGAACGTTTTTCCGCCATTGGCGCTGACATCTCCGAAGAAAAAACAAGCAGTCTCGCAGTCGACGACTTCGAATCGGTTTTCGATGACGCTTTCGGAGAGGAGGCGGCAGACGCTTCCGATCTTCCCGATACGACAAAGTTCCGTCGCCGCAAGGAGGATGAGGAAACCCATCCGGACAGGCGTCGACAGGAAGATGTCGAGAAAACCCAGCCTATTCGCGTTGCCGAGAAAGAGGACACTCAGCCTCTCCGCTCCGATGCGGCTCGTCCGGCGGAAGAGGAGGAGGATACCGTTACCACTCTGGGCGTCGAGGATGTTGGCGACGCGTTCGACGCGATGTTTGGTGAGGATGATGAGCAGGAGGAAACCGCCCCACTCAATCCTGAGGAGGAAGAGACGCTGGCGGCGGATTTTCAGCAGCTCCTGGACGATGCCTTCGGCGAGGACGAAGGGGACAAGCAACAACGCTGAAAGATTAAGTTTCACTGTTATCCGGGCCGCCGTCATTCCAAATGGAGGATTGACAGCGCCGTGAGCGGTGCCTACGCCTCCGCAACCCGGCTGGCCCGGGATATTCAATCCCTCCGAGGAAGAGTGGAAATGACAGACAATGTATACAAGATGGAGACCCTGTGCCTTCACGCGGGCCAGGAACACGATCCGACCACGATGGCCCGTGCTGTTCCCGTTTATCGGACCAGCTCCTATCAGTTTCGCGACACGGAACATGCCGCGAACCTTTTTTCTCTGAAAGAACTCGGCAACGTTTATACGCGACTGATGAACCCGACGACGGATGTTCTCGAGAAGCGTGCGGCTGCTCTTGAGGGTGGCATGGCGGGACTTGGCGTGGCTTCCGGCACGGCAGCCATTCATTACTCAATCGTGAATATCTGCAAGTCCGGCGATGAAATCGTATCGGCTGCCGACCTTTACGGTGGTTCGTATACGATGTTCAATGACATCCACCCAAACCTCGGCATCAAAACGCACTGGGTGGACCCAACAGACTCTGAGAATTTTGCCCGCGCGATCACGCCGAAAACCAAAGTCATCTTCGCGGAGACGTGCGGCAACCCCGCATTGAACGTTCCGGACTTCGAAGCGATTGCCGATATCGCCAAAGCTCACAAAATTCCATTTATCGTCGACAACACCTTTACAACTCCGGCGATTCTTCGACCCATGGAGTACGGTGTCGATATCGTCTGCGATTCGCTGACGAAATGGATGGGCGGTCATGGAACCGGTATTGGAGGCGTGGTTGTCGACAGCGGAAAGTTTGACTGGACGGACCCGAAGTTCGAACTCTTCAACCAGCCGGACTCCTCCTACTGGAATCTTCGCTGGGGGCATGACCTGCCGGAGGAGCTGCATCCTCTTGCGTTCATCCTGCGCATGCGCCTCGTTCCATTGCGGAATCTCGGTGCGTGCATATCTCCGGACAATTCGTGGATGTTTCTTCAGGGAATTGAGACCCTTCCGCTTCGTATGCAGCGCCACAGCGAAAACGGCATTGCGGTTGCAAGGCACCTGCGTGAGCACCCCGACGTCGAGTGGGTCAAGTATCCCGGGTTCGAGGATCATCCGACACATGCAAACGCGAAGAAATACTTCAAGGGACAGTACGGCGGCATGGTCGTTTTTGGCATCAGGGGCGGAGCCGAGGCGGGCCGCAGATTTATCGAATCCGTCAGGCTCTTCAGCCACCTGGCCAATGTCGGAGACGCAAAATCGCTCGCCATCCACCCGGCAACGACAACCCACAGCCAGCTCAACGAAGAGCAGCAGGCCGGTGCGGGAATTTCTCCCGAAATGGTCCGTCTTTCGGTTGGCATCGAGCACATCGACGACATTATCGGAGACCTCGATCAGGCAATTGCCGCCGCTTCCGGCAAGACTGCCGCCGCGGTCTGATCGCAGCCACACAGGAAACCCGGCACGGAGGCGCTCCCTTCGCGGGGCGCCTCTTCCTGTACGGGGCAGGAATTCATGACGACACCCAGGACTCAGTTTCTCGAAATCGCAACAAAGCGTGAGCCGTTCGTTCTCCATAATGGGGAACAAATCGGCCCGGTCAGCATCGCATACGAAACCTGGGGTACGCTGAACGAAAAGAAAGACAATGCGGTTTTGTTGTTTCATGCACTGACCGGAAGCCATCACGCAGCCGGGCAGGATGAGGTCGGACCGGGTGGCGAGCTTTGGGAAAAATCTCTCTATACCGGGTGGTGGGACGACTTCATTGGCCCAGGCAAGGCACTTGATACCGACCGTTTTTTCGTGATTTGCTGCAACTATCTGGGCGGCTGCTATGGCAGCACCGGCCCTGCCTGCGTGAACCCGGAAACGGGCAAACCTTACGGGCGCAGCTTTCCCTATCCGACCGTTTCAGACATTGTCGACT
>JANQSL010000028.1 GCA_028284075.1 Candidatus Sumerlaeia bacterium | reverse complement strand
TACTCTCGGCGGTGGCGTTGAGCGCGGCCTCGGCCGTGACCAGGAGCAAATCCTCGGCATTGCCGGGCCAATCCCATTTGCGAAAAAGAGCAAGCACCTGAGCGTTGGCTCCGCGTGCATTGGTACGGCCGGTTTCCAATGCCCGGTTCGTTGCATAGCGAACGAGGGCGGGAATGTCCTCGGGGCGATCTCTGATGGGCGGAATCTCGATATAGTGTGCCTGAAGGGCGCTGACAATCTCCGGCAGGAGTTCGTGGTCACCCGCCAGATCCTCGATTCCGAGGCTCGAAGTCAGAATCAGTCGAACGTCAGCCTCGACAATCTGGCCCGAGAGAGGATCGGCAAAGGCCTTGTCGCTCATCATCTCCAGCAGAGTATACTGCATATCGACAGGAAACTCACGCTGAAGATTGATGATCAGCGTCCCGCCATTGCTTTCCAGAAAACGCCCCGCCAGATCCGGCGGCAGCTTGTAAGAGACTGACAGCTTGAAGAGCGGCTGACTCGCGCGGTTGCTCAGGAGATGGAGAACCTTCGCCGCGAAAGCTTTTTCCGTACCCTGCTCTCCGGTGATAAAAACGGGTGAATCCTTCTCCGCATATTGCCGGAGCTTCTTGTTCACCTCAGTAATCAGAGAGGATATGCCCGGAAGACTTGTCGTCTCGTGACTGGTCGCTGGAGTCACTTGCCGTGGCCCTTTGCCCGGTGAGCAGCCGGGACTGCGAGTGTCGTGCCGTCGCTCCTGGCCCTTGATCTAGCGGCCCTGACCCATTGAGCGCAAACAAGATATGCGCGATTTGCGATTCGTCTCCCTGTCATGAAGCAAGGCGACCGGAAGGCCGTCAAGTCCAACCACCAGAGGGAAACGGGCCGGATCATCCCGCAAACCCGGCAAGGGCAAGGCAGGCGGCGTCCTGTGCGCTGGAAACTCTGCGGGTCGGAACCGTATACAAATTGCACATCAAAGAGAAAACCAGCTCCTCACCGTTGGCAGCGGTAACGTATCCGCCGAGGGTGCGAACATGTCCAATGTAGCCCGTCTTGGCCCTAAGCCGACCTTTTGTGATTTCATCTCCCAGACGCCCCGCCATCCAGCCATCCACTCCGGCAATACTCATGGAGTTCAGAAAAGCCGTTCCCGCCGGGCTGTCAGAGCTCTTCATGTATCGCAACAGGTGGGTCATCTGGCGCGGCTGAACGAAGTTCATTCTGGCGAGTCCCGAACCGTCCTGGATGCCAACAGCCCCAGGGTCCGGAGCACCAATCCTGGCAAGCCAGTCCTCAATGACCTTTGCGCCCGTCCGGAAATCGCCACGGCCCTCTTTCTCCAGAGCAAGAGTGCGCAGCGTCATGTCGGCAAAGAAGTTGTGACTGACCTTATTGATGACCTTGCAGGTTTCCGCGAGAGACGGCGATGAGTAGGAGGCAATGGTCCTCCGCTGCGATACGCCATCGATTCCGGAAAGATCCTCAACGCCAAGAATGTTCAAGGCTCCGCCGCTTACGGAAACACCCTCCGCCTCCAACTGTTCGAGAAACAGATGGGCGGCATATCGTGGTCCGTCCCAAACGGAACCACGTTCGTTGATCGCCTCTTTGTCTATTGCGATCGTGCGGTCGTAACGGATCAGATTTCCTTCGGTTTCCCGCCAGACGATGTCGGCGTTGCTGGTTCCACCGGCCTCGACCGTCTCGACATCATTAAGGACAGTGATGTAGGATGTATCAGGATTCCAGGAAATCACTGCGGAATCGCCGACACCGGGACCGGGTTTGATTTGTGTCCGGAAGCAGTTCTCCTCCATGGCAAGCCCGCTGGAGCCTGCCGCGTACCAGTAAGGCAGGTCCACGTAATCCCACTCCCCCGAGTAGTATTCCTCCGGGAAGCATCGGCCATCGCCCACGATACTCCCTCGAATCTCGCGGATCCCCGTGGCTTTGACAGCCTCCACCCATTGGGGAAGAAGACATGCACTGTCGCAATGATCCTCCGGGTGCCAGGCTCCCAAAGACGGATCGCCGGAACCCACGATCACGAGATGACCATCGAGAACTCCATCCGGAGTAATCTCACCGACGATATCAACGCGAGTCTCCCAGGTGAAATCCGGGCCGAGAAGATCAAGTGCCGCCGCGGTTGTGAAGAGTTTCATGGTGGAAGCGGGAGTGAAGGAACGGGAACCGCTTCGATCATAGAGAATACGCCCGTCCAGGGTCTCGACACGCACTCCCCAGTGCGCGGTGGAAAAGTCCTGGTGATCGAAGATCGAATCAAGTTCCCTCTGAAGGGCCGACGCTTCAGTGCCGCTGTCGAAAACGACAGCGGAACGCCCGCCACGGGAACAGGCGGCAGTAAAGACCATCATTGAACCAACGACTGCGAGACGCAGAATCATGAAACAATCCCAGACCTGGTGCATTTCGACATTTCAACAGTATGATACAGTTTGCGTGAGTCGTGAATAATGGTTCTCCCCCTTCGTCTTTGAGTGTCAAGCATGTAGAAGGTCGTCAGAAAGCGGATACCTTCAATCCCTGGTGCGGTGAGCCATTCGTCTGTCAACAGGCTCTCCACTCTTCTAATATCTTTTAGTGTTTCGAAAAAACGAAACCCTGGAATCCCCGAGATTTTCTGCAAAATGCATCGGTCTACTCAGGAATCGGAGGATTTGATGTATCGTCGCGCGCGAATGGCGACGTGTGAAGACAGGGTGGTGGTTTTCATCAGAACAGGTCTCCAATCGTGTGCTCCAGGCGGGCTCCGTCGCGGAAGCCGTCGCCGTCCGTGTCGGGGTTCGTCCAGTCCGTGATCGTCGAGGGGTCGGCGTCCAGCGACCACAGCGGCGGGCTTGTCCATGTGCAGGGATTGCCGTCTCCGTCGTCGGTGCCCGCCACGTTTCGCGTCGCCGACTGCAACGCGTCGAGGTTCGTCGCCAGGATTCCCGGGTTGTGATCGTCGCCGCGAATCTCTCCCTTGCCGGGCCGTAGAAGACGTCCCGTGAAGCCCCCCATGCTGTTGCGCTGCCTGTGAACGCCGATCTCCAGACTGTCCAGCAGCCCGTCGCGGTCCGAGTCCAGATCAAGAGCGTTCGGAAGACCGTCGCCGCCAGCCTTCAGGACAAGAACGGAAATCTGTAAACAAACAATGGATGTTGCTATTTTTTGGTTTTTTTATAAATACGCGGCCGAATGGTCGTCTCGTAGATTTCCTGTGCTCGTTCGGGTGGCAGTACATCCAGCTCCTGCCAGGGTGTATGCCACCACCCGTTGTCCACGCATCGCTTAAATCCGAGGATTCGATCGCGCATGAAAAGCGAACCTACTGTAGCTCGGCCAAGATCGGCTGCGACTTCCGAGTCGAAATCGGCAAGAATGAATGCTTCGATGATTCGAATCGGGCTGGTGTCGCCCGTCTGAAACTCCACGCTCCTGTCTTTCCGCCCGAGAAGATAGTTCTCGATAGCAGCAAGAATGGTACGGACTCCATGCTGCCGCCGCTCCTTCGCGCTTTTCGCTTCCTGCAAGGCGATAGCAGCTTGGTAATATTCAAGAATTAGTTGATACTGCTCGTAGTGAAGAGCGCGCTTGTTGTTGCGCGGTGGACGGCGCATGTTCTTATAATTTTCCAGAAAGCCCATGTACTTTCGTGCCAGGTCATACTCTCCGATCTGAAGAAGAACATCGATCAGGCGAATCAGTTCCGTGGAATCACCCGGATCAGTCTCGGCATTGCGGGTCGGGCTCGCCACGGGAAAGCAAATGTCTCCGTTCAAGTGCTTTGGAATCGCCAGTCTAGCGAACTCTTCGAATCTAAAAGAGAGAAGTAAAAGATGCAGATACCAGCTGTCATATTCACCGTGACCACTCTTTTCCCGTTCCCTATCTCCTTCTGCGATCAACTTGACCTTTTTTGAATTCCATACACTCGACCCGCAGAAGGACGTATAGTTTTGAAACTGGACGGGATGCCCCACGTAAGTGTAATATAGTAGTCTTTGGCACCGTACATACTCGCCGTGTATCGCTTCAAGATGCGCCCAAGATTCCACGCTTAACCTAAGTAGTTCAAATGCCACATAGAACTTCTCAAAATCTTTTTTTTCGAAGAGTTTCCGCTTCTCTAGAAATTTCCCTCCCACCTTCTCAAGCTGGGTCCACAATTCCTCGAAGCGAGCCAGATCATTGCCCGTGGCAGTTGATCGAACAACAGATGCCAAGGTTTTCATGTGAACCTCGACAGCGTGCGAACCAGAAAACGTTTCGTCGCATCGAAGGTGACTTCCGAACCGGAGTTAGTGTACTTCTTCATTTTTTTCATGAACCCTTTCGTCTGTTCCAGCGCTTCATTGGCTCCAGTAGGAGTATTCTTACCCGCGTGAATGATAATGGAAGCCCACTTGTTCTCGAAGTAGCGGGCGACTCTTGCGACATACAAGTCCGTCGCCTCATCAATGTACTCGAAGAAGAGCTGGCCATCCTTTCCCATTCCAGAGAGAAGTGCATTCTTATAGTTGCCGTTCATTCTTTGCAAATCGACAAGTTTGAAGTCGATACCATAAGCTCTTGGATCTCGACCAGTATCTTGCATCCATTGCAGAACCTTGTTGCCGTTGCTGGTTTTTATGTCGTCGGCAAACCTCTCTACAGCGCGATAGTACTCATCGATGTCCGGATCACCGAACACTCCCACCATGGTTCGCCGACCGAGACCGTCTCTGTTACCCCATATGTAGTGCCGCACGTCGCCCGCAATCGAATAGGCCGGTGTTCCCTGCTTCGGTCCCGAGGCCAAGTTGCCCAATTTTGCCTGCGTCTTGCTCGACTTCGCCTCCGCCGCGAAGTGATACCCGTCGGCACTGAAAACAAAATCAACACCCTTGTTGTTGCCCCAGTCCGGCCGCTGAGGCAATGAATAGGGTAAGCGCTCTACAATGCCTGCCACGGCTTTCGGCATCTGACCCATTCCCGCACGAACCGAAGCCTGTGCATAGAACTCGTAGGCTTTCGAGATCGGAATCCCTGTCACACCGTTGAGGATTCGCGAAAGGCTGACCTGCTTTGCACCCTCTTCCTCGACGACTGCGGTCGCCTCGTCGGGAATGTAATGTGTCGGTAGACCAAAGATGTTGTGCCACCCCTCCTGGAACTCCACAGCCGCGATGGCCTTCAAAACGAATGTTGAGTCGAAGAGGTTTGGGTTCAGGCCGAAGATCGTGCCTGTGTGATTCACGTAGATGTAGCTCAGAGGCATGAAGTCCTGGGGCATCGAGAGATAGTTCTGGAAACGAACGATCTCCTGCAGTTTCAGCCAGAACTCCACCGGCCGTCCGATGACAAAACCGATCTGGAGAACCAGCCCCGGGCCCACCACTCCCGGTCCGATAGCGATCTTCCCAAGACCCGGTGCGAAAGCGACACCCACTTCGCCCAGCAGCGTCGCCATCTCGATGCTGTCCATCAGGAACGCGCCCTCTTCCTCGTCGTAGCCTCCCGTCGTTTCCGTCGGGGGAGGGCCTTCCGCGTTCTTTGCCGATTTCGAAGACGATGACACCGTGACGGCATCGCCAAAGGGAGACTCCGAACTTCTTGCGATGGAGTATGCGTGAATCACCGCGCCGCCGTTCGGCTCCCGCAGCGTGATCGTGAAGTTGCGGATTTCAGGACCGACAGTCCGGATCACGACATACTTCAGACCCTCCGCTTCCGCGACGGGATGAGAGGGATAAAGGATCTCCACCGGCAGTGGTGAATTTGTTTCCACCTCGGGGAACTCCGCCCCCGCGCCTTTCTGAAGGCAGAACGCCGCCTGCCACCGGATGGTGTCCTCCAGCGGGTCCTTGTAGAACTCGAAGACGATCTTGCCGTTGCCGTTAACCGGACGCTCCGGCATCCGTTTGTGGAACTGCTCCTTCCTGTCCAGTTGTTCCTGAACGTCATGTTGGTCGAAATAGGGAACGTAAGCCAGGCCGCGCGACGGATCCGTCTCGCCGACGTCGACCTGACCGTTGCGGTTTGCATCCTCGACAGCATCCCACACGCCGTCGAAATCGCTGTCGGGGAACCACGGATTCGTCGTCGTGGCCGTATTCGTGTCGGCAATCCACGAATCGACCGTCGTCAGGAAAGGTTCCGGCCTGCCATCGCCATCGGTGTCCTCCCGCTTCCACACCGTTTCGATGGAACGTACAACCGTACCCGGAGCCTGGACCCCCCTCCCCACCTCCAAACCATCCGGCAACGAATCCTTGTCCGTGTCCGCTTGAAACTAAATCGGTTCGTCCAAAGCGATTTGATTGTAGAGCTGAGTCAGCCGATCCAGGGGCTCTTCCTGATCCGGCCGGTCTTCAACGGCTTTGATCACGTTCCATTCCCTGCCGCTCGGCATGACAATCATGGGTTGTTTCTCCTCGCCAGTTGGTTCCCTCCACTTTGCGCCGCGGTATTTAATCAATAGCTCTCCGAAATAGCATCCAAGGCCAAAGACGAGAGTCACCTGATCGAAATCGCCAAAGAGATCGGCATTGTGACAGATCGGATCGATGTGAATAATACTCTCCTCGCTCCAGTCGAAGGGGCGCCCCGCGCCTGTTTCTTCAAGAAAATCGTTGAGCGAGTTGGCTGAAGATTCCGCCGCGGCGGCAAGAGAATCGAGTTCGGATTGATCAGGCATTGGGTCCGAGAGCTCCTTCCTTTTTCATTTCTTCATGAATGGCCTTAACGTCCGGAGGTGACATGAGACCCACGTCGTCGATGTCATGTTGAACGATTCCTCTTTCCATGCACTTCCTGAAGAATGATACGGAGGCTCCCGCCGCTTCCCAAAGAAAATACCTAAGATATTCGTTCACATCCTTGGCCAATTCGAATTCGCCCATCATCATCAGTAGATGATCACAGGAATCGAGATCTGTTCTTGCCGCCAATCTCTCTTTCAGAAACCAGTAGAGGCTCTCACGAGCAAAAGCGTCACGCTCTAATTGATCACTCGCCAGGCGCGCTGCGAGATACCGATCCCACGCAAAGGCCTCCATGATCATCTGTCCCAAAGGGGGCATCCCATGAATGTGCTTTGGTACTCGCCCTGCGGAAACACCATTCCAAATCCGAAACAGAATCTCCTTGGCAATCTCATATTGCTCTAACCGTAAAGCCTCACTCATGGAAGCCGTTAGGTGTGAGTGTTTACCGATTGACATTTGTTGTTCCTTGGTACTGCTTCTTTTTGACCACCTTCCATGCCTAATGCTCGGTTCCAAATTGATATCGAACTCATACGAGTTATACAAAATACACTCTTCATAATTATCGATATTATAGTCAAGTGGCTCCGCCTCGCTTTCGCGAGTCTGCTGCCACCATGTTCTGAGAACTGTGTGGGTAAACACCTCCGCACCGTCGGAATGAGTGAACGAAAGGTCCAGCGTCACCGGACTCGACGTCGTCTGGGTCGCGTTGTTCGCGATCGTAAAGGAGC